>NZ_JADFFM010000001.1:2141082-2446951 GCF_015221995.1 Mucilaginibacter boryungensis
TTAACACGGGGATAATTTCCAGGTCGTTCTCTAAAGCAAGATATAAGTTTGAAATGGTTTGCGCCTGTATACCTTGCGATGCATCAACAATAAGCAAAGCGCCCTCACAGGCGGCAATAGAACGGGAAACTTCGTAGCTAAAATCAACGTGGCCGGGGGTATCTATCAGGTTCAGTACATATTTCTGACCGTTTAGCTCATAATCCATTTGTATGGCATGGCTTTTTATGGTGATACCGCGCTCGCGTTCCAGGTCCATATCATCCAGCAACTGGGCTTGCGCTTCGCGCTTGGTAATGGTATTAGTATATTCCAGCAACCTGTCGGCAAGGGTACTTTTGCCGTGGTCGATATGTGCTATGATACAAAAATTACGTATGTGCTTCATTCAGCCGCAAAAATAGCTTTTTACGCGGATAATTTGTTATTAACCTGATGAATTAACTAATTTGAATGATACTAATTACCAGCCTCAATAAATATGGGTGTTTCTGTCGCGGTTACGTTCAATTTACCTGCTACCGGTATGCCTACAGTTTTGGTCATGGCATCAGCCCCGGGGGTAGGTTTATATACATTCGTACTCAATGTTTTTTCACCCAGATCAAGGCTATATAAGGCTGCCCGGCCTTTCTGATCAGGAACTGTTAAAACATACATTACTTTTTTACCACTAACATATACGTCAACTAACGGATCGGCATTTATGGTTTTACTGTAGTTGTAGTTGCCCAGTAGCTTTGTGGCTTGCAAAATATAATCGGCAGCAGGCCTGCGTTTAGTACCTTCGGCTAAGCCCGATGTAGCGTACTGGGTAGGGCTTCCGGGGGTATCATCAAATAATTGATAATAAAACAAATTTTGTATACCATGGCGCATGTATAATAAAGCCGTACGCAATATCCAATCGGCCTGGGTAAGCGCTACAGATTTGCTGCCAATGGCTATAGCCTTCTGGTAGCTTCCCTGGTTAATGTCATAACCTGCTTCGGTTACCCAAACCGGCACATGGTTGGCTTTGCCAACTTTCATAAAGGCAGCGGCAAGCATGCCTGCTTCAGAAAGCTCGGGGGCTACCCCGGTAGTAGCTGCGGTACGCGGGTTAACGCTGCCATCATTTGAATAATAATGATAGTTAATTATATCGAAACACAAATTAACAGTGCCATCGGCTTTTACGCCCCGGTTAACGCGGCACCAGTCTATCATTCGTTTTACAAAATTTGTATCGCAGCTGGCCAGGCCACCCATTACTACCAGCATGTTCGGATCGGCAGTTTTAACGCCGGCATTACTGCCTAATTTGCCTTTATCCCCATCATAAAACGCCGACATATTAGCGGCGTACTGCTCGGGCGTTTGCTGTGTTTGCGGGCCTTTCCACCATTTATCCCGTTCATTATCGCACTCAATATACTTTACTAATCCTAAGCCTATTTTAACTACGTTAATTTGATCGTTAGTCCAGCGCGGGCGGGTATCTACCTTTACCAAAGCCGGATTTACCGCTGTATTATACCCATACCTGGCTGCCACCTGAAAGGCTACCCGAGCCTGTTGTACATAACTGGCGGGTTTGCTAAGGTCGGCGCCATAAGGAGCGGGGACATTCTCAATATCCTGTAAGCTGGATGGATAAGTTTGCATCAGCCAGTTTGGACAATTCTTTATATCTATCAGCGTAGTAATTCCTTCCTGCTTGCACCGTGTATATATCAGGTCATAATCCCAGCTGCCGTCGTGTGTGGGGGCATAGGTGTAATTGCCTTCGGTGTATTCCAGTTTATTCCAATCCAGGTAATGCCTGATAGCGCTGAATGATTTTATCAGCGACATGTTGGCCTCATATATTGTAGTACGATTGTTGACATCTGCCGGATTAGAAAGAAAATTCCATTCGTAGACATTCACACCAAACATGTTTTTTAACGGGACATCACTGGCGGGCGGGGGGACATTTGCTGAACTTGCACTAACAGTTATGCTATCTTTTGTTGCAGGAATCTGTATTTTAGATTTTGTACAATGCGTCAGCAATAATATAAATAGTAACAAATGATGATACATGAATGATTTGCGGATAAAAAGCAGTTTCATAACAAATATAACCAGGGTTTTACTATTTAAACAATTAGGGTTAGCTAATATTGTACAACTCGTCTATTAGCATTATACAAGTATACGTTTTATATATAAATTTTATAGCTAAATCCGAAAAATTCAGGTAATAATTTAAGATTGAAACGATGCAGCAATCTTAAATTAAGTTTTATAATCCAGCTCGCTTAAATCTTTTACCGATCCAAACCCTATTACATCCTTAATTACCTGCCCGTCTGTCATCTCTACCGCGCGGATCAGTTTATCCGATCCAAACCGGCTTTTAATATCGTGCATGGTTTTAAAAACGGTTTCTTTCTTGTCTATATCTTCAAATAAACTATATATCATGCTGCCGCTATCTACAAAATTAGTTACCGATACACGCATC
Organism: Mucilaginibacter boryungensis; assembly: GCF_015221995.1. Taxonomy (NCBI): domain Bacteria; kingdom Pseudomonadati; phylum Bacteroidota; class Sphingobacteriia; order Sphingobacteriales; family Sphingobacteriaceae; genus Mucilaginibacter; species Mucilaginibacter boryungensis. The sequence goes on from NZ_JADFFM010000001.1 coordinate 2,143,574, forward strand.
TGAGTAATTTCATTGTTAAAGATGGGGCTGCAATTCATCATCTGCTGAAACTTCTCTATCCTCAACTTTATCATGTTCATCATGCTAATTGCGTCCTGAACCGGTGTAGTAGTGGTAAAAGCATCATCCCAACGGGTATCATCGGCATAGCGTGCGGTAAAGCCTATGGCTTTACAACGGAATTTATGTTTTACCATCCGCTTTTCAAGCGTAAGGCAAAGCGTCATAAAAAGCTGGTCGATATAGGCTATGTTCTGCCTCTTCTCGGCCGAAATTTGTCGCATGGCCTGCATACCCCGGTATTCATGTGATACAATATTGGTTTCAATAAAATTTAAGCGATAATGCCAAAATATCCCCTCAATTCCCTTAAAAATGGCCTTTAATTTATGGGGGCCGGCATGGCGCATGTCTAAAGGTGTCATTATGCCGGCACGCTCTAACCGGTACGACATATTGCCGCCAATGCCCGGCAAATCTCCTAATTTTAACGGGCGCAATACCTCATCAATGTTTTCATGGGTTATCATCAAAAGGCCTTCGGGTAGTTTCTTTCCGCGTACAGATGCTAGTTTGGCCAGAAACGCGTTAGGTGCAATACCTATAGAGCAGGTTAGCCAATCGCCAACACGCTCCAGTATATCTTTTTTTATTTGCTTCGCGATAGTTAGCGGATCAGTATCTTTTTGGTTGCTGAGGTTAATAATGGCTTCATCAATACTTTTAGGTACTACATCAAGCGCGTATTCCTGTAGTATATTAATAATTTTAGTGTGATAGGCCCTGTACCTTGCTGGGTTACTTTCTACCGGGATAAACTCGGGGCATATGGCCATTACGTCATTTAAACGCGTACCGGCCCTTATGCCCAGGGCCTTTGCTTCTTTTGATAGAGATATCACGCACCCGTATTTACCGGTATATACACAAACCCCCACGGGCCGGTTACGCAGCCAATAGTTTACCTGCTGCTCGCAGCGTGCAAAAAAGCTGTCCATATCTACAAACAGCACACGCGAATCTTTTTTTATAACAACCGAGTTTTGATTCATAAACAAATTTGCTAATTATTTTAGTAAATAACAAAAATCTACCAGGGTATTTCTAATAGCATATCAGATAATATTACTAATGTGTTGGTTTTAAGCATTCTTAGTTTCCCTAAGAAATCAATTATTGAATAAAACTGTGAATAACCTGGATGTGAATAAGATAGGTGGGATATGGCTGTTTGTAGCTAATTATACTTAATCACACACAATTTGCTGTTAGTAACCTTAACTTATTGGTTAACAACTTGTTTATAAAAACCAGTATAATTTGCTTGACAAATGTGTGTAGGCCTGCTATCTTAGATATCAACAAGAACGAAGTACTTTGACAGCCTTACAGTAATACAGCAGTGAAACAGGGCACGCCTTCGGGCCGGCTGATGATCACTAAAGGTTGCTGAGTTACCCAAAATGCTAATAAAACCGAAAGGCTTTTTTAACTCACCGGGATAATTAAAAGAGGCATACACTGATTGCTGGCGTTACGGCGCAATGCAACACAGGTAACGGACATTAAGCATATTCGAAGTTTGCAAGAATAAGAATAAATTAAGGCCGGTCATTTACACAAGAACTTGGGCGCTTTGCACTAACTAAGGTTAAGGCAAGGTCAGGAAACGGAAGTCGAATCGCAAGAAGAGGCTTCCGTTTTCGTTTTTTGTAGGATTTTAGTTGCGCCAGGAAAGAGCCCAGCCATTTTTATCGCTTTTTAACGGATTTTTTACAGACTTTTCGTTTTTTATTCCTTTTTACCAAATCTCTTTGATTTTTGGCTGAGTTACTAATTTCTCACATATCCTCTCTTATATCTGCTTTCTATTTCCTAATTTTAGCCTTATGACTAAAGAGGGCAGGAGCAAATCATCTGGCAAAAAAAAGATATTCGTTTTAGATACTTCGGTTATCCTGTACGACCATAACGCATTCGAGAACTTTCAGGAGCACGATGTGGCCATACCTATCCAGGTTTTGGAAGAACTTGATAATATGAAAACCGGCAATGATACCCGCAACTTTGAGGCCCGGGGGTTTATCAGGCTGATGGATGGTCTGTCACGAAAACATTTGCTTAACCAATGGCAGCCGTTAAACGGGCAAACTAAGGGTAGCTTTAAAGTGGTTATGGACAAAAAAACTGCGGAAGTTGATGCTGAGCAGGTTTTTGGTGATGGGAAAATAGACCACCGTATTTTAAATGCCGCACTTTCGTTACAGGAAGAAAACCCTAATAAGAAAGTGGTACTGGTATCAAAAGATATTTGCCTGCGCCTGAAAGCAAAATCGCTTAACCTGAATGCCGAGGATTACGAGACAGGTAAAGTTAAAAACCTTGATGAGCTTTACACCGGTACCACAATTACTAAAACTACCGATAAACTGATTAATCAGCTTAATAAAGAGGAAATATTAACCCCTGAAGAACTTGACGTTGACCGTAGCCGTGGCAACCACTTCTATTTATTAAATGGCAAAAATAAAGGGTTAGCGGCATTTTACAGTGCGCAGATAAACCACCTGGAGAAAGTTAAGGAGGAACCTGTATTTAACATCTATCCCAAAAACCCAGAACAGGCCTGTGCTTTACATGCCCTGCTGGATCCTGATATTAAGTTGGTTACCATGCAAGGCAATGCCGGTACTGGTAAAACCCTGCTGGCGCTGGCTGCCGCTTTAGAACAACGTAAATACTACCGCCAGATATTTGTTACCCGGCCAATTGTGCCTTTAAGCAATAAGGATATCGGTTTTTTACCGGGCGATGCCAAATCGAAAGTAGACCCGTATATGGCGCCAATTTGGGATAACCTGAAATTTATCCGTGAGCAATTTGCTGATGATGATAAAATGCAGCAGAAGATTGATGAACTGGTAACCAACGATAAGATCTCCATCGCTCCGTTGGCCTTTATACGGGGGCGTACGCTTACCAAGATATTCTTTATTGTAGATGAGGCGCAGAATTTAACCCCTCACGAAGTTAAAACCATTATATCCCGTGCCGGCGAGCATAGCAAGTTTGTGTTCACTGGTGATATTTACCAGATAGATACGCCATACCTTGATGCCGAAAGTAACGGCTTATCCTACCTGATAGATAAAGCCAAGGGACACCAGCTATACGCGCACATTACCCTGCAAAAAGGAGAACGCAGTGAATTGTCCAATTTGGCTAATGATTTGTTGTAGTTGATTTCATCAGATGCGATAAAATTTTTCAAAGAATAACCAATATATTTATAAGGCGATACTTTTTAATATTAGAGTCCGTGGTCGGTGATAACACCGACCGGAGGCTAAAAGCTATAACTTAAATTGCCGTCTTTTTAAATCTTCTAAACAACCAAATCCATGGACAATTTTACACTTATAGTAGCCGATATGCTCGGAAAGGAAATAACCTTTGATTACAAAGACCTTGTGAGGTATGAGCGTGACGGAGAGCATACGATTTTGATATTACGAAACAGAATACCCGATGAAAGTGAAACCCGACAAATGACAGCATTAAGTATTGAAGGTTTAGAACGTTTAATAGCCGATGGGAAAGCCGCAAAATAAGAATATTACTTGTCATGACAATCCAATTATCTTTGTTTTGATTATGACACTCACCGAAGTTATCACAAAATTTCGAGCCCGTGGTCGGTGTTATCACCGAACCACTTTACTTGCAACAGATTCCAAACAAATGGGCGGTGTGGTGATAACGCCCACTGCATGCGGATCAATATTATTTTTTTCGTTGAATTATAACCATTGATCGGCGGATGATAAATCTGATTATGCGTGTAATGATGACTACTGTTATGATTGTCTCTATTAACCAACGTAATAAAAACTTGTCTGTATTATGACTAACCATCAAAACGCCACCCACAACAAGGTATAAATATACAAGTATCAGAAGGATATGGCCTATATAATTACGCTTTAAAACTGACAGCCTTTTAAGTTCCATAAATGACAAAAAAGCGCCGAATAACATAAAAAAGACGCCGTTAAAATAATTCACAGTTGTAACGTTTTCGGTGAAGTTAATAAAAACCGTATACTTTGTTATATAATAAAGACTCGATAAAACATATGCCTAAATGAAGAATATTTCTTCGCTGCTTTAGGTGCGAATAAAGTTTACGTCAAATAATTATCCGTCACCTTGGCAATATCGTTCACTATCTTATTAATAAAGCCTAATTGCTCTTTTAATAATTTTTCATCGGCGGTTAAGTCAACCGGTGCTTCAGGTGTTGGCGTGGTAGTTTTATCCGCAGTAAAATCAATAGTTTTGCCGCCCAGTTTTTTATCGGTTTCATTCAACACAGCTACACTGCGGCGTATCAGTTTTAAATGATCGGGGTGGGGTTTGGCCGTCATTTTACTGGACGATGCCGAGGAGGCGACCGTAGCGAGGTATGATGACAGAATGTGGTTCAGTACCACAAATTTATGCACTTCTTTACTTTTCTTTTGTTTGCGCTTAGGCTCTGATGTCATACGCTCAAAAGCGGCAGATAAATTGGCTGACGTTACATACACTTCTTTGCGGGCAAGTTTATAATCGGTAGTGTTAATACCGGCGCCGGTCATCGTGTCAGCAATTTTAACCAGGTAATGGGTATTGGCATAGATCACGTCGCGGAGGCTTTCCGTTATCACTTCCGATTCCCACGACGGAAACAACACGTAGCTGGCGAAAAACGCAATTACCGAACCTATAATAGTATCCACAATCCGTTCCTGCGCTATGTTTAGATGCCCCACACCTAAAAACTTGAACAGGATAAGCACATACGGCGTCATTAGTATTACGCTTACTACGTAGTTAAGGCGCTGAAAACTGTAGGCCCCCATCATAAACACCACCAGGAAGATAAACTGAATTACAGTGTTGTGCACAAATACCAATATCAGTACCCCAATTACGCCGCCTGCAATAGTGCCTATTAAACGTTGCAGGTTACGCTGCTTAGAAAGGCTATAGCCGGGTTTTAGTATTACAATGATAGTTAGCAGCACCCAATAGCTATGGTGCCCAAAAACCAGTTTACGGCCGGTAATATAATCGGCAAAAACCAGCACTTCGGCGCTTTTGGTAACAAAGAAACCGAAGATACATACCAGCGCTACCCTTAAAGCATGTTTAAATGCAGCCGAACTAAAGGTAAGGTTGTCAAAAAATATTTTCGGGTCATATTCCTGGTGGGTCACGAATTTTGAATATTCTACATCCGGCTTTTTCTCCAGCAACAGGTTCGACGATTTAGAGTTATAATAGTTGAAGATATCGCCCATGCGCTGGTTTAGATCGCGCAGGTTTATTAGTATTTTTTTCAATACCAGGTTACTGATAGCCGGATCGGCCTTAGCCACATTATCTATTTTGGTTTTCAGCTGCTCAAGTTCCTTATCAAAGTTGATCTGTTTATTGTAACGCGTGTTAGACAGGATTGCGAAACCGATATTATCCAGTTCATCTGCCATGTGGCTTAATAAAGCAGCAATATCTTCCAGCACACCGGTATGGCCAAACTTCTCGTGAATGTCTTTATAATCATAGTGAGTGGCCATGATTTGTTCATACAGGTCGACCAGGTCAACAAACGTAATTACCAATATCCGGCTGGCGTAGGTGGATTCACGAACCAGCACCCGGCTTTTAAACAATATCTCGCGTACAATATCCTGGTGCTGGCTTACCTGTATCTGGTGCGATACAAGCTTGCGGTAATTCTCTTCTATATCAACATCGTTCCTGTAAAAATCAGCTTTAATACGTAAAAACTTTACCACATCAAGCATGTTTTCGCCCAATGCCTGCTGTGCTGCACGGTAAGGCCGTATTTGGAAAAACAATAAACTTTGCAACATATACCAAATGCCACCAGCTAAAAGTGTGGCACTGTAGCCCAGTACTTCATCCGGCTTATTAGCCTTATCCATCATAAATATCATGATCAGGAGCGAGGCCGTGCCTACTGAAGCCGCCCGGTTACCATAAACCGTAAACATGGAGAACAGGAACGAAAACAAAGCTATCTCGATACCCAGCGTGTACAGATTGAGCCGCGCAAAACCGGTGATGATAGCGATAACAAAAATACAGGCATTGCAAATAAGCATAGCGTTACGCTTATGCATGGTAGGGCCAGGCGTGTCGACTACACAAACACACAGCGCCCCAAGTGATAATGTAAGCCCGGTTTGAAACAAATTGAACTGGGCCATAATAAGCGTAGGCAATAAAATACCCAGCGAAATACGCAAACCATCAGAAAAATACTGGCTGTAAAAAAAGCTTTTTATTTCCCGGGTTTGAATGTTCATTAATATGAGGCGATTATTATGTTGTAAAATTAAACAAATTAGCTGTTTCGGGTGTTTTTAATATCAAATTGTCAATTATTAAGCCATTTGTTGAATAATATATTAATAGTGTGTAACTTAAACCCCACAAAATTAGTAGTATTTATTTTGGCGTTTGCATCAACCATTTTATAAACTTATATGCCCTCAATAACAAAGCTCAGTCAACGGGAAACTATTTTTAACCAAGAGGTGGAAAGCCGCTTTCAGTTATACGACAGTCTTTTCCTGACACTTCCTTTTTACCAGGTTAAAGATACCGGTATTTTGCTTCCGTTTTTTAGTTCGCACTGCGAAAAAGAAACCATTAAGCAAAAATCGCCGGCGGCTGTTATTGAATCATTCTTTAAGAAATACGTGCCGGATATTGATCACCAGGAGCAGATCAACCGCCTGTTCAGGTTTATCCAGTATATTGAAAGGCAGGTAGTTTTGTTTGATGCTATAGAGGATTCGTCATTTGGTAAAATTGGCCACTTTGAAAAGACAGGCACCCTGCAAAGTTTATTACAACAAGTTGACGGTGACGATGATATGCGCAAGCAGATAAAGGAAAAGTTAAAGAAGTTTTCTTTGCGCCTGGTACTTACCGCTCACCCCACGCAGTTTTACCCAAGCCGTGTTTTAGGCATCATGACCGACCTGATAGAGGCTTTAAAAATTAATGATATTAATACCATTAATTTATTGCTGCAGCAATTAGGTAAAACACCATTCTTTAATAAAACATCACCTACACCGGTTGATGAGGCAGTGAGCCTCATATGGTTTTTAGAAAATGTATTTTATCATGCGGTAACCGCTACTCAAGCTAAGTTAGAAGAAGAGTTTGATATTGAAGATGCAAACCACCAGGTTGTTGAATTAGGTTTTTGGCCAGGCGGCGACCGGGATGGTAACCCTAACGTTAATGCCGAAACAACCCAAACAGTTGCCGCTACTTTAAGACAGATTATATTCCGTTGCTACTACCGCGATTTTAGGGTTTTAAAACGCCGTATTACCTTCAGAGGTGTGGAGGCGGCCATGGGCGCCTTAGAAAAACTGCTTTATCAGAACGCATTTAACGAGCAGCCGCAGCCTGTTAACCTTCAGGATGAATTGATTGGCTTATTATCATCAATAAAAGAAACCTTATTGAAAGACCATGACAACTTATTTGTTGGTATTATAGATGATCTGCTGCATAAGGTACGGGCCTTTGGCTGTTATTTCGCTACGTTGGATATCAGACAGGACAGCCGGGTCCTACGTAGTGTATTTAAATATTGTACCGAAGGGCACCGGGTAGATGAGCATATAAAAGACGGTTATTTAGATTTAAAAGAGAGCGATAAATTAACACACTTAACTTTTAACGAAGCTAATTTGTTTTGCGGTGATGATGCCGACGACTTAACAAAAGATACCCTGAATACCATCAGGCTGATGAAAACTATACAGTTATGCAATGGGGAGAAAGCCTGCCAGCGCTTCATTATTAGTAACTGTCAGCAAGCATCAGATATTTTACAACTGATGGATTTGTTTTTATGGAGCGGCTGGAAAAAAGACGAACTAACCGTTGATTTTGCGCCACTATTTGAAACGGTGAACGATTTAAGCCATGCGGCCGAGATCATGGAGCGACTGTATACGCATCCGTTCTACAAAAAACACCTGAAAAATCGTAACAACCGCCAAACCATTATGTTGGGCTTTAGCGATAGTACCAAAGATGGTGGTTATCTGATGGCCAATTGGTCTATATATAAAGCCAAGGTTGAACTAACCGCCATGGCCCGTAAACACGGCATAGAATTAGCTTTTTTTGATGGGAGAGGGGGGCCACCGGCACGCGGGGGAGGTAAAACGCACCGTTTTTATTCGTCGATGGGCGAAGATATAGCTAATGATCATATCCAATTAACTATACAGGGGCAAACTGTAAGTTCGCAATATGGATCGGTAGATACGGCAAGGTTTAATTCAGAACAATTAATAAACGCAGGCATTATATCAGCACTAAATCCCAACAAACACGATTTGCTGGATAGCAGCCATAAAAAGATGATCTCGGATATGGCCGATGAAAGCTATAAAGCTTTTCTGGCCCTGCGCGAAGATCCTTTGTTTGTGGAATACCTGGAGAAATTGAGCCCGCTAAAATTATTATCCCGCATAAATATCAGCAGCCGGCCAACCAAAAGAAATGCAGATACCAAATTAAAGCTGGAAGATCTGCGCGCTATTAGTTTTGTGACCTCGTGGGGGCAAATGAAACAAAACATTCCAGGCTTTTATGGTGTTGGCACAGCCCTGAAAAAAATAAAGAAAGAAAAACGCTGGAAAGAAGTACAGGAGTTGTATCATAACTCGGGCTATTTTAAAACGGTTGTGGATAATTGTATGATGTCCATGTCGAAATCTGATTTCCGGGTAACTGCTTACCTGGAAAATGATAAAACATTCGGCGCCTTTTGGACAAAGCTGCGGGATGAGTATGAATTGACCAAAGAACTGTTACTGGAATTAACCAACAGTACCAGTCTGATGGAAGAGTATCCGATTGAAAAACGTTCCATAGCATTGCGCGAAAAGATTGTTTTGCCTTTGGTAATCATTCAGCATTATGCGCTGCACAAATTAAATCATCATCATAACGATGAATTTACCGATGTTTATAATAAATTAGTGATCCGGACGGTTTATGGTATTGTAAACGCGGGACGTAATTCAGCTTAGTTATGATGAAAAAGGTTTTAGTTTTTTTTGTATCCGGGATGCTATTTTTAAGCTTTACTTATAAGCCTAAAAATAAAGTCCTGATATTTTCGCTAACAAAAGGTTACCATCACGCCTGTATTGCCGATGGCATTACAGCTATTAAACTTATTGGCGAAAAAGATAATTTCACAGTTGATACCACTACAAACCCGGCGCTATTTACTGATGAAAACCTGAAGCAATACAAGGCGCTTATATTCTTGAGCCCTACAGGAAATTCATTGTTCAATGCGGATCAGCAAAAGGCCTTTATGAATTATATTCATAAAGGAGGTGGCTTCGTGGGCATCCATGCCGCTACCGATTGTTTATATGATTGGGATTGGTACGGCAAACTGGTTGGCGCTTATTTTCTTAAACATCCAAAAATTCAGCAGGCAACCTTAAATGTTATCGATCATAATCACCCATCAACCAAACAATTGCCTGATACCTGGCAACATACCGATGAGTGGTATAACTTTAAACAGGTAAGCCCCGATATCCATGTGTTGATAAAAATTGATGAAAGCACTTATACGGGAGGGGAAATGAATGGCAATCATCCCATTGCCTGGTATCATAAATTTGAAGGTGGCCGCATTTTTTATACAGAACTTGGCCATACTAAAGATGATTACACCACCGATACCTTGTTTATCCAACATTTAACGGGTGGTATTAACTACGCCTTGCATCGTTAAGGTAAAATTTATTGCATCATATTTAATATTTGTTTATGGTTTTGTAAACCAGGGTTAATAATAATTGTTACAATATTATTCTTAACCTATAAAACGATGAAAAATTTAAAGCCACTGTTTTTATTGCCGGTAATGGCAATCATTATCGTAGCATGCGGTGACAATCAAAAATCTCATAACTATAATCAAAAAACCCAGGTTGATGCGGAAGGATTGGGTTTTATCAAAACGGCAAATGAATCAGGGCTTACTGAAATTAAAGCATCATCACTTGCTGAATCTATTTCAAAAAACCCGCGCGTTGTAAGTTTTGCAAAAATGATGGTAGCTGATCACAGTAAAGCAGCACAGGACTTATCTAAACTGGCCCAGGATAAAATGGTCACAAAATCGGATACCTTAACTGTGGAGCATCAGCAAAAAATTGATAGTCTCGGCAAATTAACTGGAACCGCCTTTGACAAAGCGTACATGAATATGATGTTAACAGACCATTTAAAAGCGGTAGAGATGTTTGAAAAAGCAAGTGCGGATAGGATAGAAGCGGTACAGGATTTTGCAAAAAAAACTTTGCCAGCATTAAAAATGCACCTGGATTCAGCCAAGGCCATAAATAGCAGTTTAAAATAACTTTAATTGCTGGTTTTGAGGTGGTTTGGCACGCCCAAATACGGTGCGTCCGCCATACTTCCAGGAATCATTTCTTTCCTTCTCAATTACCGCGTCGAAATTGGCGTTAGGGGTAAAATCCTGCTCAGCGCGTTTTGCTATACTATGAAGCCGTTTAATGGCCTCATTTTTATCTGAATTACCCATTTTTGCCTTGTGTATAGCCGTTTGCAACGTGCCGATGGTTTCATCATAAACTTTAGTAGGGACAGGGAAGGGGTGCCCGTCCTTTCCGCCATGCGCGAAAGAAAATCTTGCCGGGTCTTTAAACCGTGATGGCGTGCCATAAATAACCTCGCTTACCAATGTTAATGATTGCAAAGTGCGCGGGCCTAAACCTTCCAGTAATAAAAGGTCTTCAAAGTCAGCCGGGCGTTTTTCATGGGCCAACCAAAGCACGGCGCCAAGCCGTTTCAAATCAACATCTTTAGCTTTTACATCGTGGTGTGCGGGCATGGTCAAATGTCTTATTTCATTGAGCATTATATCAGGCTGCTCATTTGAAATAGTCATGATCTTATCACGGGTCACATCAGCGCGTTTATCTGAAAGATTTATAATTTCGCCATAATTTTGACCATAAATTGCGCTGTGCGGATCGTTAACAAAAGAGGTCAGATCATCAGAATGCCAGTGATAACGCCGCGCGGTGCTGGAGCCGTCGCTCATGCCTTGCTGCACAACCGACCATTTACCCGTGTTACTTACAATAAAATTATGCGTATATAACTGGAAACCATCCTGGATAGCTGTATTATCAACTTTAGCGCTAAGCTTACTGCAACGCACAAGGTAATTACCATCCAAGCCTGTAGCATCGCCTAAACGCAATAATTCATTTGGCGTTTCCCGCGAAAATTTTCCTTTGCCACCACAAATGTAAATCCCCAGTTCTTTGGCGTGCGGGTTTATTGCTCGTTTCAGCGCACCCATAACTGATGTGGTCACGCCTGAAGAATGCCAGTCCATTCCCATAACAGCGCCAAGGCTCTGAAACCAAAACGGATCGCTTAAACGCTTTAAAACTTCTTCGTTACCATATTCCATTACAATACATTCCATTACAGCCAGCCCTAATTTAGCCATACGCTCGGCCAGCCATTTGGGAACATAACCATAATGTAACGGAAGATCTGTACTGCCAGAACGTTTCATGCTAACAAAATTAGCAATAAATATTAAAAACAAGAAAAAAAAATTGTCTCATAATATTTATTATGTTAAATAATAATTTTAAAAAGAGAGACTACCTAAATAGTCTCTCTTTTAATGTTATTTCTGAGCTGGCGCACTACCACCCTGTTGTAGTGCTTCAATTTGTTTTTTCAACTCGTTAGCATGGGCCATATCGTTTTTCCCAAGATAATAAGTTCTTAAGTTAGTTAATGCGTCAACATTTTTAGGCTGCAAATCAACAGCTTTTTGCAGATATGGTTTAGCAGCGTCAAATAAAACATTTGCTTTGGCCATACCGGCATCATATTCTTTTTGTCTGCTCACCGGTAAATTCCTGGTTTTGTTAAATAAATCAATAGCCGGGTTTATTAATACATAACCCAAATTCAAATTCGCTTCAAAATAATTAGGGTCAATCTCTAAAGCTTTGCGATACGCATTTTCAGCCTTTTTTAAATTTTCATCGCGATTTTTTACTAAATCAGCCATTTCAGGTGAAATGGTTGCGGTTACTGCTGGCTGCGCAGCCGGTTTTGCTCCCGGTCTTGTAGCTGGTGTAGCAGTTTTAGCAGGCGCATTTTTACTTAAAGCATCAATCTTTTTGTTGTACTGATCAGCAACCTGGGTATAAGTTATACCTGCATAGTAATACAATACTTTATTTTTAGGATCGTTAGCTATTGCTTTTTCAATATTAGCTAATACCTCAGCCTGTTTACCTGTTTGCAGGTTTAGTTCAATTACACGTTTGCTGAATGTTGGATCGGTTGGATAAGCCGCGGCAGCATCGTTTAAAACCTTTATAGCGCCAACGGTATCTTTTTTCTGTAAATAGAAATTTGACAAGTCCTGGTATGCACGTTGTTTACCTGAATACTTAGTGGTAACTAATTTATTGTAATTAGTGATGGCCGCATCCCACATACCTGCATTTGCGGCTGCTATACCGGTGTAATAAATCGCGTTAGTATCTTCAGGCAATACGGTACGGTAATAATCGAATGATTTATAGGCCAGATCATATTTCTTATCGCCATACTCCTTCACTCCCTTGTTTAGCTGGTACTGGGCCATATTCAAATGTGCCTGATCTATCATTTTTTTGTATTCACCTTTGGTATCCAGTTCTTTCGCTTTAGTCAATGCTTCTTCAGCAGTTGCAAATAATGGAGTTGAAGTAGCCGCAACAGTATCACTTGCAGCTAAAGCGCTATAAATAGATCCTTTTAAGGCATAAGTTTGCGCCAGGTTAGCAGTTTTTTCATTTGCGGCGGCTTTGTCTATTGATGCCTTAGCAGCGGTTAGGCTGGTATTGGCAATTTTTGCCATAGCCTTATTGTTCCTTAATTGATCGTATTTATTAAACTCTGTTTCCGCTGTGGTTAGCTCCGATTTTTGTGCAAAAGCGGTTATTGTCATTAAGCCTAACAGGCCTGTCATCAAAAACTTGATTTTCATAATTTATTGATTGGTTAGCTGTTTTAATTTATTATTTATCCTATCTAATTGATCGTTGTTTCCTTCTTTGCCATATACTAATTGCAATAAATGTAAGCACTTCGTATCATTCGGCGATATTTCATTTGCTTTTTCAAGCCATAGTTTTGCGCGGGATAAATCCTTAGCTGAATTAATGCCTTTTTTTCGTTCACTTATTTTACAATATAACAAGCCCAAATTAAATACCGGGTCGTACGATGCACCGTTCAATTCTATAGCCCGTAAATAAAGTGACTCGGCTTTATCATAATGGTTTAGATGGTCATAGCAATTTGCAGCTATAAACGCAATATCAGCATTATTTGGATTATCATCAAGCAACTGCGGTAATAATGGCGCTAATGCATTATAGTTTTTATTATTGTTATAGATATTGGCCTCTTCCAGCAAAAAGGATTTGTCGTTAGGCAAAAGTTTCCTCCCCTTTTGTAGTAATTGCAGCGCTTTCGCCGTATCCCCTATCATTTTGTAGGTATTTGCAGCTGCATCAATGTACTCACTTCGGATAGTATCTGTGCTTAAAAGAATGTTGTAATACTTTGCTGCTTCTTGCACATTACCCAATTTATTATTAGCATAAGCAATGTAAGCGTTAATTTCCCTGAATGAAGGTGCGTAGGTCTGCGCTTTTTTAAACGATTGCAACGCGTTGCTATAATCGGATATGTGCATTTGCTGGAAACCATGCCGCAAATAAGCGTTACCCAGGCACCTGCGCGAATAGCTCATTTCCGCCTGGTATTTGTATATTTTTTTTCTTTTGGAAAGATCATCAACCAATTGGGTGGTTTGTAAAAAAAACCCTGCTGGTTGGTTTAGCTTATTGAGCGAATCGGTATAAACAATGCTGGAATAAACCAAAGCCTTGTACACATTTTTTTCAAGGTCGGATGAATCTGATTTGGTTCTGATCAGGCTATCGACCGTTTTCTTAGCGTTGCCAAGATATTTAAGATCGTTTTGCTTTTTATAATAAGCTAAACTGTTTACCACACCTTTCAACACTTCCGACTGGCAGAAGGCAAAAGATGAAGTAAACAGTAAAAAAGCTACCGAAAAAATTATTTTACGGCTGTTCATAGATATATTTTATTCTTCGTCGGCAGGCGGTTCAGTTGACTCCGTGCCGGGTGCCTCTCCCCCTTCGGTGGCGTTACCTTCAGGATTTACACCTTCAGTTGCTTCGCCTTCCTGTGCTTCAACCTCTTCCTCTTCGTGCTCAATTTTTGCTACCGATGCAATTTCATCATCGCCTTTCAATGTTATTAATCTAACACCTTGTGTGGCGCGGCCCATTGTCCGTAATTCGCTTACCGCGATACGGATAATGATACCCGATTTATTGATGATCATCAGATCTTCATCATCAGTAACACCTTTTATGGCAACAAGTTTGCCGGTTTTTTCAGTTACACTGATAGTTTTAACACCTTTACCACCACGATTAGTAACGCGGTAGTCATCAATATCGGTACGTTTGCCATAACCTTTTTCTGAAACTACCAGTACGGTTGTATCAGGGTTATCAATACTGATCATACCTACTACTTCGTCATTTTCGCTATCTAAAGTAATACCACGCACACCTGTTGCGGTACGCCCCATAGGGCGAACGGTTGACTCGTTAAAGCGGATGGCACGACCTGATTTAAGCGCCATTACAATCTCGCTGCTACCGCTGGTCAAATTCGCTTCAAGCAGCGTATCGCCTTCGTTTATATTGATTGCGTTGATACCATTGGCACGCGGACGTGAATAAGCTTCCAGCGAAGTTTTCTTAATGGTGCCTTTAGCAGTACACATAATGATAAAGTTGTTTTCCAGGTATTCCTGGTCTTTTAACGATGTCAGTTTGATGTATGCTTTAATTTTTTCTTCTTTCGGAATGTTGATGATGTTCTGAATGGCACGGCCCTTAGACGTACGTGTACCTTCCGGTATTTCAAATACCCTCAACCAGAAACAGCGGCCTGCTTCGGTAAAGAACAGCATGTAGTTGTGGTTTGATGCGATGAACAGGTGTTCAATAAAGTCCTCATCGCGGCTGTTACTGCCTAACGATCCTTTACCACCACGGCCCTGCCTGCGGTATTCAGTTAATGAAGTACGTTTGATATAACCTTCACGGGATATGGTAATAACCACATTCTCATCTTCGATAAAGTCTTCCGTATTCATTTCTGCCGATGAGTGAACCATTTCGGTTTTACGTTCATCGCCATATTTATCGCGTATTTCAGTCAGCTCATCTTTAATGATCTGGTAGCGCAAGCCTTCATCAGCCAGGATAGATTTCAAGTAGTTGATCTGCTCCATTAAAGCGGCATATTCATCTTTGATCTTATCACGCTCCAGACCGGTTAACCTGCGTAAGGTCATATCCAAAATAGCACGTGCCTGTATTTCGGACAAACCGAATTTGCTCATCAAACCATCACGGGCTTCTTCCGGAGTGTTTGAACCGCGTATCAGCGCGATAACTTCGTCCAGATGGTCAAGCGCTATCAGCAAACCTTCCAAAATGTGCGCGCGCTTTTCAGCTTCGGCTAATTCATATTTGGTGCGACGGATAACTACCTCATGCCTGTGCTCAACAAAGTGATGGATCAGGTCTTTCAGGTTCAGTAACATTGGTCGGCCATGCACCAGTGCAATGTTGTTAATACTGAACGATGTTTGCAACGCGGTATATTTATACAGGTTGTTTAGTACGATAAGCGCGTTTGCTTCGCGTTTTATCTCATAAACCACACGGATACCTTCGCGGTTGGACTGATCGCTGATAGAAGATATACCTTCAATTTTCTTTTCGTTTACCAGTTCAGCTGTACGTTCGATCATCAGCGATTTATTGATCTGGTAAGGTATTTCAGTTACTACAATGCGCTCGCGGTCATTACCGAAAGTTTCAATTTCAGCACGTGCACGTATAACTATACGGCCGCGACCGGTCAGGAAAGCATCTTTAGCACCTTCGTAACCGTAGATGATACCGCCTGTAGGGAAATCAGGGCCTTTAATATGCTTCATTAACTCGGTAACCTCAATATTGCGGTCGTCAATTAAAGCTAAAGTGGCATTAATTACCTCGGTTAAGTTATGTGGGGCCATGTTTGTGGCCATACCCACCGCAATACCTGACGCTCCGTTAACCAGCAGGTTAGGGATTTTTGCCGGCAATACGGTTGGCTCCTCTAACGAGTCGTCAAAGTTAAGTTGAAAGTCAATGGTATCCTTGTTGATATCCGCCAGCATTTCTTCAGCAATTTTCTGAAGCCTTGCTTCGGTATACCTCATGGCCGCTGGCTGGTCACCGTCGATAGATCCATAGTTACCCTGGCCCTCAACAAAAGGATAACGTAAGCTCCAATCCTGGGCCATACGTACCATGGCATCGTAAACAGAGGTATCACCGTGCGGGTGATACTTACCCAGCACCTCACCCACAATACGGGCCGATTTTTTATAAGGTTTGTTATTATTCAGGCCCAGATCAAGCATGCCATAAAGCACGCGCCTGTGTACCGGCTTCAATCCGTCGCGCACGTCAGGAAGCGCCCTTGATACGATAACCGACATTGAATAATCAATGTAGGCCGATCGCATTTCTTCATCAATATTTATTGGAATTATTCTGTCTTCTTTGTGCGAATTTTCGTTTTCTGTATCTTCAGCCATCTTAATTAATTAATAGAATATTGCGCTATAAAAGGTTTATAGTTTTTTGTTTTTCAAAGCGACCTGCGAAGATAGGAATTTTAACTTTAGCCCCACATTTTTTTACTAACATATTGGCCGTTTTACACATAAAAAACGCCATTTTGGGCTATTATTTATCCACACTTTATTTTACCTTTTTCCAGTACTCTTCAACCACCATTCCTGTGGGTAAAATACCCTGAAAAACAAGTGTGTCATTACGAAATGTATAATGGTATTTTAGCGTAATACCGGTAAGTTGCGATGGCTGTGCACTATAAGTTTCTGTTTCAAAACACGAGTCGGGTTTTAATTGATATTTACCCGATTGATATTTTTGGGGCTTCTCCCCTTTTTCTAATAAAAAAGCATCAAACTTATCAGCCTGATACTTTCGTTGTAATGTATAATCAACAGGCGCACCTTCCTTTTTCCCATTGTATATACCACCTTTAAATTCGTAAGTACCCTTTAAATTATCTGGTGTTTGTACAAACGAAGAACAAAGAATAGTTATCAGTAAAGCGACTATTGTTTTTTGGAGCATGGCATTACCAGTTGATCCCTTTTTTTAATAAAGAGAGGGTTTTAGCTTCTTCGCTACCGGCTTCGGGCTGAAAGTTATATAACCATTTAGCCGTTGGGGGTAAGCTCATCAGGATAGATTCAATACGGCCGTTGGTTTCTAGACCAAATTTAGTTCCCGCGTCATAAACAAGGTTAAATTCCGCATAGCGACTACGGCGAAGGTATTGCCATTCCTGTTGTTCCGGGGTAAAAGCTTTATTACAATTACGATTTACCAGTTCAGTATAAATTGGGGCGAATGAACGGCCAAGTGATTTGGAGAATTCAAAAATATCGCTCCAGCTTAAATCATCGGTAGCAACCAGTTTATCATAAAATATACCGCCAATTCCACGTGTCTCCTGCCGGTGCTTAATATAAAAGTAATCATCCGCCCATTGCTTAAAACGCGGATAGAAGCCGGCATTATATTGATCGCACACATTTTTTAGCTGCTGGTGAAAATACCGGGCATCTTCATCAAAAACATAATGTGGAGTCAGATCTATCCCGCCGCCAAACCAACGCACAGGTTGCTGCCCATCGCTAAAAGTAGATGGCATTTCAAAATACCTGATATTCATGTGGATGATGGGCACCAGCGGATGATTAGGATGTATTACAATGGAAATACCGGTAGCAAAAAAATCATTTTGTTCTACCTTTAAAGCCTTCATCATTACATCGGGCAGTTCGCCGTGAACGGCTGAGAAATTCACGCCACCTTTTTCAAAAATATTTCCGTTTTGAATAACCCGGGTACGGCCGCCGCCACCCCCATCGCGTTCCCATATTTCTTCTTCAAAGCCTGCCTGGCCATCTAACTGTTCAAGCGCGGCGCAAATCTCGTCCTGTATCTGTTTGTAATCTTCGGTGATCTGTTCTTTGGTAACCATCGCGGCTAAATTAGTCATTAGTCAATAGTCATTGGTCATTTGAAGTTCAATTGTTGCATATCCCAATAACAGCAAAGTGAATGATCAGTAAGGCGAATACTAAACCGGCGTAACGTCGCCTTCCATATAGTTCAAATCTTTACCAAAGGTTTCTTTTAGTTGACTTAAAGAGAATAAGGCAACAATGGTTAATAACCCCATCATAATATAACCACTACTAATCATACCATAATGCGCCGTGAAAAGACCAAATAAAGCGTTTATAGGAATTAACGCACCACGGACAAAGTTGGGTACCGTTGTAGTAACCGTGGCGCGTAAATTGGTCCCAAATTGCTCGGAAGCAATAGTAACGAAGGTTGCCCAGTAGCCCACACTGCAACCCATAAAAAAACATATCCAGGTAAATTGACTGGCAGTTATACCTTTTGAACTTAGATAAATAACTACGGTAATCACAGATAATAATAAGAAAATCAGCATGGTCAATCTGCGCGATTTAGTAAGTTGTGCCAATAAACCG
This sequence comes from Mucilaginibacter boryungensis, assembly GCF_015221995.1. Classification (NCBI taxonomy): domain Bacteria; kingdom Pseudomonadati; phylum Bacteroidota; class Sphingobacteriia; order Sphingobacteriales; family Sphingobacteriaceae; genus Mucilaginibacter; species Mucilaginibacter boryungensis. The sequence goes on from NZ_JADFFM010000001.1 coordinate 2,162,469, forward strand.
GCAAATAAGTCGCCTACTGATATACCAATATAGGTATATAACACCCCATCACCGGCATTTAAAACTTCTTTAGCACCCAAGGCTTTACCAAATTCGGGGGATAAAGTAACCAGCACCCCTACTACATACCACAACGGGGCGCCTATAAGTATACAGTATAAGTATTTTAAAAATCGCTTTCTATCATTAAACAACATCAGGAAGTTCCCGCGCGATACATTTGATTTTTCGGCATTTTTAAACATACCCGATTCAAAAGTACCCATGCGTAGCGCCAATAGTACAATACCTAAAACACCGCCTACCCGGTATGCATTTTGCCAGCCGTAATCTTTGGCCACAATATTAGCCAGCACGGCACCAAATAATCCTACAATTGCCACTATCATTGTGCCATAGCCGCGTTTCTCCTTGCTCATGGTTTCACTAACCAATGTTATTCCTGCTCCTAATTCACCTGCTAAACCTATACCCGCAAAAAAGCGTACAACTGCATACATATTTACGCTGTGCACATAGCTGTTTAAAAAGTTGGCAATAGAATATAAAAGAATAGAGCCGAACAACACTTTTATACGACCAAGCTTATCGCCGATAATACCCCATAAAATACCACCAAGTAACAGCCCAAACATTTGCACATTGATGATAAAGGTCCCCTGTGTTTTTATTTCGGTAACGGGTACACCAATTTCGGTAAGGCTTTTAACCCTGACGATGGAAAATATCAACAGATCATAAATATCAACGAAGTAACCTAACGAGGCTACCAGCACCAGGAACAACATATTGATATTGGCACGTTGGGTGGTAATATTAGTCATAGTATAAATAGGAATATGTTTGGTAGCCTAAAGTAAGGAATTATAGGCACGAGAGAAATTTTTTGCACAAAAAAACCTCCGCGTTAAAAGCAGGAGGTTCAATTTCCTATTACGAAGTATTAGATTATACCTTTTTCACTTTTACCGCCTGTAACCCTTTTCTGCCTTCTTCCACCTCGTATTCAACGTTATCATTGTCTTTGATAGCGTTTACACCACCCAATACATCTTTAAAGTGCACAAAAAGGTCTTTACCTTCTTCGGTAATGATAAAACCGAAGCCTTTTTGTGTGTTAAACCATTTTACTTTTCCAGTTTTCATAATTATAATTAGCGTATTAATATGTTATTAAAGAATTGCATAAAAACCAGACTGAAAAATAAACAGTGTAATTATCAGCAAGGAATTAATTAAAATCCTGTTATCCAAACATATAAATTTATTGTAAAAAAAACAAATATTTTGTTTTTAGCAATATTTAATATCAGAAATTATGCTTAAACACCTAATAGTAAAACAAAAAAAGCCCTGCAATATGCAGGGCTTGGTTTAATAGTTAATTATAATTACTTGATTTGCCTAAAGAAGTAAACACTTCCGCGCGCTGATACCCTTACTAAAACTTCACTATCACCTTTTTTCAGGTCAACAAAATAGTCAACAGTTTCTGATTGAGTGATAGCATTGTTTAAGTAGATTGCTGAATCCTGCTCAGGTGTTTCATATTTAATTACCTGGCCTACTGTATAATCTTTGTAGGTATCGGCAATTTCTTTTTTAGCAGATGCAGGGATTTGCTTGTAAGCAACCTGTTCGGTTAAACCAAGGTAGGCACCGTTTAAGCTGTAAAAAGCTGTTTTTTTAACTCCGTCAACAGTAAAGTCGGCTTTTTGCGTAGTTGGAGTAACTGTCCAAACAACGTTTTCGGCATCGCTAAAATCGGCGTTGAACTGGTTCAATACATAGTATGATATACTTTTAGAATCATCATACTTTTTGCCACCATCTGCAGCTACTGCAGTTAGGCTAAACGTGGCAGCGAATAACGCTGCGAATAATAATTTTTTCATAGTCTTAAATTTTAAATCCGAAACAAAAATACAGCAATATTGACGTTTTGGCAAACAAAATTTAATTTTTATGAAAATTTCATAATAAAGATACCTTTTTATTAAAATGTTAAAATTAGGCGGAATAACTTAGTGTGTTTTTTACAATATCCTAATTGATATTAAGCCAACATAAATCGCCATTTGCGAATATGTAGTCTAAACTTACAAAAGCTTAACAATTCGGCAATCAATTAAGCTTTTTTATGTAATCAATAAAAAGATGCAGCGCTTTTATTTTATTTTCGGTTAGGCTGAAATCTAATTTATGCATTAGATAGTCGTTAAAGTCAAAATCGTTGAGTGCGGGTAATTCGGCAATAACATTGTCGCGGTTATCCAAACCAACTTTAAGGGATTGGTTAAACTCGTCCATAAATTGCTGCGGTATGCTTTTATTTGCTATCCAGGCAGCAAATACAAATGGAAGGCCTGTAAATATTTTCCATATTTCAGCCAGATCGTAAGCATACTTATATTTATCTTTTTTCCCAAAAGTACGGTCGCCTATCTGTACAAATGCAGTATTCAGATCGGTTGATAGTGAATAGTCAGGTGCGTTGACTACCATATCAGGCTTTATCTGCCAATAATTTTTAAGCAATACCCGCGCAAGGTTATTTGATGAACGGGATTCGGGATCTAACTGCAAGGTTTTAACTTGGTGTATTTCGCAATTACTAAATATAAATACCGAATTAACCGGTCCGTCTGCACCAATGCAATAATCGGATACAATTTCCCAATAAGGCAAATTAATAACTGCCGCAACAGGGATTAGCCCAATATCAACTGTATTATCTATTAGTTTTTGGGCACAATCGGCCGGGATATCCAGGCTCAGATCAATTTTATTAATAATATTAGTATGGTGAAGACCATATATAAAGGGTTGCGTGTTAGTATAGCTAACCGCCGATATTTTTATTTTATCCACCGGGTGGTTAATGATTTTTTAAATGAATAGAATTATTAAAGTCAACGATCTCGAATTTTTCTCCTTCGTAAGCAACTTTATACAGCACAAGGTTTTGGTGTGGGAAATCTTCCATTTTGGTTAATGGCTGCCCGGTTAATAAACAAAGGAATAAACGCATTGCCCTGCCATGCATACATATCAGCACATTTTTTTCATCCGGGTGGCTTAATATTGTTTCCAGGGCTTGCTTTTGGCGGGACTGCACCTCATTTGGGCTTTCACCATTCTCAAATTTAATATCCAGTTCGCCGGCTGTCCATTTACGCATTACCTGTAAAAACGCCGCTTTGGTTTCCGGTGTGCTTGGTTTACCTTCATATATTCCCCAGGCCAACTCATCCAGTCCGGATAATTTTTCATAAGGAATACCCGAATCAATAAACTGCTGAACGCTTTGCTGGGTACGCTTTAATTCGGATATATATATTTTATCAAAAGGTATGTCCTTATAAGCTCTGTAGAACAAATCGGCCTGTAGCCTGCCTTCAGCATTTAAGTCTGTATCCATTCCCCTGCCCTGTACAATCCCTTGTTTATTAAGGTCTGTTTGGCCATGGCGAACTATATATAAAATTTTTGTCATTTGTTATTAGTCATTTATCATTAGTTTAGCTATTCGGTCAATAAGTATTGGAAAACCACTAATGACCGATGACCAGTGACTAATTAACTACCGGCAATTTATAAAATTGCGGTTTTGCCTGCTCGGGGAACTCATATTCATTATAGTCTGTAACCACATTATATAAAGTATCCCTTTCAATCGGGTGACGGCCCGCCTGTTTTATCAGTTCCACCAATTCACGGGTGCTCATACCCGGATGTTGTTCCTCTGCACCTGCCATACTGTAAATTTTGGTAGTATCATCAAGTGTACCATCTATATCATCAACACCAAAATTCAAAGAAAGTTGAGCGGTAGTACGACTGATCATTGCCCAGTAAGCTTTCACATGGTCAAAATTATCCAGATAAATGCGAGAAATAGCATAATTCCGCAGATCTTCTATAACAGACGATTCGGCAATGTGCGACATCTGGTTATCCTTATTACGGAACTTTAATGGAATAAATGTTTGGAACCCACCTGTTTTATCTTGTAACTGTCGCAAGCGCTCCATATGGTCTATGCGATGTTTGTACGCCTCGATATGCCCATAAAGCATGGTAGCGTTTGATCGCATACCTAATTTGTGCCACTCCTCGTGTATCTGAAGCCATTGGTCGGCTGTACATTTATCTTTAGCAATCTGGTCGCGTATTTCCGGATGAAATATTTCGGCGCCACCACCCGGCATACTTTCCAACCCGGCTTCCTTCATCATGCGCATGCCGGTAGCATAATCAAGCTTGGCTTTTTTAAATATATAATGATATTCTACAGGTGTCAATGCTTTCACATGCAAATCGGGGCGATGGGCTTTAATCCGGTTAAATAATTCCATATAAAATGGCACATCATATTGTGGTAAAACCCCACCGACAATATGCACCTCAGTAACCGATTCGGTATCATACTTCTTCACGATGTTAAGCATATCGTCCATGGTATACTCCCACCCTTCAGATCGTTCTTTGATCAGACGTGAATAAGAACAGAACTTACAATCGTAAACACAAAGATTAGTAGGTTCGATATGGAAATTTCGGTTAAAGTAAGTTTTAGCACCATGCTTTTGTTCGCGGATATAATTAGCTAAAATACCCAGGTAACCTAATTCTCCTGTTTCAAACAAAATTACACCTTCATCAAAGGTAATTCGTTCACCAACAAGTACCTTCTTAGCAATATGTTTTAATTCGGCAGATAAGTGCTGAGACTGCAATAATAGTTGTAAGTTTTGCTCACTTTGCATCCGTATATTCTTTCAGGCAAAAATACGTTTTTGACGCTTCAGAATATCATACAGATGTAACTATTTATGGTGCGTATACAAATAAGATTTGCCATTTGCTACTTCATCGGCTAATAAAAGGGTGTCTTTCTTTGCTATCAGGACGGATCTTTTTAAGGTTGTGCTACCGTAAGATAATTGATAAGTTCTTTCTATAGTATAAATGCTTTTACCCTGAATGATAGTAAAAGTATCCTGAGAGGTTAAGGCTGAATTAGTATAATATTTTACCGTCCCTGCCGTACTAAAAACAACCAGGTTTTCATCTGTAGGTGAAATACTGGTACCTGCTGCTTTATCATTAATAGTGGTTAACAACCATTGGCCGTAAACATTATCTATGTCATAAGTATCATTTATTTGCGGCGTGGCATCAGCGTCACTATTTTTTATGCACGATGTTAAAAGTGCTACTGCTATTAGCAGATATAGAATATTTTTCATGATCAGTTATTTTATAACTATACGTATTTTTACCGCAAAACGCTACACCGCCAATATATGAAAATTGAAACTATAGCCATACATGCCGGCAATAAAATTGATGATGCTACTAAAGCTGTGATACAACCCATTGTTATGTCGACCACATTTGAACGGGAAGTTGATGGTAGCTATGAAAAAGGTTATATTTATAGTCGCGCCGCAAATCCTAACAGGCATTTATTAGAGAATGTACTGGCAAGATTAGAAGGTGGTGTAGAGGCTGCGGCATTCTCATCGGGCAATGCAGCTGGTATGGCTGTATTTCAATCATTAACACCAGGCACCCACATTATAGGCCCTGATGACATGTACCATGGCCTTCGTAACCAGATAAAAACACTGTTTGCAGGAATACTGGAGTTTGATTTTATTGATGTGAACGATGAAGCAGTATTAAGGGCGCATATTAAACCAAACACCGGTTTGATATGGATAGAAACGCCATCCAATCCATTGCTCAAGGTCACCGATATTAAAAAGGTAATCACCATAGCCCGAGAACATGCAATTAAGGTTGTTTGTGATAACACTTTTGCTACACCTATATTTCAGCAGCCGCTAAGCCTGGGGGCTGATCTGGTGATGCATTCATCTACAAAATATTTTGGAGGCCACAGCGATCTAATGGGGGGTGCTTTAATTACACCCGTAAAAAACGAATGGTGGGACAAAATACGCCAGGTGCAGGAAATGGGCGGCGCTATCCCCTCGCCAATGGATTGCTATTACCTGGTGCGCAGCCTTAAAACATTACCTTATCGCATGAAAGGCCATGCGCATAACGCAGCTTTACTTACAGATTTTTTAGAAAAACACCCAAATGTAGAAAGTGTGATGTATCCTGGGTTAACATCACATCCGCAGCACCAGATAGCTAAAAATCAAATGCTGGGCTTTGGTGCTATGTTTTCGTTCTGTGTTAAAGGGGGTGCCGATGAGGCGAAAAGAGTGTTGTCGAAATTAAATTTGTTCACTATTGCCACCAGTTTAGGCGGTGTAGAAAGTTTAATAGAACACCGGGCATCAGTTGAAGGGCCGGATACTAAAACACCACAAAATTTGTTAAGGGTATCGGTTGGGTTAGAACATATTGATGACCTGATAGCAGATATGTCGGCAGCACTTCAATCATAATCGTATCATTTACAAATTTAATTTGGAAGCATATATCCTTTTAATATATATTCGCAACATTATTTGGTAGCAATACTAAAATATTAGAGTCAAATCCCTTCAAAAAGGTTTTGATTTATAAAGAAGTGGCGAGAGATCAGGCTCTAAGACCCACTGGCAACCCTCCTAAAATGGAGAAGGTGCCAACACCTGGCCCGGTGAATGGATTACCGGGGGTTATAAATTAACAACCATGAAAAGTACTAACAACATCCAACACAAATTTTCAGATACGCAAACGCGTAAGTCTTTTAGCTGTCATACCACTAATAATGGCGTGCTGATTTGTTGTTGCTGCTGCTGTTAAGCTGTAACCACGTTTCCTTTTCTTTTTACTGAAAATACGTGCATAGCTTACAATAGCTTATCTAACTCTATTTCAATTCATTAACAAACTTATTCAAACACATACCATGATAATTATCTATACCAATTCCTGTTATAAGACAATAACTGATACCCTCAATTAACAAGACCATTTTTTAGTTTATAAGTGATATAGTAAGGTTATTAAAGGTTGCAGGCCTAAATAGCCGGTTTTTAAACAATGAATACACAAATATTTAAATATCAACAGCCATTTGAACTGGAATCGGGCAAGCAACTGCTGGAGCTTGAAATAGGTTTCCATACTTATGGTACATTAAATAAACAACGTAATAATGTAGTTTGGGTATGCCACGCACTAACAGCTAATTCAGATGTGCTGGATTGGTGGAAAGGTTTATTCGGTGAGAACGATTATTTTAACCCCGAAGAACATTACATTGTTTGCGCCAATATTTTAGGTTCGACCTACGGTACTACCAGTCCTTTAAGTGTTAATCCGGCTACCGGCCTGCCCTACTATCTTACATTTCCTGATTATACAATCCGGGATATTGTTAAAGCGCATCAATTACTGGCTAATCATTTAGGGGTTGATAGTATTGAAGTATTATTAGGAGGCTCCTTAGGCGGTCAGCAGGCTTTGGAATGGAGTATTATGGAGCCAAACCGGATAAAAAACCTGGTTTTAATAGCCACCAATGCCCGTCATTCACCCTGGGGCATTGCCTTTAACGAATCGCAGCGCCTGGCCTTAAGTGCTGATACAACCTTTTATAATAATACGCCCGATGGCGGCAGCAAAGGCTTGAAAGCAGCACGTAGTATTGCGCTTATCTCCTATCGTACCTATAAAACATACGGGGTTACCCAGCAAGAACAAACCGACGAACTACACAATTACCGTGCAGCCAGCTATCAGAATTACCAGGGTCAAAAATTGGTTAACCGTTTTAATGCATATAGCTATTGGTATTTAACTAAAGTAATGGACTCGCATAATGTGGGCCGTAACCGCCAGGGCGTAGAAAGAGCTCTGAGTACTATTACTGCTAAAACACTGGTAATCGGCATTAAATCTGATGTATTATTCCCTATCGAAGAGCAGCAATATCTGTTCAGACAAATACCGAAGGCTGCTTTGGCTGAAATAGATTCGTTTTATGGGCACGACGGATTTTTAATTGATACAGAGAATCTGACAAATATTATTTCATCTTTTTTAAAAACCGACGTAAAAGGTAAGATTATTGACTTGCAGCAAACCGCATAATATACAATGAGCAAAAAACTTAAAATTGGACTTTTTGGCTTTGGCGTTGTTGGCCAGGGCTTATACGATATTATCCGCACTAAAAACCTGAATATTGAGATCGTTAAGATCGCCATTAAAGATCCTACAAAGAAACGTACCCTGCCACCGGAGCTTTTCACGACCGATAAAGATGAGTTATTGAATAACCCGGAGATAAATACGATTGTTGAATTAATAAACGATACGGAAGCGGCATATGATATCGTATCTACCGCTTTAAAAACCGGGCGCAACGTTGTATCAGCCAGTAAAAAAATGCTGGCGATTTATTTGCAGGAATTAATTGACCTGCAACATCAATACGGTACATCATTATTGTACGAAGCTTCCGTGTGCGGTAGTATTCCGATAATCCGTAATCTGGAGGAGTATTATGATAACGAACTGCTGCACTCTATCAGCGGCATATTCAACGGTTCATCTAATTACATCCTATCAAAGGGCTATAATGAGAATATGGATTATGATACCGCGCTTAAGCTGGCACAGGACCTTGGTTTTGCCGAAACTGACCCAACGCTTGACGTTGGTGGGTTTGACGCCAAGTATAAGCTGGTGATAGCAGCCGCGCACGCCTATGGTGTAGTGGTGAAACCAGAGAAAGTGCTCAATGTAGGTATCCAAAACCTACACGCAAACGACTTGCAATATGCGCGGGAAAAGAAACTGAAGATTAAACTGGTGCCTGTTGCTAAAGAGTTGGATGACCAACATGTTACTATGTTTGTGTTACCTAAGTTTGTGAATGAACACGAATTTCTTTACAATGTAGATTACGAATACAATTGTGTTACCGTACAGGCGGCTTTTGCCGATCAGCAATTCTTTTATGGAAAAGGCGCCGGCGGCCATCCTACCGGCTCCGCTGTGTTATCAGATATCGCAGCCTTGCGCTATGATTATCAATATGAGTATAAAAAGGCGCACAATAAAAAGGACTTGCGGTTTACTAATAACGTAGAACTCAATATTTACCTGCGTTATGAAGATGACGACCTGGTTGAAGCACTACAGTTTGAATATATTCATGAACGCTTTTATTCAGGTAATTACAAGTTTGTTACCGGGAAGATCAACCTACAAAACCTGATAGATAATCAACACCGTATATCAAATAGCAAGGCCTTTGTGGCTTTTGCCAATCAGCTAACAGGGGTTAGTTTAGCCACAGCGGCAAAACAAACGGCTGAAGTTCTTTAGTAGATTTATTGGCTAAACACTTAAAAGGCTTCCTTTACCGGGAGCCTTTTTTATTGAACCAATTTTCACCACATAATATTTAACTTTATCTTTACCACACAAATAGGTGACTATCCCCGGTTAATGTCGAAACTTTATAAACTTTTTACCAATAAAATATTTATAACCGTACTATGGTTTGGGCTTAGCCTTTTCGCAGTAGTAAAAATGGTTTTCGCGCATTCCATTAATAATTACCTCATTTACAAATACACGTTTATTAATCTGCTGCATCAGCATAATTTATATACACCGCAGCCTTATTACGCAGATACCAACCACTACGGGCCGCTGTTTGCCTTACTGATTGCACCTTTTACTTTTCTCCCTGACGGTATTGCCGCCATTTTATGGACAACGGTTAACGCCTTTATTTTATACCGGGCTATTTTATTGTTGCCATTTAAGATAGATTATCGCTACGCCATTCTGCTTATCTGCGCACACGAATTAATGACAGCCAGTTACAGCGTACAGTTTAACCCTATCATGACTTCAATTATCCTGCTAAGTTTCATTTTCATCAGGAACGGAAAAGATTTTTGGGCAGCCTTATTAATTATTGCCGGTACTTACGTTAAATTATATGGTATTGTTGGATTGGCATTTTTCTTCTTTTCAGATAATAAACTAAAACTGATACTATCGCTGCTGTTTTGGTCGATCATACTTTTTGCATTACCAATGTTGTTTTCATCACCGGCATTTGTGGTGCAATGTTATAAAGACTGGTATTTAAGCTTAAGCGAAAAAAACGTCCATAATGAATTTTCAACCATGCAGGATATTTCGGTGATGGGGATGATCCGGCGAATATTTAATTATCCGCAGCTATCAAATATGCTTGTCATACTACCGGGAATGCTATTGTTCGCATTATCTTATGTGCGTATAAAAAGCTTTAAAAAAATAGATTATCAATTACTGATATTAGCATCTAGCCTATTGTTTACAGTGATATTTAGTACAGGTTCCGAATCGCCTACTTACATCATCGCGTTTGTTGGTGTTGGCATTTGGTTTATGAACCTGGACAGGCCTATGAAGCCGGTTGAGATTTTTTTGCTCATATTTGCATTAATTATAACCAGTTTATCACCGTCCGACCTGTTTCCGAGGTTTATTAACAGGGAATATGTTAAGCCTTATGCCTTAAAAGCATTGCCTTGTTTTGTGATATGGCTAAAAATAATTTACGAAACTTTAACCCGCGATTTTGCGCGTGACACAACAGTACCGGCTGTATGAATAAAAAAATATCGATAGTAATACCTTCATTTAACGAAGCCGGTAACATTGCCGAATTAGTGCAACGGTTAACTGCAGTATTAAAAACTGTACCCTATCGTTATGAAGTGATTTTTATTGATGATGGCAGTTCGGATAATACGCTGGAAATTCTGAAATCATTAAATAGCAAGGATGATAACTTATATTACCTTGAACTTTCCCGCAATTTCGGTCACCAGAACGCGCTAAAGGCTGGTTATGATTATGCCGATGGCGATGCTATCATCAGCATGGATGGTGATTTGCAACACCCTCCTGAACTGATTACGCAATTCCTTGAAAAGTGGGAAGAGGGTTATGATGTAGTTTATACTACCCGCGAATATCAGGATGAGGTTAGTTATTTCAAAACCAAGTCATCTGAAATATATTATAATATGATCAACTCCCTTTCCGATACCAAATTGGAAAAAGGGACAGCCGACTTCAGACTGATAGACCGAAAAGTAGCTAACGTACTGGTTAGTTTGGACGAGAATGGCTTATTTATACGCGGGTTAATAAAATGGCTTGGTTTTAAGCAATATGCCATCAATTACCAAGCTGATGCACGGTTTTCAGGGCGCAGTAAATATACCCTTAAGCGCATGATTAGGTTCGCGGTAGAAGGTGTTACAGCCTTTAGCGTACGCCCATTAAATATCGCCATAGGCATAGGGGCGTTTTTTTCGCTTATGTCGTTGTGTTATATCCCTTATATCGCCTGGACGTTGATGTATGGGCATGAAGTCCCCGGCTGGGCATCTGTATTGGCATCGGTTGTGTTTTTTGGCGGCGTCCAATTAATGGTGTTAGGTATAATCGGTTTATATCTGGGTAAAATGTTTATGCAAGCCAAAAACCGTCCTAATTATATTGTTCGGTCAACCAATTTAGTTAAAGTAAATAATGATATTGCTAAGCTTTGATATAGAAGAGTTTGACATGCCGTTTGAGTATGGCAAAAGTATTAGTTTTGAAGATCAGTTGGCCATATCAACCGAGGGCACATTGGCTATTCTTAACATTTTACGTGAAGCAAATATTAAGGCAACATTTTACTGTACGGCCAATTATGCTAAAAATAAAACTGATATCATTTTAAAAATAGTTGAGGAAGGTCACGAGTTAGCTTCACATGGTTACTTTCATTCTGAGTTTATTCCTGAACATTTAGCCTCCTCAAAAAAAGTGCTGGAACAAATTGCCGATACCCCTGTTAAAGGCTATCGTATGGCCCGTATGATGCCTGTTGATGAAAAAGAGATCCATAAAGCAGGTTATAAATACAATTCATCCATCAACCCAACCTGGCTGCCTGGCAGGTATAATAACTTTAAGCGCCCGCGTACCTGGTTTTGGCAGGATGGCGTGCTGCAAATACCTTCATCGGTATCACCCCTAATACGCTTCCCTTTGTTTTGGCTGAGTTTTCATAATCTTCCCATGTTTATGTTGCAATGGTTAAGTAACGCTACGCATCGTAAAGATGGCTACTTAAATCTGTATTTTCATCCGTGGGAATTTACCGATCTGCACAAACCCGAAAAGTATGGTTTCCCTGGTTATGTAATGCGCAACACTGGTGAGGATTTTATCAGTCGGATAAAATATTTTATTAATTGGGCGCAAAAAAAAGGCTACCAGTTTAAACGTACCGGTGATTTTGCCGCCGAGATCATACAAAAAAGCCGGAAGTAAATTCCGGCAATTTTTAGTAAAGGTATATTAACTGATTGATCTGCTATTTTATATCTCCCTGTTCATATCCCAATTTTCCAGGTAATCGGCCACACGGCGCACAAACGATCCGCCCAATGAGCCATCCACTACCCTATGGTCATAAGATAAGGACAGGAACATCATATGCCTGATGGCAATTACATCACCATCTTTGGTTTCTAACACCGCCGGTTTCTTTTTGATAATACCAATAGCCAGGATAGCAACCTGTGGCTGGTTAATAATAGGTGTCCCCATTACGTTGCCAAACGAACCAACATTGGTTAAGGTAAACGTACCGTTCTTCACTTCGTCGGGTTGTAGCTTATTGGCACGCGCCCTGTTAGCCAGGTCGTTTACCGATTTGGTAATACCTGTCAGGTTCAGTGCATCCGCTTTATGAATTACAGGCACTATCAGATTACCGCTTGGCAAAGCCGTAGCCATACCAATATTAATATCTTTTTTCTTAATGATCTGTGTACCGTTGATAGAACTATTTATCAGCGGCATATCTTTAATTGCTTTTACAACCGCCTCAATAAATATCGGGGTAAAAGTGATCCTTTCGCCGGTGCGTGCCTCAAAGCCCTTTTTAACCTTATCGCGCCATTTAACCAAGTTGGTCACATCAGCCTCTACAAACGATGTTACGTGCGGCGATGTATGCTTGCTCATTACCATGTGGTCGGCAATTAAGCGGCGCATCCTGTCCATTTCAATAATTTCGTCACCTTCGGCCGGTATATAAGCCGGTTTGGCCTGGGCGGCCTGTGGTTGTGTTGGCTGGGCCGGTTTAGCGGTTTGCGGCGCAGCTTGTGCTGGCCTTGGTTGTTGCTGCTGCTGAGCAACAGGTTTCGGCGCTGACGCTGCTTGTGGCTGGGCCTGAGGGGGATTTTGCTGTGGCTGAGGTGGCCTTGCAGACTGGCCTTGTGGCTTTGGCTGCGGAGTAGGCACCTTATTACCTTGTACCCGCTGCCTTTTACTAATATAATTTAGCAGGTCGTCTTTTGTCAATCGTCCATCAGAACCTGTACCCGGAATGCGGTCAAGTTCAGCCATGCTAATGCGTTCCTGCGCAGCGATATTTTTAACCAGCGGCGAATAAAACCGGTCGCCGTTACTATAAGCCTGCGCTTGCACGGCAGGTTCTTCTTTTGCGAGCTGACTTACCCCTGGAATAGCTGTATCTTCAAATTCAACTACATCATTAGCCGGGAAAGATTCTTTATAAGCAGGTGCAACTGGTTCCGGAGCGGGAGTCGCAGGAGTGTTATTCTGTTCTGCTATGGCGCCGGTTTCTATTTCGGCAATTACCGAACCAATCTGTACCACATCGTTTTCATTGCATAATTGCTTGGCAAGTACTCCGCTTACCGGCGAGGGCACTTCAGAGTCGACCTTGTCGGTTGCAATTTCCATTATTGCCTCGTCTGCCTCTATACGGTCGCCAGGAGATTTTAACCACCTGATGATGGTTGCTTCCGCAACACTCTCGCCCATTTTTGGTAGCAACAATTGGTATTTAGACATAGTAAAATTCAGTATAGATGGGTCAAAAATAACAATTTCAACCCTTAGTTTTCCACTTCTCTTAGTAAAGTATTCAACATTCCTAATGCCGAAATTGCGCTCCTTTCGATGTTTTGTAGCCTTTTATTACCAAATGTGAATTTCTTTGTTACTGTTTTTGTGGCCGAAGCTACTGCTATCCAAACAGTTCCAACAGGCTTATCGGGTGTACCGCCACCAGGCCCCGCTACACCGGTTACGGCAATGGCATAATCAGATTTAAAATTTAAAATTGCGCCTTCGACCATTTCGGTCACTGTTTCCAGGCTAACTGCGCCGTGTTGCCATAATGTCTCGTTCTTTACACCCAGCACGCTTTCTTTTAATTCGTAAGAATAGGATACCGTACCACCAAAAAACACATTTGATGATCCCGGATGTTGCGTAAATAAATGTGATATATATCCACCTGTACAACTTTCGGCTACAGATAGTGTCAAACCCCTGGCCTCCATTTTATTTAAAATGGCTTTTTCCAGCGATATATCTTCTTCAGCAACTACCACATTTGCTACACGAAATAATAATTGATCAGCAAAACTGTTTAGCTCTTTTTGCAATAAAACCTCATCATCTCCATATCCGCTTAAACGCAGCCGCACCTGCCCCAACTTGGGCAGATAAGCCAGTTTAATATGCGAAGGCAAACTATCTTCAATGTCAGCAATTCGCTCTGCCAGGAATGATTCGCCCTCGCCCACCGTAAGTATGGTTTTATGTATAATTACAGGTAGTTTAAATGATGCCTTTAATTTTGGCAGTACCTGGTCTTCCATCATATACATCATTTCAAAAGGCACACCAGGCATCGATACATATACCCTGCTATCATAGTTAAACCACATACCCGGCGCTGTACCATTTTTATTCAGTATCACTTCGCAATTTTCAGGTATCTGGGCCTGCAACCGGTTAACTTCCAACAACGGCCGGTTATACTTTTTAAATAACTGCTGTACGTTTTCCAGCGCTTCCGCATTTTCTGTAAAACCAACATTAAAATATTCGGCCAGTGTTCTTTTGGTGATATCATCTTTAGTTGGGCCTAAGCCTCCGGTTATCAGGATGATCTGAGCTCGGTTGTGGGCTTCTGCCAGTGCTTTCAATATATGGCTGCGATCGTCAGATACGGATGATATTTGTTTTACCCTTATCCCTATTTTGTTTAGTTCCTGGGCAATCCAGGCCGAGTTGGTGTCAACTATCTGACCGATCAATATCTCGTCGCCTATGGTTATAATTTCTGCAAGCATTATAAATTGTTATAATAGTCTTTTCGTTTGCTCAGTTTCAAATCTTGTAATATGGAAGCTTTTACCTTCAATGTTACACTGTATGATTTATAGTACCCAAAAGGGATCCATTGCATGGAAAGGTCCCAGCAATGCAGGTCGCGGTAGATGCCAAATGATGTAGCGTCACTAAACTTTAAAGCTTTCAAATCGTAGTTGGTTGTGTAGGTTACCTTCCACTTTGGCGTAATACTTAAATCGCCGCTTATCTGCATTGTATTTGATATTACAGTATTCAGTCTATCATTATTGTAGTTAAAGCTATAGCTTAAAGATAAATTCCACGGCACATTAAAGTCAACATACGCGTTTGGGTCGTTTGTTATCTGGGCCAGCTTATTAGCCTGCTCTGCATTCAGGTTGTTCAACGTATTTGGCAGTTGCTGATTAGTTGGTTTTGTAGGTTTAAATGCTTCGGGGTTCAAACTGGCTCCCATTGAAAGGTTAAAAGCGGTAAGGAACGGGAAATTGCCGTTTTGAAAGGTATACTTATTTAATCTTTGTGTATACCGCACTACCTGGTTGTTAGAAATAGAGTCGCGCACATTTACCTGGTATGGATCTAATGTACCGCCAAAACTAATGGAAACTTTCTGGTTCAGAATGGCCGTATGGCCGCTAAAACTAATAGGGGAAAGTTTAAACGAATCGGCTGCGAAGTTATAGAATGTGGATGCCGACAGGCCTTGTATAATTGGCACGTTCCTGTCCTGACCGGACGTGTCGGTACTTTTAGCCCGCACCTTAGCCTCAATTGTGTTATCTACAGAGAAGCTTAATCCTGCTGACCGACCACCACTTGGCCCGCCATAAATTCCCTGGTCAAAAATAGAATAACGTTGTATTGCGGCAGGATATGGTATTGTGGCATTACTTACAGCTACGCGGTTATAACCATAACTTAAACTCGTATAGTCAGGACGATAGTTGAACGCAATGCTTGGCGTAATAACATCCCTTATTTTTTTTATTTTGCTGTTTTTAAAGGCTATAACACCATAAACCTTGGTGGATAGGCCGGCACTAAGGCTGTATTCTCCCACACGTTTAAAGCCCGGAACAGTGTCAACTATCATAGAGTCCAATCCGGTCAAACTACCACGCGCAAACCTTTTATTAGTAGTTTGAAAGTACCAGCGGTCTATATAATTTACGTTAGTATTAAATTGGAAATACTTCAACACATTTAGGTTTAAACCTACGGGTATCTGGTGCTGTAACCCATTTTGCAACCGCTTAGATAGGGTTGTACTTTTAAATAAGTCGGCTTCAGGTATATTAGTTAGTTTATTGGTCCCTTGTAAACTGTACCCTACGGTAACTTTTTGATACCATTTTTGTTCACCTACGCGGTCTTTTGGATCGAAAGGGCTGATGGTGGACATATTAAAGCTGAAACTGGGCAACTCTAGTGTAACTACTTTACGGGTCAAATCCTGGCTATGGGAAATGTTAGCTGTAAAGTTAAACGGGGTGCCCTCCCATGTTTTACCAAATGCAATGCTTGAATGCAGGTTATTTTGGGTCAACTGTTGTAAGCTATAGTTGGTTGTGGCCGGATTGTTTTGATAAAAACTTGATGTACCAGCATTTACCGAAGCGCTGAAAGTAGTACCAGGGTGAGCGCTGGCGTTTTGGCTATGTGACCATTGAACATTAAAATCTTTTTGTGCCGGATCGCCCTCTAAGCCATAGTTGTGCGAGCCATAACTAAGTGTTACCGATCCACTGTATTTATATAACTTAGTATACCGGGCAGCGGCATTGGCCTCGTACGATCCTTTTGAATAAAATGTGCCCTGGGTTGTTAAATCTATATAATCGTTAATACCAAAATAGTAACCAAAGTTTCGCAGGTAAAAACCCAGTTTGGCGTCCTCTCCAAAAGTTGGCAGTATAAATCCGGACGCTCTGGAATCAGGTTTAGGGAAAAAGCCAAACGGCAGGCCTATGGGTAAAGGGACACCTTCAATTTCAAGATAAAATATGGATGATATGATCTTCTTTTTTTCAGCAATACCTTTTGTAATAACAATACCAAAGTGGGTATAGGGATAAGGCAGATCGCAGGTACTTAATAATACATTCTCATACGCCACCTCATCACCTTTCAGTTTTTTTGCTTTACCTCCTGATAAATAGTTACCATCCTGTTCGGTTGCACCATTCCAAACCTTGCCGCCTTTTGTAGTATAGTCAACCAAAAGCGAATCGGATGTAACAGCTTTTTCTTCCTTGCCCATTTTTGATATGGGTCTGCCTACGTATCGATGGGTTTTCGGGTCAATGCGGCCACTGGCAAATATCAGGTGCTTCTTTTCATCAACCCGTATGTAATCTGCATCCAGCTCCATATCGCCATATGTTACGCGCGCCTCACCATACAGGTAATGCATTTTATGTTCCTGATCGAAATATGAAGAATCTTTAGCAGTGGCAGTAGTTAATTCGCTAATGGTTCCGGTATCGGCGGGGGCTTTATCGTTCCTTTTCTTTACAGTATCCTGTAGTTTTGTACTGTTTTTTGGCTTTTTTAAACGCAATAATTTACGGTCTTTAACCGAATCCAGCTTAATTATCGTATCTTTAGCTAAAGCATAACCGTAATATGCGCTTTTATTCGCAGCGGCAATCTCATTCAATAACAATACAATTGCGAGCAGAAAAAAAAGTCGTATAAATTTCAAAATCGATTATGAATACTAATTTTGCAGATATGGTTAACAGCGCTCAAAAATAATGAAAAATAAAGCATTAGAAAGATTGATTTATGGTTTATCGCTATCATTAGTTTCGTTAACGCTATTCTCGTTTAAAACGTCTAAAATTAATCCCGGTGATACTGTTCTTGCCCCAGCCTATAAACTTAAAACAGTTGTTGTTGATGCCGGCCACGGCCGCATGAGCAACGGTACATGGAGGGGTGCATCAGGCGAATATTCACAGGAAAGTAAAGTAACGCTTGCGGTAGCCTTTAAATTGCAAGCGGCCATACAAAAAGAATTGCCCGATATTAAAGTAGTTATGACCCGCACAAGCGATGCTGATGTGCTTTGGCAAAAACGTGCCGATATAGCTAACGAGAATAAAGGACAATTGTTTATCTCACTGCATTGTAATTCATTATCTGACAGGATTGTACGTGGTGCACACGGCAAAAAAATACGTGTACCTGATAGATCGGGCAAAGGTGTTTTACTTTTAGTATACGTTTATCGCCGGGTTGGTGAACAGGAAGCGGCCATTAGGGAGAATGAATTTGAGGATAAAAATTATAAAGACAACGCTGATCTGAACCCTAACGACCCGACCTCGATCATCCTTTTGAACGCATTTAAAGATAAATACCGAAAACAAAGTTTGCGTTTTGCGAATTTAGTGAATGATGAATTTGTACACACGGATGGCAGGAAAAGTGAAGGTGTGCGCGAGCAAAGCGTATTGGTGCTTGCTCGTAGCGGTATGCCGGCGGTGCTGGTAGAGATGGGTTATATTAACAACCCTGATGATGAAGCTTATATGAATTCAGAAACCGGTCAGAATGAAATTGTAGCCACCCTTATACGTGCACTAAAAGCTTATAAAAACGAGGTGGAGCAAACAACTGGTGCAGGAAAATGATTATATACAATTAAACATCTATTTTGAAAATATCTAACGAAACAAAAATTGGCGCATTAACAGCAGTTAGCATTGCTATACTAATTATTGGCTATAGTTATTTACGCGGCAGCGATGTTTTTTCGCGATCGAATAAATTTTATGCGATATATAAAAGTGTAGAAGGCCTTACTGTTTCTAAACCGGTGCTGGTTAACGGGTTTCAGATAGGCCGGGTATCGCATATGAAATTGCAACCCAATGGATCTACCATTGTTGAATTTAAAATTGAGCCCGATTATAATATACCTACTAACACTTTGGCCCGGCTTGAAAGCACCGACCTGTTAGGTGGCAAAGCCATTGTATTTGAATTAGGCAATAGTAAAGAATACGCGGAAAATAAAGATACCTTACGTGCTGATATTCAAGGTAGCCTTGCCGAAAGCCTGCAACCTATTCAGCGCAAAGCGGAATTGTTGATTGGCAAAGTTGACTCATCGCTGGCGGCGATAAACAAAATATTAAATCCAGAATTTCAAAAAAACGTAGACCGCAGTTTTGCAAGTATTGCCAATTCATTACAAACATTAGAGGGTACTACAAAAAAAATAGATGCCCTGGTAGGTTCACAAACCAGCCATATTAACGGAATTTTAACTAACGCGGAAGTTGCTTCAAACGGGTTAAAAACCACAGTTAGTAACATGAACGACCTTACCGGCAACTTCAAAAAAGTAAGCGCGGATATGGCAAATTCAAACATTAAACAAACTTTGGATAATGTGAACAAATCCATGGCCGATCTGCAGGCCGTTATGGCAAAGGCTAACAGCACCAATGGCTCGTTAGGGTTGTTAATGAACGATACCAAGCTATACGATAACCTAAATAATTCGGCGAAAAGCCTTGATAATTTACTTATCGACCTTAAAGCGCATCCAAAACGCTACGTGAGCTTCTCGGTATTTGGGGGAAAGAAGGATTAGTGATTAGTGAGAATTTCTATCTCAGATGTTGTTTTAATTATTTTGCAAAAACTCTAATGACTAGTGACAGCGTAGCGAAATGACTAATGACGCGAAGCAAATTAAATCACAAATGTTTTTCCCTCGATTGCCAATTCTGTTTCAGAAAAAATACTGCGGGCTTCATCTAATAATTCGGTAAGTGCTTTATAGCGGGCCGAGAAATGACCAATAACCAATTTTCTGGCTTTTACCCTTGCCGCTACTTCTGCCGCTTGCAGGGCAGTTGTATGATGTGTTTCCACTGCCCTATCTACCATATTATGTAAAAAGGTGGCTTCGTGATACAATAGATCCACACCAGATATCTGGTTAAAATAAGCTTCATTAAAAAGTGTATCAGAACAATAGGCATAAGCTTTAGGCCGTTCAGAATCTAATGTTAGTTCGTCGTTTTTATAAAGCTTTCCATTGCTATCGGTAAAGTCTTCGCCTTTTTTAAGACGCGAGTAATATTCAACAGGTATGTCTATAGTTTCTATTTTATCTTTGATCAGCTTTCGCAGGCGCTTTTTTTGCCTGAATAAAAAGCCTGTACATGGAATCCGGTGGTCAAGGGGAATACTTTCAATAATAATATCCTGGTTATCTACAAGCTTGGTTGGCTGGGTTGGGTCAATAAAAGTATATTCAAGCGGATATTGGATAGTGGTTTCCGAATATTTGAACTGCAGATCGATAATTTCCTTTAAAGGTGCGGGACAAAAAATATGAAGTGGCTTGGTACGGCCGTTTAGGTGAAGCGATGATAGTAAACCTACAAGGCCCAGGTAATGATCGCCATGCAGGTGGCTAATAAAAATGTAATCTATGCGACTGGCTTTAATGTCGAAACGGAGCATTTGTTGTTGTGTGCCCTCGCCGCAATCTATAAGATACAGGCGCTCGTTTATGTTTAGCGCCTGTGAAGTGGGGTTTCTGTTAAAAATAGGTGTTGCTGAACTGCTTCCAAGTATCGTTACTTCGAATTTCATGAACGATTAACAATCATGAGGCTATTTTGCTTCTTTTTTTAATTCTTTTTCAATCTCTTCCATAAAGATCAAATCGATAGCTTCCTCAACTGTGGGTACAATTGTTAATACGGTGTCCAGCTGTGATATAGTAATCAGGCGTGCCACGGCATCGTTAAGCCCTACCATAATGAATGAACCTTCGGCGTTTTTGCAAAGGCGGTGCCCAACTAATAAGCTACTTAAGCCAGATGAGTCGGCAAACTTAACCTGCGACAGATCAAGCACGATATTCCGTTGACCCTCAGCATTGATCAGTATCAATTCAGATTTTAACTGTGGTGTAATTAATGAATTAATCTTCGATTCATTTAATTTAACCAGTACATATTTTTCGTGTTTATCAACAGCAAATTTCATGTTGTATACCTAATAATTTAAAAAGCTAAGATATAATTAATTTATATATCCTACAATTGCTTCAATGCAGTATTCACTGCCTGTTCTACCCTATTCAAAACATTGCCGGCTTCAGCTTTAATAAAGGCTTCCCCCGTTATCTGTTCATATAATTCAATATATCTTTCAGAAATGGAATTGACTATTTCCGGCGTCATTTCAGGAATTGTTTGTCCGTCTTTCCCCTGGAAGCCATTCTCAATCAACCATTTTCTCACAAATTCCTTCGATAACTGCTTCTGCGGCTCACCTTTTTGCTGACGCTCTTCATAACCTTCACTGTAAAAATAACGGGATGAGTCGGGCGTGTGTATCTCGTCTATCAGGTAAATGGTGTCGCCCACCTTACCAAATTCATATTTAGTATCTACCAGTATCAATCCGCGTTTAGCAGCTATTTCAGTACCCCGGGCAAAAATGGCATGGGTATATTTTTCCAGCATTTCATAATCAGCTGCAGATACAATTCCTCTGGCCAGGATATCTTCCTTAGAAATATCTTCATCGTGCCCTACCGCGGCTTTGGTTGTAGGTGTAATTATTGGAGCAGGAAGTTTATCATTTTCTTTCAAACCATCAGGCAAAGTCACACCGCAAACCTGGCGTTTTCCGGCACTATATTCACGCCAGGCATGGCCGGCTAAATAACCGCGTATTACCATTTCCACCTTATATGGCTCGCAAATACGGCCTATGGTAACACTTGGGTCAGGAACAGTTACAACCCAGTTAGGTACAATATCTTCGGTTGCTTTTAAAAATTTAGCAGCTATTTGGTTTAATACCTGCCCTTTATACGGAATAGCTTCGGGTAAAACCACATCAAATGCCGATATCCTGTCGGATACCACCATTACCAGGTACTTATCCTGTATGGTATAAACATCTCGTACTTTCCCTTTATAAAAACCGGTTTGACCGGGAAATGTGAAATTGGTTTCTTTAATAGAGTTCATAGTTAGTTTTGAGTTCTGAGTATTGAGTAATGAGTTTTGGTGCTATATGGTTAACTCAAAACTCGTTACTCGCAACTAATCACTACTGTATATCGCCGTAAGCTTCCAGTATACGCCTTACCAGTTTATGGCGGACAACATCCTCACCGGTCAGGTAAATTAAATCAATACCTTTAATATCTGTTAATATACGTAAGGCAGTATTTAAGCCCGACATTTGCTTTTTGGGTAAATCAATTTGAGTAACATCACCCGTAACAATAAACTTAGCCGATGGACCCATACGGGTTAAAAACATCTTCAACTGCATATCCGTTGCATTTTGAGCTTCGTCCAATATCACAAAACAGTTATCCAGCGTACGGCCGCGCATAAATGCTAAAGGGGCAATTTCTATGGTACGGTTTTCCAGATACAGTTTCAGCTTTTCAGCAGGGATCATATCATCTAACGCATCATACAACGGGCGCAGATATGGGTCTATCTTTTCTTTAAGATCGCCCGGTAAAAAGCCCAGGTTCTCCCCTGCCTCAACAGCGGGGCGGGTAAGTATAATACGCTTAATTTCTTTATTCTTCAGGGCGCGTACAGCCAACGCTACCGCGGTATATGTTTTACCGGTACCAGCCGGGCCAATTGCAAACAGGATATCATTTTTAGCGATACTATCCACCATACGGCGCTGGTTAGCAGTACGGGCCTTCACCATAATCCCATTAGGCCCAAATACAATTACCTCACCGGTAGTAGATTTATCTGCTCCTTCGGCAGATGCGGCCGGCGCAGGGCTGGCCTTCGCGCCGAATATGCGTTCTACATCAATGCTCGTGAGCGATTCGAACTTATCTACATGGTCAACAAGTTGTTGGAATTTGGTATTGAAAGATGTCAGTTCTTGCTCCTCACCCAATATTTTCACATCGCTGCCGCGGGCAACAATTTTTAGTTTAGGATATTGCTTTTTGATGATCTCGAAATGATCATTATTAGGCCCCCATAGTACAGCCGGGTTAATATGCTCTATTGATAATTTTAGTTCGTTCAACAGTATTTGATGATTTTTTATGATTAAAAAATTGAATATTTGTAGCGCCTAATGCTTGTACAAGATTAGCAATAAAATATGATATAATTAATGGGAATAATTACATTAACTACTGACCTTGGCGACAAAGATATTTACCAGGCTGCCTTAAAAGGAAGCATCCTGAAAGTATTGCCAACGGTCAACATAGTTGATATAACCCATTCCGTTACCGCCTTTAATATACAACAAGCCGCGTTCATCTTAAAAAATAGTTACTACTATTTTCCCGAGCAAACAGTACACCTGATTGGTATTGATACGGTTTATAATACCAACGTGAAATATCTTGCTGTAAAATATCGCAACCATTATTTTGTGGGAGCCGATAACGGCATATTTTCGCTGATGTTTAATACTGATCCTGATGAGATGGTGGAAATTACCATTATGCAGGATTTGAAATTTTTGCACTTTCCACTAACAGATATATTTGTAAAGGCCGCCTGCAAACTGGCCCAGGGCGCTAAACTTACCGATATTGGTGTGCCTGTTGAAACGGTTGAAAAGAAAATGAACCTGCAACCGGTGATAGAGAAAAACCTGATAAAAGGGATGGTTATCTATATCGATTCGTTTCAGAACGTGATCACTAATGTAACGAAGGACTTGTTTATGCAAATACAACAAGGGCGGCGCTTTACGTTGTACTTTAAACGCAACGAGGTAATTAACCAGCTAAGTTGGTACTATAATGAAGTAGAGGAAGGCGAAAAACTTTGCCTGTTTGGCATTAGCGACCATTTAGAGATTGCCATAAACAAAGGCAACGCCAGCGGGTTATTAGGGTTAAACTTGGGTGATAGCGTTATCATCGATTTTCAGTAACCCTTACGTTATGAAAAAGGTCATTATTCACATAGTGCTGCTTTTCGCAGTGCTCTCTGCCTGCGCGCAAACTAAATCAGATTCCCTTGCCTATCAGCTACAGCGTAAAAAAATAAATGGGATGCTGGCTGTGCGCCGGGAAAAATATGGTCAGTATGAACAAAGTCTAAGCAAGCATACAGGGATATTTGGGTTACAAACCAAAAAGGATATCCGCCGGTCTAACGATATTTTAACAGATATAGTTGCTACCGACGACGAAATATTTATACAGCTAAAAATATTGTTGGATTATAGGGCATTTGAACAAAAACAAGTGCAAAACCAGGTACAAAGTGTGAAGAAGAGCACACTGGGTTATATGACCACGATAAATAAACTTCGAAATCAAATCGATACGCTGAAAAAAACAGCTGAAGATGAGCAAGCCCATCAGGCGATGATAGAAAAAATATTATTTGCCATCATCGCGCTCATGTTTTTGTCAATTTTATTTATCATCAACCGAAAACGTGCTATTAACTCTTAGCTTTGCGGATTGAATTAGCAATCGAGATTATAAATAATGGCCCGAGGAAGATTGAATAGTGGTAGTAAAGCAGAAATTGACCTACCTAAAGCAAAAATAAACAGACAAAGTATAAAAAATGTAGCAAAGCTACTCTCCTATTTAAAGCCTTATAGCGGTAAATTCATCATAGCATTAATTTTTCTGTTCATATCCAGCTTAACAGGCTTAGCCTTCCCGGCTATACTTGGCGCACTTATAGATGCGGCCAAAGGTATCTACAAAAACAAGTTTTTCCCTCACAGCATAAATGCTATTGGCCTGTTTGGCTTTGCGCTATTATTTGGCCAGGCCTTTGTTTCGTTTTTCAGAGTAGTATTTTTTGTACAAGTGGCAGAAAAGTCGCTGGCAGATATTCGCCGCGATACCTACTTTAAATTGATCACCCTGCCAATGAATTTCTTTGCCAACCGCCGGGTTGGTGAATTAAACAGCCGCATATCTGCCGATCTTTCCCAGATACAAGACACTTTAACTACAACTATTGCCGAAATGATAAGGCAATTGATCATTATGGTTGGCAGTGTAACATTACTGATCATCGTATCTGTTAAACTAACACTGGTGCTATTAAGTATATTGCCCTTTTTAATTGTGTTTGCGGTAGTTTTTGGTCGCTTTATCCGCAAGATATCCCGCCAGGCACAAGATAAACTAGCCGAGTCAAATACTGTTGTGGAAGAAACACTGCAGGGCATAGCCAATGTTAAGGCCTTTGTAAATGAAGCTTATGAAGCAGGGCGGTATGATAAAATTTTGCGCGAAGTTGTTGGCATTGCCGTGAAAGGCGCCAAATTCAGAGGGATATTTGCATCGTTTATTGTGTTTTGCCTGTTCGGCACATTTGTAGGTGTAATATGGTATGGTTCCACACTTATACATAACCATGATATTGAACCGGGTCAGTTGACCACATTTGTACTGTATTCCATTTTTGTTGGTGCGGCCATGGGCAGCTTCCCCGACCTGTATGCCAACTTACAAAAAGCTATTGGCGCCAGCGAGCGTGTGCTGGAAATTTTAAGCGAACACGGTGAGCCTATAGCAATGGTTGAAAACAATAACGCCGTTGTTGAGCATATTGAAGGTAATTTAACTTTCAAAAACGTTGAATTTGCCTATCCTTCCCGGCCCGAGATCACTGTATTAAAAGGTATATCGTTTGAAGCCAAAGCCGGGCAAAAGATAGCAATAGTTGGGCCCAGCGGTTCGGGTAAATCAACTACGGCATCGCTTATTTTGCAGTTTTATCATCCACAGGCCGGCACTATTCAGTTTGACGGCCGCGATGCAGATACCTATTCGTTAACCGATATCCGGAACCAGGTAGCCATTGTACCGCAGGATGTTTTATTATTCGGCGGTACAATAATGGAAAATATCGCTTACGGCAAATTGTCTGCTACAAAAGATGAAATAATTAAAGCCGCACAGCGCGCCAACGCGCATCAGTTTATTACTGGTTTTCCCGAGGGTTATGAAACCATTGTGGGCGAACGTGGCGTAAAACTATCCGGCGGCCAACGCCAGCGTATTGCTATTGCAAGGGCGTTGTTAAAAAACCCATCGATACTGATATTGGATGAAGCAACCTCATCATTAGACTCTGAATCTGAACGTTTGGTACAGGAGGCACTGGAAGAGTTAATGAAAAACCGTACATCCATTATCATAGCACACCGGTTATCCACCATCCGCGAAGCTGATAAGATCATCGTAATTGAAAAGGGCGAGATCATTGAAAGCGGCACTCACGACGAACTTAATGCCAACGAACAGGGCTTATATCGCTACCTCAGTCAGTTGCAATTTGATGTGAGTTAATTAAGTTTTATGTTCAACGTTATACGATTGAATAATATAATTAAAGCTATAAAACGTAGACTTAGAATGTACTACGTACAACATAACACATGAAACTAACCATACACGGGGCTGCACAGCAAGTTACAGGAAGTATGCACCTGCTGCAAGTTGGCCAATATAAAATACTGGTAGACTGCGGACTTGATTATGATAAAGAACGCAGTTTACAATCGAACGAAGACTTTCCTTTTAATCCAGCCGATATTGATGTGGTGATACTGACCCACGCTCATATCGATCATTCTGGAAACCTCCCTACGCTGGTGCGTTTAGGTTATAACGGACAAATACTTTGCACCCCACCTACTGCCGACTTAACCGAATTATTGCTATTCGACTCGGTAAGTATTTTTATGAGCAAGCAGGAAAAGAACCGTAAATACAGCAAACGGAAGGGCAAGTTTAATACTAACAATCAGCCACTATACTTGCAAAAGCATGTAATGGACACGGTTGAGCGTTTTGTGACCATTGGTTTTAATAAACCATTTAAAATAACCGATAATATTGAGTTAACCTTCACTCCTGTTGGACACTTATTAGGCGCGGCGGCAGCCATATTCAGGATTAATGACGATGGGATAGCAAAAACAATTGGCTTTACCGGTGATATCGGTCGCAAAGGTTACCCTGTTTTAAATGACCCTGAACCACTGCCTCCGGTAGATTATTTAGTCACCGAATCTACCTATGGCGGCCGGGTGCACACTAAGGGAAAAACAGTTGAAGAGACTTTAGTGGAAGTAATTGAAAAAGCATGTATTAAAGAACCCGGGCGATTGATCATCCCTGCATTCAGTATCGGGCGCACACAATCGTTGGTGTTTAGCCTGAATAAAATATTCAGCAGTGGCTTATTACCACCCGTACAGGTTTTTGTAGATAGCCCTATGGCTACTCAGTCAACAAAGATCTATCGCAAACATCACCATTTAGTAAACGAGGTAGCAAAGGATTTTTACGATCAACAAGGGGATGAATTTGAATTTGAGAACCTTACTTATATCGAGAATATAAGGGAGAGTAAACAAATCAGCAATTACTTCGAGCCTTGTATTATTATCTCGTCAGCCGGTATGCTGGAAGGCGGGCGTATACAGGATCACCTGTTCTATAACATTCAGAATTATTATTGTACTATCCTATTTATCGGCTATTGCGCCAAAGGCACTTTGGGTCATCGTTTGCTACGTGGCGACCCTATCGTCCATATTAAAGACCGCGAACTGGCCGTATATGCTACTATTAAACAAACCGACGTGCTAAGTGCCCACGGCGACCATGAAGATTTAATGGGTAACGTATTACAACAAGATAAAACCAAGTTAAAAAATGTATTCCTGGTGCATGGCGAAACTACGAGCATGCAGGCTATGGCCGATGCATTGGAGGCTGATGGCTACCCGGTTGTTATTCCTGAAAAAGGAGTGGTTTACGAACTTTAATAGTACAAAAAGGCCTCGATTTTTATCGAGGCCTTATATCCCGTAAGGATTATTTTAGAAAATTGTGAGGTGTTATTGCTTAAAATGATTGATTATCAAACTTGCAAGTTCGGTACCAATACGTTCCTGTGCCTCATTAGTGGCTGCCCCTATGTGTGGGGTTAATGATATTTTAGGATGTTTCAATAAAGCTTCATTTGGTGTTGGTTCGTTATCATAAACGTCCAATCCGGCAAAGCTTACTTTACCACTGTCTAAAGCAGCAATTAATGCAGCTTCATCAATTAAACCACCGCGAGAGCAATTCACAACAGCTACACCTTTTTTCACTTTTTCAAACTCAGCAGCGCCTAATATTGGTTTTTCAATAAATGGCGTATGCAGGGTAATGAAATCAGCTTGTGTAATAATTTCCTCTTGCGTAGCAGTTTTAACAGCTACGTTCACTTTAGTACCGCCGCAACCTAAAACTATTTCCACTTCAGGGTTAAAAGGGAATAGATCGTAGGCCAAAACATCCATGCCCAGGCCAATAGCAATTTTTGCTACTTCCCGGCCAATACGGCCAAAACCCAGTATACCGATAGTTTTGCCACGCAGTTCAATACCTTTAGCATAAGCTTTTTTCAGGTCATTAAATTTGGTAGTACCTTCTACAGGCATTTTACGGTTACTGTCTTGTAAAAAGCGGATACCGGTAAACAGGTGTGCAAATACCAATTCGGCTACCGATAAAGATGACGAAGCAGGAGTGTTGTAGGTAGGTATGCCTTTTTCTTTCGCATACTCCACATCAATATTATCTACACCTACACCACCACGACCTATAACTTTCAAATTTGGTGCTGCATCAATAAGCGCCTTGCGTACTTTTGTTGCGCTGCGCACAGTAATAACATCATATTCATTTAACCTTGCAGGTAGTTCATCCTGAGGTATATTATTTGTATCAACAGTAAACCCGGCTTCTTCCAGTAATTTTTTACCTATCGGGTCAATACCATCATTAGCTAATATTTTGATCATTTTATTAATTATTTAGCCCCCAGCCCCTAAATGGGAGCCTGGGAACAGTTTTTAATTCCCCCTTCAGGGGGTTAGGGGATAACTATTTATTCTTCTCTGCAAACTCCTGCATTGCTTCAATTAATACATATACACTACTAATAGGCAGTGCGTTATAAATAGACGCACGGAAACCGCCAACGCTACGGTGCCCCTTAATGCCATCAATGCCGCGTTCTTCGGCAAATTTCAGGAAAGGTTTTTCGTGTTCAGGGTTTTCAACCACAAAGCATACATTCATGTGCGAACGGTCCTCAACCTTACACACGCCTTTAAACAAAGGGTTACGGTCTATTTCTTCATAAAGCACGTTAGCTTTCGCTTCGTTCTCTTTTTGAATAGCTTCAACCCCGCCTTTTGATTTTAACCAGCGCAGCGTAAGCATAGATACATAAATGGCAAATACCGGCGGTGTATTATACATTGAACCACCATCAATTTGTACCTGGTAATTAAACATCGAAGGTATCTTGCGATCTACCTTGCCTAATAATTCATTCTTAACAATAACTAACGTTGTGCCTGCAGGGCCCATGTTTTTTTGCGCACCTGCATATATCAAACCAAAATCGGCCACGTTAACCTTGCGGCTAAATATATCCGACGACATATCGCACACAACCGGTATTGGTGATGCCGGGAATTCCTGCAGTTGTGTACCGTAAATAGTGTTATTTGATGTGAGGTGCAGGTATGCTGCATCTGCAGGTATGGTGTAATCTTTGGGGATATAAGTAAAATTGGCATCTTTCGCGGTTGCTATTACTTCAACGTTACCAAAGAATTTTGCTTCTTTTAAAGCCTTGTTAGCCCATACGCCGCTTTCTACATAGGCAGCCTTACCATTTTCTGGTAACAAATTATAGGGTACCATAGCAAACTGGGTGCTGGCACCACCTTGTAAAAATAATACCGAATAACCTTCAGGTACACCTAATTCTTCTTTAACCAATTTAACCGCTTCATCCAAAACGGCTTCAAAATCAGGCGATCGGTGCGAGATCTCAAGGATAGATAAACCAATTCCGTTAAAATCAACAACGCCTGCGGCGGCCTGTTTCAATACCTCGTGTGGTAATATGCCTGGTCCGGCACCAAAATTATGTTTCATTGTATAATTGATTAAATTAAAGCCTTATCATTTTATCGGGCGAGCTTTAATGACGCCCCGAAGGTAAATAATTGAAATATAATTTTGATGATAAATTGTTGTTTTTGTTGCAAAAAAAGTATCAATGTGAATAATTAAGTAAGTGTTTCGCAATCAATACTGTATAAAACGACTGTTTTAGTAGACATTTATACTTAAATGACCATTTAAATTAGTTTTCAACAAGCAGGTTATATTCATCACAATCGTTTGCTGAATAATGGATAAACCTATCTTTGTTCAAATGCTATCTCCTATCCAATTATACAAACGAGCTTATTACGGATTATCTCTTAACAGCTGGTACCTATCATTGGTGATGCTGATTAACCGCAGCGGTACCATGGTAATACCGTTTATGACTTTGTATTGTACCCAGCAATTGCATTTTAGCATTGCACAGGCCGGTTGGATTATGGGCATATTTGGTTTGGGATCTATCAGCGGCGCGTTTTTAGGTGGCAGGCTTACCGATAAATATGGGTTTTATGATGTCCAGGTATTTGCTTTATTTTCGGGTGGGGTATTGTTTATTCTCTTAGGGTTTCAGCATACTTTTTTAACGCTTGGGATATTTACGTTTATACTGAGTTTATGCAACGAGGCATTTCGCCCGGCAAACTCTACGGCAATTGCATATCATAGCTCGGGCGAAAACAAAACGCGTTCCTATTCACTAAATCGTTTGGCTGTTAACCTTGGGTGGGCATTTGGCGGCGCAATCGGTGGGTTTTTAGCATCATTCAATTACCACCTGTTGTTTTGGGTTGATGGTTGTACAAATATTTTGGCCGCGGTGTTTTTGTTGAAATTGCTGCCGCGTTCGGGTTTTACAAAAACGGTACATAAAACAGATATCAGTAATATACCTTCTTCAGCCTACCGTGATGGGGTTTATTTGGTATTTATTTTATTAGCTACCCTGTTTGCCACCTGCTTCTTTCAGATGTTTACTATACAACCATTATTTTATAAAACTGAGTGGCATTTAAACGAGCAGTTTATTGGCTTTTTAATGGCGCTGAACGGCATATTAATTGCCTTTATAGAAATGGTGATAGTTTACAACCTTGAAGGTAAGCGCCACCCCCTTAAATATATCAGCCTTGGCATTTTTATCACTGGGGTTGCTTTCCTATTACTCAATGTATTGGTACCGGGTAAGTTTTCGGCTATTACGGTAATGGTATTAATCACAATAGGCGAAATTATAAGCATGCCTTTTATGAATGCCTTTTGGATCGTCCGCACTTCCGAGCATAACCGGGGGCAATATGCGGCATTATATTCCATGTCGTGGTCAACCGCACAAATACTGGCGCCAACGGTTGGCAGCCAAATCATCCTTTATAATCACTTCAGTATGCTTTGGTGGATTATGGCTTTGATGTGTGGCATATCCTCTATAGGCTTCGTGTTTCTGTACCGGTTTGTTCTAAGTCCGAAGTCTTAAGCCTAAAGTTATAAGTGGGTACTTAAGACTCAAGACTTTAACTTAACCTACCGTTCAATTTCCATCTTCTCTGCAAAATGTGCGCAATAATCACGCAAATCTTCGATTATATTTTTTTCACCTGTAGCTTTCAGGAAGCTATCACCTAAGGTTAACAATGTCTCGTGGAAAAAACGTTTCATCTCATCAACAGGCATATCTTTTGTCCACAAGTTAATGTGCATGGTGTTTTTATAGTTGTGATCCCACACGGCAAGGTTCATGGCTTTCACCGGGACAGCATCTTTAGTATTAGCATCGGTTGATTCCCAGGTAATCGCCTCGGGCATGTTTTTATCATCGAGCGTAACGATCAATTTTATTTCAGCAGTCTTCATTATTTATTCTTAACAATTAAAAATAGTATCACAATTAACACCATCAGGCTGGTTTCAATTATCCAAAGTTTTTTTGTTTCCGGGAAGAAATTCCGGAACATCAGATCAATCACAAACACCACGAAAGCAAACAGCAGGAATATCCAGCCCAATATGCCTCCCAGATGTAGTTGCTGATACTGTGCGCCGGTTATCTGCGCGCCATATACCCATATATAAACGGCAATAGCCAGAAAAAAAGTTGTCGCGAAGTTTAGTGGTGTTATTCTGAATTTCATTTTGGCAATAAAGGTCAGTGTTTCTTTTTAAATTTCTTAGTAGGATTTTTAGCCCCCAGGCGCGGATTGGCTTTCAACTTTTTGGCATCGAACTTTTTATGCTGGCTCATGGTCTTTTTCTCATGAAAAGCCCCTTTAAAGTCCGGATCTTCCTTTCGCTTCTGCAAATCTATTTCCCGGTTCTGGTCCTGGCGTTCTTCGTAAGGGGTTTCTTCTATAAAAACATCATCTGGTATGGGAGATACATCCACTGTTTGCCTTATCAGTTTCTGAATCTTACCCATGTAATAAGTTTCTGCAGGTGTACAGAAAGTAATAGCCTCCCCTGCTTGTAAAGCACGTCCAGTGCGACCGATACGGTGGACATAGTCTTCGTATACCATCGGTACATCAAAGTTTATTACATGGCTTACATTACTTACATCAATGCCGCGCGATGCCACATCTGTAGCTACCAGTATTTTCACTTCATCATCTTTAAATGAATTGATGGAATTAATACGCGTATTCTGACCTTTATTGGCGTGCAGTACTTTAACCTCCTTTTGATTGTATTTACGTACCAGGTATTTATAAACATCTTCAGCTACAGCACGGGTTTTGCAGAAAACGATCAGTTTGGTTATCGCGTTTTCCTCCTCGTCCAGCAAACGTCTTAACAGGTTTATTTTAGTTTTTACATTTGGTACATAGTAAAGTTTTTGTGTAATGGTTTGTGCCGGAGTAGCCTGGGGCGTCACTTCAATTACCGTTGGAAATTCAAGGAAATTACCGGCAAGTTGATGTATCTTATCCGACATGGTAGCCGAAAACAACAAGTTTTGCCGTTTGCGGGGTACTATTTCCAGTATACGGTTTATTTGCGGCATAAAGCCCATATCCATCATTTTATCGGCTTCGTCCAACACTAACACTTGCAATGGTTTGGTATGGATATGGCCTGCAAGATAAATATCCATAAACCGTCCGGGGGTAGCCACAATAATATCCACACCTTTTTTGATGTTCTCTATTTGTGTTTTAGGCCCAAGCCCCCCGTACAATACTACAGTCCTCAGATCGGTGTATTTTGAATATGCTTGTACATTTTCTTCGATCTGCATGGCCAATTCACGGGTCGGCGAAATAATGAGCGCACGGGCATGCTCGCCCTGGGCATATTTCAGCTTCATAATAATAGGTAACACGTAGGCCGCGGTTTTACCTGTACCCGTTTGCGCTATGCCCATTACATCTTGTCCGTTTAGTATCGGCGGAATGGCTTTTTGCTGTACGGGCGTCGGCTCGGTATAGCCGGCGTCGGCTATTGCATTTAAAACCTGTTTGTTAAAATTAAAATCGATGAAGGCTGCTGCCATAGCCAGCAAAGATAGCGTTTTTGTTGAGGTGAAATGTAAAAGCTAAGAGGCAAAGGTGTTTTGACATGCAGATGTAACTTCTATCAAGAAGGATTATTGATCCGCTGGTGAATTTATTACTTCGCGCAACCGAATAAACTGCCCGTTACGATAATCGACTTTCATATCAAAGGTGGCCTGACTATTAGCCATCATAATGGAACCCAACATTCCAAACATCATACCTGCAGCTACACGATCGCCTGCACTTGCACCTGTTTTCATCTGGCCGGTAAAGTATAAATCATTCTTATCCCGTTTTACTTCGTAATAGTCTGTTTTTGTAGCAATGTAGGCTGTTCCCATAAAAACAATGGCATAAACATCTTTTCCTTTTACTTTGGTTACCCTGCCATCTGGCTCAACCTGTTTAACTACATCAGGATAAACCGCATATCCTTCAATTTTAATGGGTTTATCGGGGGTTTGTGCGGCAAATGATTGGTAGGTACTATAAACGCCATCTACAAACTTATCAATAGTATACACTCTTAATTTTTGTTTAGCCAGCATATCTAAATTGACAAGTTCATCGTAAGTAATTCCAGTGTTCTCTTTGGGCTTGCTCATCAGATTGTTCTTTATAAAATTGGTCAAAACAGAGCCCGTTGCTTTGAGCAAGGCCTTAGTAACATCCATACCCGATTTCATTGAAATTAAGGTATCAATAGATGTTATCTTCTGGCATTGGTTTCCATTTTGCAAATAAAGCGTTGCTTGCAAAGCGCAATATCCAGTTTCTGAAAAACTCTTTGTCACCTCATAAGCCTCATATTGAGTTAAACGCAACACCAATTGCCCCCCGGTTGAAAATTGATCTGTAATACCTGTGAGATAAGTTGATAACTGTTCGCGCAGGGGCTTTTGTAAAACAATTTTAGCATTACGGTTAAAAGCACCCAACTGTACTGTACCCAAATTGGTAGTATCTATACGGGCATCCAATAAGTCAATCTTGTTATAAAGACTATTTTTTATAGTGGTATCGGCGTGTGCAATCTCCAATTTTTGTAAGGCTTGGGCAAATGCGCCGGAGAAAATAAAAATAGGTAAAACAGCAAAACAAACTTTGCGGGTAATAGTAATAAGATTCATGCTATAAAAATAACTGAAAAAAAAGAAATGAAAAATGTGAAGTTTCAACAATAAGTTATCTTTGCCCTATGCCTACCATTCTCATTAAACAAGCCACTATAGTTAACGAAAACCAGCAATTTGTTGCCGATATTCTTATTAAAGATGGTTTTATAGAACGTGTTGATAAACAAATTGATACGAAATCCGATCAGGAGATCAATGCCGGGGGGCTTCACCTACTACCAGGCTGTATTGATGACCAGGTTCATTTTCGTGAACCGGGATTAACGCATAAAGGCGAGATCTATACCGAATCACGTGCAGCCGTGGCAGGTGGCATAACTTCATTTATGGAGATGCCAAATACAGTACCTAATACGCTTACGCAAGGACTACTGGCTAATAAATATGCTATTGCCGCACAAAAATCATTGGCTAACTATTCATTTTTTATGGGGGCAAGTAATGATAATTTGGATGAAGTGCTGAAAACAGATATACTCAACGTATGCGGCATTAAAGTTTTTATGGGCTCATCGACAGGGAATATGCTGGTAGATAACCCCACTACGCTGGAAAAACTGTTTTCAGAATCACCGATGCTTATTGCAACACATTGTGAGGATGAAGCTACTATTCAACGTAATTTGGCGCATTATAAATACATTTTAGGCGATAACATTACAATAGATTATCACCCTAAAATACGCAGTGAAGAGGCTTGTTACCTTTCATCATCTATGGCTGTTGAGTTAGCTAAAAAGAACAATACACGCTTGCATATCCTGCATATATCAACCGAAAAAGAAACGCATTTATTTGATAATCAGTTAGCATTAAAAGATAAGCGCATTACCGCCGAAGCCTGCATTCACCATATGTGGTTTAGCGATGCGGATTATGCTACCAAGGGAAACTTCATTAAATGGAACCCTGCTATAAAAACAGTAAGCGACCGCGATGGTATCCTGCAAGCTGTGCTTGATGGCCGCATAGATGTGATAGCTACCGACCATGCCCCACACACGCTTGAAGAAAAATCTCAGTCGTATTTAAAAGCCCCATCGGGTGGACCGCTGGTGCAGCATGCTTTAGTGGCTATGCTGGAACTTTATCATCAAGGCAAAATTACGTTGGAGCAGATAGCAGAGAAAATGGCGCATAACGTGGCGATATGTTTCCAGATTGAAAAGCGTGGGTTTATCCGTGAAGGGTATTGGGCGGACCTGGTATTAGTTGATTTAAATAAACACCATAAGGTTCAGACTGACAATATTTTATATAAATGCAAATGGAGCCCGTTCGAGGGTCAAACTTTTAATAGTTCCGTTACGCATACCATCGTATCGGGCAATTTGGTTTATGAGAACGGCCAATTAATTGAGGGGATTAACGGAAAACGTTTAAGTTTTAGCAGGTAATGTTAAATCTTAATTATTGCTTCTCTGTCTGTGTGTTTACTATATAGATCAAGTGCTTTTTTTAGTTGCTTTTGTTCAATTTTGCCAAAACTTTCAAGGTTTATTTCAATTTTATCTTTTTTCAGCGTTTTTTTCCAGACACCTGCAACCTTCCCTTTTACAATTACCGTATTGCTAAATAGAGCATTGTCGCGCGAGTTGATATGGCTAACGGCAGCGAGCGCTGCCCTGTCGGCATAGCCTACAATGTACTCATCATAATTTGGCAATAAGTAAATGTGCGGACTCATCCTGGC
The DNA here is from genome assembly GCF_015221995.1 of Mucilaginibacter boryungensis. Taxonomy (NCBI): domain Bacteria; kingdom Pseudomonadati; phylum Bacteroidota; class Sphingobacteriia; order Sphingobacteriales; family Sphingobacteriaceae; genus Mucilaginibacter; species Mucilaginibacter boryungensis. Next base: position 2,198,973 of record NZ_JADFFM010000001.1, read on the forward strand.
AGGTTCGGGCATATTAGCGGCAAACCAATAGGCCTGCTTGTTTATAGTGACTGTATTAAGCTTAGCTTGCGTAATACTTATCCCCTTTTTAACATCGGTTAAAGTTAACCCCGACCACCAGGCGCAATCATGTACAGTAGCCGGGCCATGCGCTGTAAAATAACGCTCAACCAATCTCCCCAAGGCTTCATCATAATCAATAGGTGTGGTTTTAGGTACACGCTCATCCAGTAGCGCATAGGTAAACTGGTTACCATTGCGGGGGCCGCTGCAAATTAGTCCGGCTAATTCAGCATGCATTAAAATGTGGGCTGCCCTATTTTCGTGTGTGGGTATATTGGCTTTATTTAATATTTCAGATAGTTGGGTTCTTGTAAGATATTTTCTTCCTTCCAGTGATCTGATCAGGATATCGTGACATTTGTTCAATACCTTTTCAGTAAGTTCAAACCCACGGTAACGGCTGGCATTCCCTGCATTTATTCGTGGCGCTGTCAGCTCCAGCATCCACCGGATATCTTTAGGACTAACAAAATGCCAGGTTGGGCGCATTACATGGGTGCGGAGTATCTCACCCCGGTCTAAGGATTTTTCTATTACGGTGTCTTTCGCGCCCTTTAATCTTAATGACAGCGCCCATTTGGCCCCGGCATAATCCTGTGCCTGTATTGCACCAAACCAGTGCACAACGTCGGCCGCGTTAGTGAAGTTGTGTTTTGAAATTTGTTGGTTTAATAAACGTTGTTTCAGGATATCCATACTAATAAAGCAACTATTTGCACTGATGGGCTTTATGTCAGTAACACATCGGGGCTGGTAATATTTTTAACCATTTCATCCAATATCTCCCGTATCCTGTCCTTTAAATAATCAGGGCTGGTGATCTGCGCCTGGTCGCCGAACATCAGATACCAGCGGGCGAATCCCTCTATCGAATTAGTTAAAAAAGTCATTTGTATGCAGTCGTCCAATTCTTCCTGCGATACAAAACCGCTGTAATACTTCTGCGCGTCAAGGTGGCCTGCAATCTTCTTATCAACACACATTATCACGGTGTGCAATTTTTGTTCGGTAGCAACTTTAGATAAGTATTGCTTTAATGTAGGATGCTGCTTGTTGAAATACAGTTCGGTAGTATATAACCGTTTAATACGGTCTATCCTGAAATCGCGGTAATCATTACGCAACCGGCAATAAGCTATCAAATGCCAGTAACCTTCCGAAAAAAACACACCGACAGGTTCTACATGCCGGCTGCTGTTTTCCTGGCTATGCAGGGCAAAATAATCCAGCCCTAAAACGGTTTTATTAATTATGCCATTTAATATGGGTTGCAAAGCATTCCGATCGTTATCATCTCCCTGGTGTTTTTTGGATTTTAGCACAGCAATGTGTTCGTCCATGTCCTCCAGCATATTTTTATCGGCCGACCGCAATACGGATTTCACTTTATACATTGCCGATTGATAATGTTTTGTTGTAGCGGTATCAGTCATCTTCTCTACAAACTTTTCGGCGGTAAGAAAAGCTGTGGCTTCTTCCTTAGTAAACATTACCGGCGGTAAACGATAACCGTCCATGATAGAATACCCTATACCCGCTTCGCCAATTATCGGCACACCTGCTTCTTCTAAAGTTTTCACATCGCGGTATACCGTGCGTAAACTGATATTAAAGCGTTCAGCAATGTCTGCAGCCTTTACCACTCTGCGGGATTGCAGTTGTATCAATATAGCAGATATGCGGTCGATGCGGTTCATAGCGTAAATAAAAAAACCAATATCGGATTAAATTACTTGCCATAAAAAACTTAATATTGAAAAATACTATTTTAACTGCTATGAAAGACGAAGGCCACATCATCATTTTCCAAACCTTTTATGATCCCGTATTGGCCCACATCGTCCGCGGGCGGCTGGAAGACAATGGCATCCCTTGTTTTATAAGTGATGAAAACACCTTAGCGGCGAACCCCTTTTATAACCAGGCTATCGGCGGTATTAAACTAAATATTTTTGAGCATGACCTTGAAAAATGCCGGGCTATTTTAGCTGAAGATACTGACCTGGCAAACGAGTTATAACAGGACTTAAAGGGGACAAATCAGTATCATTCAGGATACATGAAAATTAAACCGGGGCTAAAATTTATATTAGCATTATGTATAACAGGCGTAAATTTATAAAACTATCAGCCCTCAGCGCGTCGCTGGCCACATTTATACCACGTATGGTAAAAGCAGGCAGCGATGACATAACTACTTCTTCATTACCTGTTGTAATTTCAACCTGGGATTTTGGCATTGCTGCAAATGCTGCGGCATGGGAAGTATTAAAAAAGGGCGGCCGCGCGTTAGATGCTGTAGAAGCCGGTGCTAAAATACCAGAAGCCGACCTGAAAAACCACTCGGTTGGCCGGGCTGGTTATCCCGACAGGGATGGTATAGTTACACTTGATGCCTGTATTATGGACGAGTTTGGCAACTGCGGTTCGGTAGCGGCTATGGAAGATATAGCCCATCCCATTTCTGTTGCGCGCATGGTAATGGAAAAAACTCCGCATGTAATGCTGGCTGGTGATGGCGCTCGTCAATTTGCCATTCAAAATGGATTGCATAAAGAGCACTTGCTAACTCCCGAATCAGAAAAAGCCTGGAAAGAATGGTTAAAGAAAGCGGAATATAAGCCTGTAATAAATATTGAAAACCAGCAGCATATGCGCGGCGACAAGTACAATCACGATACGATTGGTATGCTGGCTATTGATAGTAAAGGTAATATATCCGGGGCTTGTACCACCAGCGGCATGGCTTTCAAAATGCACGGCCGTGTTGGCGATAGTCCTATTATTGGGGCAGGCTTATATGTAGATAACGAAGTTGGCGGTGCTACCTCAACTGGGGTTGGCGAGGAAGTGATACGTAATGTGGGCAGCTTTTTAGTTGTTGAACTGATGCGCCGGGGCTATCATCCTGAAGAGGCTTGCCGCGAGGCCGTAAACCGCATTATCAAAAAGAAACCACAAACGGCTAAAGATATACAGGTAGGCTTTTTGGCCATTAACAAAAAAGGTGAATACGGTGCTTACGCGATACAAAAAGGATTTTCATTTGCCGTATGCAATAAGGAAAAACAGGATATTTTGATAAAAGGTAAAAGCATTTATTCAAGTTAAATTGTATATTTATAGTTTAATTTCCGAATATATTTAACTATAACAATATCACACTTCTACTATGGTCTCTTTAGAGGTCTGTGCTAACTCTGCTACTTCAGCTATTGCAGCCCAAAATGGTGGTGCCGCACGTGTTGAATTATGTAATAATTTATATCAGGGTGGTATTACCCCATCGCATGGCCATATACTGGTGGCCCGCAAACACTTACATATTAAATTGTATACACTTATCAGGCCGCGCAGCGGTGATTTTTTGTATACTAAAGAAGAGTTTCAGGTAATGTTATCGGATGTGCGGCAAAGTATTGCGCTTGGCTGCGATGGCATAGTAGTAGGGATTTTAAATAAAGACGGTTCGGTAGATATGGAACGGAATAGTCAAATTGTAAATATGGCCCGCCAACATGGATTGGGCGTTACCTTTCACAGGGCATTTGATGTTTGCGCCGATAAAGAAAAAGCATTGGAAGATTTGATCCATATAGGCTTTGAGCGTCTATTAACGTCGGGTGGGAAATCAAACGTTATAGAAGGTGCCCGTAACGTCAAAAATTTATTAGATCAGGCCAACGGCCGTATTAGCATAATGCCTGGCGGCGGTATTAGTGAAAAGAACGTGGCCGACCTTGTTCACTACACCGGGGTAAAAGAAATACATTCATCAGCACGTGCCCTTGTAAACAGCCAGATGGAATATCGCAATGACAGCATTATGATGGGTACGCGCTATGTAGATGAGTACGCCATTTATGAAACCAGCCCCAAAGTTGTACAAAATCTGATACGCTTAGCTAATAGTGTTGATTAGCAGAGGCAAGGAGCCCTTTTATTTCAGATTCTTTTAATTAAGAGATAAGCGTTAGCCACCTTAGTACAAGGTGCTTTATTTGTGACCGTTATCGGGAAAATTCAATGAATATTATCTTTCTTATAAGATGAAGGCATTGTATTTTAAATTTCTGACAACAGCATTCTAATCTTGTTTCATCGTCGTTAATTATTACTGTAGGATGTTGCTTATGTTCAAGGCACGCCAGCGATTCTAATATTGCTTTTAATTTGGGCGTTAATGCTTTCATAATCAAACCAAAAAGTAATACTATCATACGGCAAACAATGTGCCATCTCATATCCTATTTGCTTGTATCAGGATGAGTTGTATTTTTGTTGACTACCGAAAGCAGGCATATTTTTTGTAATAAACTAAATAATTAGCCTATACTAAGCGTTTTAGCCGAAATGATCAGAATTGAAATTGAGTGCAGCACCTGTGGATCTACCTACATAATAGCGTCACAAAGAACAGAGAAATTAAACCAGGGGTCAATCTCGTGTTTTGTGTGCGACAAACCTGTATTTACCTATAACGGATACATAGAACATTATCCCTTTCTGAAAAACAAGCAGGAAAAACACCTTCAAGTTGAAGGCATACCGTTACCTGATAAATTACTTGATAAAGAAAATAACGATCAAGACTAAACCCACCAATAAGTCGGGTAGTTATTGTAGGAAGTGATGTATACCTATCAGTACTTAACCCTTAAATTAGAAAAGGGTTAAAGGTACAATCAGTTCTATCCGGTTACGGCCGTAGCCACCAAACACATCATCATCCAGTAAATGGCTGTATCTTATCCCGAGCGTTATAGGTACCTGGTTAAACCATGATGTATCAAAATAAACCTCGCCCCCTACCGACCTGAAATTGGCTTTAAATGGATTGCCATTAGTAAAAAAATCATTAGCATGGGTGTAATCGTAAAACAAATTACCCCGCAAACGTGAAATATAAAAGGCATTAGCTATTCCCGCGTCGGGATAGGCAATGGGGAAATGATAATTAACCCCCACCTTTTCTAACTGATATAAATTCTCGGCGGTATAGCCCCTGGCAAACGGGAAATTATTAGAGAAACTAATTACGCTATTCCTGTTTTTTTGTTGAAAGGCACCGGTAATAACAAGGTTGTGATTAGTTAACAAACCCGGTAAATATAAAGCGCCCGAAACCAGGAATTGGTTTGCATCGGCCCCGTGTATGGCATATTTATAATTCAACGAAAGGCTTTGCCCAAAACGCGGATAGATATTTTGTTTGGGCTGGCTAATATGATTGCTGATAGCGATGCTGCTATTTAAATAAGTATATGACCTGTCGGCAAAAGTGTTTCGGTAGGCGGCCTGAAAACTGGTGCTATTATAAATTACATCGGTACCGAATGATAAACGGGTGATCTGCGTACCATTAGTAAACAAAAGCGGCACGAGTGCGCCAACACGCAGCTCTGTCTCATTCCAGTATACATCGTTGCCTTTGTAATACCCTTTCCTGTCCACCGTATAGTTAACCGAGCCTGTTAAATAAGGATACAAACCACCATAAACCCCACCAAAGCCAAATTTTTTATACCCTTCATCGCGATTATAATTAAACAACAGGCTTGACTGGAAGGTGTTCAGTACATTTTCCCCTTCTAACGATATGGTATAATTAGGATCATTAAAATCGGGGATCAGGCTATGAAAATTAAACAGGTGATGCGCTTTGCTGTATTTGGTTACCGCTAAAGGTTCATCCTGCACTTTTGCCAGCACGTTTGCCGCCGAATCTTTTTCTAACGAGTGTATGCCAAAGTCGGATAAACTACCTGCTCCGTTCGTTGTAATATCCGTCCAGGTAATTGCTTTTTTGTCTGCCTCATGCACCTGATAGCCGTACGCCGTAAAACTTGTCCACGCCAATTTATTGTTGCTTACCGTGGGCTGATAATTGCCAATATCACCTTTCATTTCATTGGTATTTAACAAGTACAGCTTACGGTTTTTTGCATTCAGTGCAAACAAGCGATCGTTGTTACCAAGCGGTGCCGAAAAATAAATGGTATCATGCTTAACAACCGGGAAAGCGGACAGCGCTGTGGACAGCAGGTTATTTATCTTCCCGGTTTTAATATCAATAGTAGCCATGTGCATAGCGCCATCCTTACTGCGTACCGCAGAAACCAGCTGATCGTCACCATAAAACTTAGGATAGGTGTAAAACACATCCTGGGGATTAGGCACAACCGTTAACAGTTTGCCGTCTGCTGCGTTTAAAATGTGTATTTCGGTTTTACCGGATGGGGCTGTTTGCACGGCAACTATACGTTGTCCATCACTACTAAAATCTGGCGAAAAATATTTGGTGTGATGCGTTAGTTTTTTTTGCTCGCCGCTATTTATATCGAGCAGGCGCAGATCGCTATACGTGCGGTAGCCCCAGCGCGGATCAGGTACATACGCTGCATAAACAATTTTACCATTATGATAAGCAAAGTAATTATCCAGCGAAATATCCCTTATCCTGATATCTTTCTCAACACTCCCTTTTCTCATCACAAACTTATCGCGGTGTTTATACGAGCTTTTCATGTAAATCAATGTTTCATCATTTACATAAGCCGGATATTCCTGGTCGGCTATAAAATGCTGTTTCTTATTTGGCCGCGCATCCGGCATATCGCTAAACTTTTGTTTGAAAGATTGCAGGGCACCTGTCCTAAATTGATTAAAATCTACACCGGCATATCTTTTAAAACCGTTCTGAAAGGGGTAAAAAGGAGCTTTGAATGCCGCGGCATCATGTGTAACATTTTTCCAGAAATCGTTGCCATACTTTTCCCGGCCGTAGGCTACCAGCATATAGCCTAAGGGGTAGTGGTCGGGCACGTAATCAACATACGATCCATTCCTTAACTTCATGTAACTATAGTCCTTGCCAGCGGCCCACAAGGCCCGGTAACCATTAAAAAAATAAGGGATCCGTCCCCTGCCCTGTAAACTTACATGGGTTTCGTTATAAACGGCGTCGCCCTCAAAAAACCAATTAGGGATGGCCAGTTCGTTCCCAATGGCCTGCCCAGCTTCGCCAAACAATATGCGCAGAGCACGCGATGCGCCTACGTTAAAGTTATTGTATTGTTGCACATGGCGGTATTCATGTATGGCCAACTGATCGACCCAGTTAAGGCTACCTATTTCAAAGCTATTTTGCTCGGGCGTAAGGTAAAACTCGCTGCGAAAGGGGGCTAAACCCACATATGCGTTTGATATTGTATTTTGATTTTGCAGTACTACACTAATTTGTTTTTGCTTATAACCAATGGTTGGTAGTATAGGCCGGCTCATTTGGTAAATAATAGCTGCCACACGTTTACCCGCGCTATCCATACCTATCGGAAATATCACTTTAACCTCGGGGGAATTTACCTGGTTCCATTTTATAGATGGCGGGTTACCACCAAATTCCTGGGCGCGGCTTATATGGATAACAAATAACAATAAAAGTGTCGGTAATAGTTTAGCGATGTTGCGCATCAGGATAGCGATTGATTGGTGAAAATAACACAAAAACTCTGAAATTCAGAAAGCTGCTTACGGTTTATCAGGTAACTTTATAAAAAGGAGCCTTAAACAGATAGCTTAATCAAACAAAACACCAAAAAGAATAATTATGTTTATGTAAGATTTCACAGCCATGCTTAACAAGAAGACCCTCACCGTATTTCTAATTGCTAACAGTCTTTACATCCTTTATTTCATATTGTTGATGATATGGCTGAAGGAGCCCATTATTACCGACGTATTCCGCCAGCCCGTAATATTATCTAACAGTGTTTTGGCTATTATCCAAATTATCATGTCGGTATTAAGTTTAACGGTATATATTGGCCTTGCGTGGAGTTTAAGTCAATATCACGAGAAAGTGTGGGTTGTTATTTCGGTGTGGGTATACCTGTTGCTACAACTATATTTTAATATACTATCGGTGCTGAATATTTATCGTGTGCCCCTGCCCTATGTGTTTTACAATTATACAGCCTATATTAATTACGCTGTGTTGCTGTATATGATTGTTAGCCTGTTACTTGTGAAAGAAACTGTGATAAAAAACTATTACCGCTCGTTTGCCATCATTATCTTAATCTCCGTATTATTAGTACGCTTTACCCCAGTATTATACGATAAATATGGGTTAAAATGGGCGCTCATTAATCCCGGTATACTAAAGATCATTCCTTTTTTTGTAAGCTTGTTTTTGTTTATTAAGTTATCAAAGTTAGTTAACCGAAAAATTGCATCCATCAAAAATTAAAACCTTCCGCGCCGTTTTTTCTTTATCCTAAAAAGGATAATAATGGAAAAGCTATATACTGCTGTAGTAACGGCCACAGGTGGCCGCGACGGTCACATCAAATCATCAGACGGTATTATTGATCTGGAAATGAAGAAGCCTAAAGCATTGGGCGGCGAGGATGGCTATGCCAACCCCGAACTGTTGTTTGCAGGCGCATGGGGCAGCTGTTATTTAGGCGCACTAGGTTCGGTTGGTAAGCGAGATGGCGTAGATGTAACAGGGGCCACTACCGAAGTACATATTAGCTTTAACCGGGAAAGCGAAACATCTTATTTCCTGTCCGCTGAATTACATGTACATATCCCGGGACTGGACTTGGCCAAAACCCAAAAACTTGCCGATGCCGCACACAAAGGTTGCCCATATAGCAAAGCGACCCGCGGGAATATTGACGTGAAGATAATAGCGGTATAAAATGCTATCACAGCTTTTGCTTTCCCAGCACACTATGTTTATACCCATAGGTAAAGTACAGCGCCAGGCCTATTACAAGCCATACCAGGAAGCGTATCCAGCTTTGATAGGTAAGTTCAGTCATAAGATAAAAGCAGCTTATTAAACCTAAAACAGGTATCAGCGAAAGATTTTTTACTACTGATAGTATGGTAAGGATTAAAGACAATAAGATAAACAGAAAAAACGGAAAACGCTCGTGCACATTCTCGCCAGAGAACATATGGGTAAAGGGTTGCCAGAAAATGTACATCCCGGCAATAAATAGTATAGGCACTATAAACTTTGAATTAACATAAGGCAAATGGAACCGGCCTTTTACAGCGGCTTCACGCGGCATAAGTAATACCCCACCGCAAACCAGCACAAAGGCAAATAAAGTACCTATACTGGTCAAATCGGTTACCTCAGTAAGGTTCATAAACAATGCGGGTATAGCCACTACGAAACCCGTTACAATGGTAGCAAATGATGGGGTGTGATGTTTAGGGTGGATACGTGAAAATGCTTTTGGCAATAGCCCGTCCCTGCTCATGCTCATCCATATACGTGGTTGGCCCAACTGGAATATTAATAATACACTTGCGGTAGCTACTACGGCGCTAATGGATATTACATAACTGATCTTTTTCAATCCTACTTTAATAAAAACATAAGCCAGCGGATCGCCCACTTGCAGGTTTTTGTAACTCACCATGCCCGTTAATACTAAAGCGATAAGAATATAGAGCACAGTACAAATCACCAGTGAATAGATCATCCCGCGTGGCAAGTCACGCTGGGGGTTCCGGCACTCTTCGGCTGTAGTGGATATGGCATCAAAACCAATATAAGCGAAAAACACGCCCGATACCCCTTTCATTACCCCCCGGAACCCATTGGGCAAAAATGGGTGCCAGTTAGCCGGCGTAACGTAAAAGAAGCCGATAATAATTACCGCAATTACAATGGCGATCTTTAAAAACACCATAGCGTTGGTAGCTTTCTTAGTTTCGCGGATACCCACGTAAACCAAATACGTTATAGCAACTACAATAGCCAGTGCCGGTATGTTGGCAATCAGTTTTAGGCCGCCAATACCGGGCGCTGTATTCCAGGCCAAAGCGGCGGTCTTCATGGTGTCGGTTATATCTGCCAGGTGGCCGCTTTTAGTTAGGTCTATAATTTGCTCATGCGCCCTAAATGCTGTAAAATAATCTAAGGTTAAATATTCGGGCATGTGAATATGGAAACCCTCTAAAAAGTTAACAAAATAAGTGCTCCATGATATAGCCACAGCTATATTACCAATGGCATACTCCATCAATAAATCCCAGCCGATAATCCAGGCTATCAGTTCGCCAAAAGTAGCGTAAGCATAAGTGTAAGCGCTGCCGGCAACTGGTATACGCGATGCAAATTCAGCATAACATAAAGCCGAAAAGCCGCACGTAATAGCAGTAATGATAAACAAAATAGTAACACCCGGCCCTCCCTGAAAAGATGCCTCACCGATGGTAGAGAATATCCCCGCGCCTACCACGGCCGCTATCCCCATTAAGGTAAGGTCCTTAACGGTTAGTTCTTTTTTTAAATGGTTTGAAGAATGTTCGCTATCGCTAAAGCCACTTTTAACATCAGTAAGAATGTGTTCGAGAGATTTTTTACGGAAAAGGTTTTTCGACATACGGTGTTTAAATCTGCAAACCAAACATACTGATTTTTTCGCATAGTGATAATCACTTAAAACCTTGCCCGCAAAAGTCTATTAAACAAAGTGCAGCAATAGCTATTGCTGCACTTTTATATTTTACGCTATGCTTTCTTTTTTCTGCGTGATGCTTTGGTCGTAAACTCATCAAGCTCGTCCTGGTGTCTTCGTCGCCTGCGTACTACAAGGATAATAAACACAATAATTATAATGCCTGCAACTATCAATACTATTGTTGCGCCGCTTAACCCCTGCCACTTCCCAAAAGTGAGATACTGATCTGTACCGTCCAGTTCCGGAGGAGATTTAATGCTTTTAAAAAAGGCATTCATCTCTTTAGATGCTACGTCCTGCCTGGCTTCATCATATAAGTACTGGAAAGTATAGGTTACCGGCCTGGTATACCATATCTGAAATTTGCGCAGTTGTACCCCGCTGCCGGTATCCGTACGTAATACAAACTGACGGATCTCTAATTTATTAATAATGGTATCATGATCGTCTGTGATGGTGCCCTCCGACAGACTGGCCTGCACCTTACGGATATACTCCTTAAAAACGTTGTTAAGGTCCTTCTCCTTTTTTAAAGGCTTATTGGTTGGTGGATTTGGCGACCGGCTGATGATAATATATCCATAGCGCGAATTGGCGGTATAGGTTTGCTGCCCCAGTGTATCCAGCTTATGAAAATCAGCCGGTAGTTTTACACTGATCAGGCTATCTAATTTTACAGTTTTCGTCACCTCCTGACTATATCCCATCAGGGCGACAAGTATTATGCTAAAACTTATTAATATCTTTTTCATGGTTGGATAATAACTGTAAAACCGTTAAATAAGTTTTGCTTACTGACTAATTTGAATGGTTATTAATTATTTAGCCGGCATAAATACAATCCAAATACAGGTAGTTTCGGCTCAGGCGGCCATTGCTATTGTGTACATTTTACACTTAGTAAACCATAATGCAGTTTGTGTTTGCTACCTTTGCAGCAATGCAACAACAGGCTACTTATTTATATCCCAAAACAATGCTGCGCATGGCCGTAGGCTGCATGTTTTTTATTGCGGGGATATGCTTTGCCAGCTGGGCATCGCGTATTGCCAGCATACAGCAAACTTTAGGTTTAACTGATGCTGCCTTGGGCGCTGTTCTTTTCACCTTACCAGTAGGCTTAATGTTATCCTTACCATTCGCGGGTTGGGTTATCAGCAAAACCGGTAGCCGTAACCTGTTAATTATTGCTGTGACTTTTTATGGGATAGCCCTGGTTGGCTTAGGTTCCGCGCGACAAATATGGCAGTTGATAACCTGTTTATTATGCTTTGGCTTTGCCAGTAATAATGTAAATATTGCGGTAAATACCCAGGCCGTAAGCGCTGAACGCCTATACGGGAAACCCATCATGGCGTCGTTTCATGGTTTGTGGAGCCTGGCTGGCTTTGCCGGTGCGGGGATCGGGACGTTTATGATAGGCAAAAACATCATTCCACAGCATCATTTTATAATGATATTAATAGTGATGATCGCCGGGGTGGTTTATTGTTCGCGCTATCTGAATAATGATAAAAGCGGCGCAAGCGAAGGACCTGTATTTGTAATGCCCGATAGATCGTTAATTAAGTTAGGCATTATAGCCTTTTGTTCGCTGATGTGCGAAGGTGCTATGTTTGATTGGAGTGTAATTTATTTCAAGAAAGTGATATCAGCTGAAGGGGCCTGGATTGGCGCAGGTTACACTGCCTTTATGCTAACCATGGCCAGCGGCCGCTTTATTGCCGATTGGTTTGCGCACCGCTTTGGCTTAAAACGCATTTTACAGGTTAGCGGATCGCTTACCGCGTTGGGATTGATCATAGCCGTGGCCTGCCCCTATTTATATACTGCCATCGGCGGCTTCCTGCTTGTTGGCTTTGGTGTTTCATCTGTAGTGCCCATGGTTTATAGTGCAGCCGGCCGGTCAAAAACCATGTCGCCGGGTGTGGCATTGGCGGCTGTATCAACCATTGGTTTTATAGGTTTTTTGGTTGGACCACCCGTTATAGGGTTTATTGCCGGCGTGACAGGCAGCCTGCGTTATTCCTTTATGCTGATAGCTGCCATGGGTGTTAGCGTGGTGGTAGTATCTACAAAAGCGAAGCTTTCTTAAGTCTAAAGTTAGAAGTCCTAAGATTCGTATTGTTTTTCTAAATAAAACTTCGACTCAGGACTTAAGACTTAATGTATAGTATACTCAAATTCTTCGTAACCGTTCTTAATGAACAGCTTTAAAGGCTGTTTCGGTTCATCCATATCCAGCGAAAGCTGCGCGATGATGGTTGGCAGATTATCCCTGATCACCTTCAAATCGGTAACATGCGGCATGGTGATGTGGATGTCATCGCCAAGCGGCGTTATTTCCCAGTCTTTCAGGTTAGCTTTGTGCAATATGTCGAGCCATTTTTGTTGGTATGGGTTCATAATAACAGATTTTATTATGAAAGGCATTTAGCTGCTAAAAAGTTTGACTGTATAACAAAAAATGTCATTTCGAACGAGGTACAAGGGGAAATCTTATACGTTTTATATATCGTGTGTATAAGATTTCTCCCTTCGGTCGAAATGACATGTAGGATGGACTAACGGTCTTTATTTTTTCACCGAAAACTTATAAATAGTTGTGGTTTTATAAGTTTGACCTGGTTTTAATTCGGTACTTGGGAAAGCTGGCTTATTAGGCGAATCAGGATAATGTTGTGTTTCCAGGCAAAGGCCGGTACGGAAATCGTTTTTTGCCCCGCCTTTTATAGCGTATTTACCCGCCATAAAGTTCCCGCTATAAAATTGGATGCCAGGCTCGGTAGTATAAACCTGCATTTGTATGCCTGTTTTATCGCCAACAAGGGTTGTAATAGCTTTGCCGATATCGTGTTGGTTAAGTACCCAGTTATGGTCATATCCCTTCCCGTTCTTCAATTGTTCGTCCTTGTTCCCTATACGCGCTCCAATCGCGGTTGCTGCACGAAAATCAAACGGGGTGCCGGCAACCGGGGTGATTTTGCCCGTAGGGATCAGGGTAGTATCAACAGGCGTGTACGCATCAGCATCAATCTGCAAAATATGATCTAATATGGTACCACTGCCACAACCATTCAGGTTCCAGTAGGCATGGTTGGTTAAATTTACTATAGTAGGTTTATCAGTAGTAGCTTCATAGCTTATTTTTAAGCTATTATCATCCTGCAAATCATATACAACTTTCACATTCAGGTTACCCGGGAAGCCCATTTCTCCATCTTTAGACAGATAATCTATTTCCAAAGCATGGTCATTCAACTGTTTAGCATCCCAAACCTTGGTATCGAAGCCTTCTTTGCCACCATGTAAGGTGTTGGGGCCATTATTTACTGAAAGGTTGTAAGTTTTACCTTCTAAACTAAACGTGGCTTTACCAATACGGTTACCGTAACGGCCAATAGTAGCGCCATAAAAATCGCCGGCTACCTGGTATGTGCCCAGGCTGTCAAAGCCAACAACCACATCGGTCATAACCCCGTCTTTGTTAGGTACCACTAAACCCACCAGCCTGCCACCCCAATTGGTAATAGCTGCCTGTACCCCATTTTTATTTTTAAGGTAATACAAGTTTGTTTTCTTACCGTCAATTGTCTTTTGGAAGCCTGCGGCTGCGGGTAAGGCTGCGGTGGTTTTTGTAGTAGTACTTGTTGATGTACTATCGGTTGTGGTACTTGTGCTGCTACCTTTTGGTTGATTACATGCGGTTATGCCCGCAATGCCTGCCAATAAAATTATTGCATAGTGTTTTTTTAAGCTGTTGTTCATTTGGTAAGTTTATGTTGGTTTATAATTGTAAATTTAACAGTAATAATTTCTGAATTGCTAATTTGGTAAAAAGATTTCTAATCTTTTCTATTTCAGAAGCGTCAAAAGAATGATGTTACTTAAACAATTTGATTTTTACAGTTAAAAAGTCAACTATTTTCAATATTTACGTTAGCTTAACACTAAATCATTAAAGCTATTCGGCTAAACATATTACATTTGCATCGCAAAACAAAAGCGGCAATTGTTTAAGCAGGCAAAGAAAATGATTTTAATTAATGAGCACCGAGGATAAGCTTTCACCTGTACAACCCCAAAAACGCAGTTCATTTATACGTGGCCTGGAAGATTTCTTCCTGAGTATTTATCGTATCTATCTGTTTGTGGCCCGTTTTTTTAAAGAGGTATTTTTACCCCCTTACGAGTGGAATGAAGTGGTGAAGCAGTGTTACCAGGTTGGTGTGCGCTCTTTTACGCTGATAACCGTTACAGGCTTTATTGTGGGTGTGATATTCACTAAGCAATCGCGCCCATCGTTAGCTGAATTTGGGGCCACATCCTGGCTGCCAGGATTAGTTTCTATAGCCATTATGCGCGCGTTGGCACCGTTGGTTACCGCTTTAATTGCCGCCGGCAAGGTAGGTTCAAGCATTGGTGCCGAATTAGGGTCCATGCGGGTAACCGAGCAAATTGACGCCATGGAGGTATCGGGCACCAAGCCTTTTAAATATTTGGTATGCACCCGTGTTATTGCTACAACCGTTGCTATACCTTTATTAGCCACTTATGTGGGCTTTATTGCCCTATTAGGCGGTTTCCTGAATGTTAATGCCGGCGAAGGGACTACTTTTAGCACTTACATGCAACAGGTTTTTGAACCGTTGACATTTATTGATTTTGAAGCATCGTTGGCAAAATCAATTGTGTTTGGTTTTACCATAGGTATAGTGAGCTGCTACCAGGGCTTTTTTGCTGACAAAGGGACCGAAGGCGTAGGCAAAGCGGCCAATGCATCGGTAGTTACGGCTATGTTTTTAGTATTTATTGAAGAGGTAATTATTGTACAGATAGCCGGCTGGTTCCGCTAATATATATGAAGAAACCTACAGGACATATCGACTATAACGACACGGTAATTAATATACGGGGGCTGAAAAAATCATTTGGCGACCTGCATATATTGAGAGGTGTCGACCTGGATCTTTACCAGGGTGAAAACCTGGTGGTTTTAGGCCGTTCAGGCATGGGCAAGTCAGTTTTGATCAAGATCATCTCGGGGTTACTTAAAGCAGATTCGGGCAGCGTTAAAGTGCTTGGAAGGGAAGTAACAACCATTAGTGACAGGGATTTGCAGGAATTAAGACTTGATATCGGGTTCTCGTTCCAAAACAGCGCTTTGTATGATAGTATGACCGTACGTAAAAACCTGGAGTTTCCATTAGTACGTAATCAGCCTAAACTGACACGGGCTGAAATAGATACTGCGGTTGAAACAGTGCTTGACGCGGTTGGACTGTCGCAAACAATTAATCAAATGCCATCTGAATTATCGGGTGGGCAGCGTAAACGTATAGGTATAGCGCGTACTTTGATATTACAGCCTAAAATAATGTTGTATGATGAGCCGACTGCAGGACTGGACCCTATTACGTGCATCGAGATCAATGATCTGATAAACGAAGTGCAGCAACGCTATAAAACATCATCGATAATAATTACACACGATATGACCTGCGCTAAAAGTACAGGCGACAGGATAGCCATACTGCTGGACGGACAGTTTCAGCGACAAGGCAACTTTGACGAAGTGTTTGATACGGACGATAGCCGTGTTAAACCATTTTATGACTATAACTTTATACAATAATCACAATTATGGATACAGGAGAAAGTAAACGGGCCCTTATTGTAGGCATATTCATTGCACTGGGCATTGTAATATTTGTTGTGGGTATTTTTACACTGGGCAGCAATCAAAAAACCTTTGGCGGCGGCATACAGATAAGTGCGGTATTTGACGACGTTGCCGGTTTGAAAAAAGGCGGGGCCGTTTGGTTCTCAGGCGTTAAAGTGGGCACCATAAACAGTATACGTTTTAAGGGCGTTTCGCAGGTTGATGTGCGCATGACTGTTGATAAAAGCCTGCAATCGTACATCCACC
Source organism: Mucilaginibacter boryungensis (assembly GCF_015221995.1). NCBI lineage: Bacteria > Pseudomonadati > Bacteroidota > Sphingobacteriia > Sphingobacteriales > Sphingobacteriaceae > Mucilaginibacter > Mucilaginibacter boryungensis. The sequence continues at coordinate 2,215,455 of NZ_JADFFM010000001.1, forward strand.
GCAACGCGGGTGTAAGGATCAGTTCGGATGGTTTGATCGGGAATAAGATCATTGTAATAGATGGGGGCAGCCCGCAGGCGCCACCTGTGCAGGATGGCGATGTTTTACAGGCCGAAAAATTACTATCAACCGATGATATTACCAAAACCCTGCAACAAAATAACCTTAACATCCTGGCTATAACTACCGATTTTAAGAAAGTAAGTCGCCAGATAGTTGAGGGTAAAGGCATGGTTGGCGCTTTAATGGGTGATACGGTACTGGCTATGAAATTTCGCACCATTGTGCAAAACCTGAATAATACAACCGCTGCCACCACACGCATGGCTATAGAACTGGATAAGTTTGGCGCTAAATTAAATAGTAAAGGTACTTTGGTTGATAATTTAATGACCGATACCAGCACTTACCGTAAGCTGCGCGCATCGGTAAATAATTTACAGCAAACTACTGCCAGCGCGGCCGAAATGGTTGATAATTTAAACAAAACCAGCAGCAAGCTTAACAACAAGGATAATATACTTAACGTATTATTAGATGACCCTAAAGCGGCAGCTAAGGTGCGCACCAGTATAGATAATTTGCAGCAAAGTTCTATCAAGTTAAATGATGATCTTGAAGCTGCACAACATAACTTCTTTTTGAAAGGTTTTTTTAAGGATAAAGCAAAAAAGGCGAAAGAAGATAGCTTGAAGAAAGCTGGGAGATAATTTAGGATAGCATCAAGATTTAAGAGCCAGGAATCAAGGTATTTAGTTTACTCTTGATTCCTGGCTCTTAACTTTTATATCTTACTTCTTGACTTTTTGCTCTTGGCTCTCTTCCGGCATCCCCACTCCTACCAATTCTTCTTCATGTTCTTCTGCTGCCTCTGCAGTTGCGTAATTAAGTTTACGAAAACGCCACAATGCAAAAGCCGGTTCCTGGAATTTATTGATCAGCTTAAAATATTTGGGGAAATTATGTACTTCGTCTAACAGTAAGCCGGGCACTATGCCATTATTATCCAATATTTCACGGATAGTGTATTCCTTGTCTTTAGTTATCCAAATCTCAAAATCGCGCCTTATTTCTTCGGCTTTTTCCGGATCAATCTTTGCATCAATACAAACTACTTTATCTCCCGGTTTCATAAATTTGCTCCTTTGTTTAGTGGTTGCAAATATATAACCAACAAGGCAGGAATTGGTTGTAAAAATGTCATTTCCTGAACATCGTTATCGGGCGTATCATACCTGAATGTAAAGTATATTATTCAGCTATTGCTTCCTGAACTGCAGCCTGTGGCCTGCCGTTTTTAAATGCTTCGCGTGGTTTTAAGCCTAATATCTCAAACATGGCCATATCGGTATCGAATGACGGGTTTGGCGTGGTTAGTAACTTATCACCGGCAAAAATAGAGTTAGCGCCTGCCATAAAGCAAAAAGCCTGCTCTACAGTAGTCATTTCTGTACGACCGGCCGATAGCCTTACCACGGTTTTAGGCATAATTATTCGGGTAGTTGCTATCATACGCACCATATCCCAAACAGATACTTTAGCCTGATCGGCCAATGGTGTGCCCTTTACGGGAACCAAAGCATTAATTGGTACGGATTCGGGGTGTTTAGGCAAGTTGCTTAATGTCTTCAGCATCGATATACGGTCTTCAACCGTTTCACCTAAGCCAATGATACCACCGCTGCAAACCGTAATTTTCGCTTTGCGCACATGCTCTAAAGTTTGCAGGCGCTCGTCGTAAGTACGTGTAGTGATAATACGTTTGTAATCATCTTCGGATGTATCCAGGTTATGGTTATAGGCATATAAGCCAGCGTCGGCTAAGCGTTGCGCCTGGCTTTCTGTAAGCATACCCAGTGTACAACAAACTTCCATATCCAGTTCGTTAACGGCTTTCACCATTTCAATTACCTTATCAAAATCTTTATTATCGCGTACCTCGCGCCAGGCCGCGCCCATACATAACCTCGAAGCACCGCCAGCTTTAGCTTTCTCGGCCGCGGCAACAACTTCGTGTTTCGGTAATATGGCATGCACATCAACGCCGGTGCTGTAACGCGCGGCTTGCGGGCAATAAGCGCAATCTTCAGGGCAGCCACCGGTTTTTATCGAGATAAGCGAACTGATCTGCACTTCCGAATAATCTTTATTCTCGCGATGTATTGTTGCCGCGCGGTAAACCAGGTCTAATAACGGGGTATGGTATATTTCGGCTATTTCCTCTTTAGTCCAGTTGTTACGTACTTCAGTCATATTTTTAAATGATGTATTTCAGGGCTCAAATTTATAATAAAAGCTTGCTTGCTAACCACAATGGCAGAAAAAATCCGATACAATCGGTAAAAGTGGTAATGATAATGGACGATGCCACAGCCGGATCTATCCCTACCCTTTTCAAAATCAGCGGGATACCGGCACCGGTTAAACCGGCAACAATTAAGTTACCTGTCATAGCCAGGAACAATACCAGGCCAAGCATAGGGTTTTTATCGTAAAATAAAGCCACCAGGAACACGATTATCCCATTAGCGGCACCATTTATCAGTCCCACCAAAAACTCTTTTAAAACGGTGTTGTAAGCTTGTTTATCCGAAAGGTCGCTGAGTGATATACGCCTGACCGTTACTGCGAGGGCTTGCGTCGCTGTATTACCGCCCATCCCTGCTATAATGGTCATATAGGCTGATATGATGGTCAGTTTTTCTAAAGTACCGTTAAACCCACGGATGATGGATGCTGCCAGGAAAGCTGTCGCAAGGTTAATGATCAACCAGGGTAAACGGCTTTTTACCGCTTCTATCCAGTTACCGCTCAGTTCCTCATCCTCGCTAACACCAGCTATTTTCAAAATATCTTCGGTGTTCTCCTCCTCCATTACGTCGATGATATCATCAACCGTAACACGACCCAGCAAGCGCATATTATCATCAACAACGGGGATACTGGTCAGGTTGTATTGTGATATCAGTTTGGCAACCTCTTCCTGATCAAGGTCGGCTTTAATGTAAACGTAATCGGTTTTCATCAGTTCGCCTACCAGTGAATTACTGCGGGCTTTGATAATATCTTTTACCGAAACGATACCCTGCAAAACATCGGCATTATCAACCGCGTAGATGGTATAAAACTCTTCCATTTCCTCGGATTGACGGATGACTTCATCCAGCGCGCCTTTTTTATTTAAGTTGACGTTGACCTTGATGAGGTCGGTATTCATCAAACCGCCGGCGGTTTCCTCGTCATAATTTAACAGGGCGCGGATGCTGGTGGCATCTTCCTGGTCAATATCGGCTAATATTTCCTGCTGGTCTTCTTCGGTAAGTTGAGATATGATATCTGTTGCATCATCATAATCCAGTTCTTCAATAATTTCCGATCGTTTTTCGGGATGCAGGCCCACCAGTAATTCGCCGGGGTTGTGCTCCTCGTCCATTTCGGAAATCACGTCCGATGCTAAATCGGCAGGAAGAATATTGATAATGCGTTCGCGGGCTTCAACCGGCAATTTCTCGAATAGAATAGCAATCTCTGAAGAATGGTACTCCTGCAAAACATTTTTAAGTTCTGCATCGCTACCATCTAATGCTGCCTGTATTTTAAGCAGATCGGATTTATTAATTTCAAAAGATTGCATATGCGGACAAAATACGCATAAAATGGGCAAAGTTCAATAATAAGGGCGATTTATTCGCCCCCGAAATGTTTTGCCGGAAAAGTATAAATGACTATGCTACCTTGTTTAGTTTGTATGAAATATTCTCGTGGTTAATAACCAATTCATTCATACCAATAGATTCGATCTTGATCTTACGGTCGCCGGTACGGTCATAATTATGTATCAGCAGGTAAAGGTCTTCGTTGTTTTTAATTAAACGAAATGGCGATACAATAGTACCCGATAACTGGTTAGCATTGTAAGTTTTGATCTTCAGTAAATAGCGTGCAAAGTCAAACTCAAAGCGTTTATCATTTTCCAGATAAATGCCAATAGGTAAAAAATTATTCATAATGTTAAAAAGTTTGTTCTGTGGGATTATTAACCAATAACAAACAATATTAACCCTTGTTTTAAAAATTAAATTTTGTGTGCGTGACGATTATTACAAAAAAGAAAAAAACCGATATTAAACTACGTGATTAAATTTGGCCTTAACACCGGCGATATTTTCCAGCTTATTTAAGGTTTGGTTAACCTGCATTTTGCGGATGGCTACAGTAATGCTGCAATTGTTATCGAAGTGCTGGTTTAAAACTGTTAGCTGGTCATCTTTTACAATTTTCATCACCTCATTCATTTGCAGATATTCAAAATCTATAGTATAAATATCTTTGACCGTTTGTTCAGTGATTTTAGCTTCGGCTAAAGCCATTTCTGTTGCCGATTTATAGGCGTTGATTAATCCCGGTACACCTAATAATGTTCCGCCAAAATAACGGACAACCACAACTAATATATTAGTGAGGTTTTTAGATAGTAGTACATTTAAAATCGGCCTGCCGGCAGTTCCGGAAGGTTCACCATCGTCATTAACGCGAAAAACAGAACGGTCAGGGCTTAAACGCATAGCCCAGCAATGGTGGTTTGCTTTCGAGTGTTCAGATTTTAATTGTACGACGATTTCTTTAATTTCTGATTCGGTACGAATAGGATAAGCAAAAGCTAAAAACTTGCTACCCCTATCGCGGAAAACAGCTTCGGCAGGCTGTGTTATGGTGAGGTAAGTATCGTCAAAAAGCATTAATGAGTTTGTGAGTAAGCTATAACTACAATCGCTACAATAGCCAGTATTATGCCAAATTTATTTAACGCGCTTAATTTTTCTTTAAATACGATGAGCCCTATAAGCGCGCCCAGTGTAATTACCCCGATATTCATAGCTGAGAATACCGTTGAGGGATTGCCCGATAAAGCCTGGTGCGCTTTTAGATAGAACAGAATATTACCAAAATTGGCTATCCCCAGCACCCAGCCGAAAAATATATGGCGAATGGTAAATTTAATACGTTTGGTAGCTACCATAAACAACAATATCACTTGCGATATAACAAAGGCTAACCCATAAATGGCAAATAAGGATGTGGTGTAGGGCACTGTTTTAAACAGCGCTACCTGTTTAAACAAAACATCAATTACCCCCATGCCCAAAAACACAACTACCAGATATATCCATGAGTTTGCTGGGGCCGGTCCACCATTAGCATCCTGTTTTTGCCATGGGATGGAACAGATAATAGCGAACACACCTATCAACAGCCCTGCAAACTTTATCCACGTAAAAGTTTCATTAAACAACAAAAATGCGGCAATTAATGGTATAAACAGCGAAAGCCGTTGTGCTATATCTGTCCGCACAATGCCGGTTATTTTTACCGATAAGCCAATAATAACAAACAGCACCGGCAGCAGCACTGCCAATACTCCGTATAAGTACATCGGTTCGGCCTGTAAACTACTTAAATGCGGTTTATAAAATAGCCACGTAAGTAACATGGCTATGGAATAGTTCCACGCTATGGCTTGAAAAATATCAATGCTATAGCGCCTGGCCAGTTTCAATAAAACCGACACAATTACACTGCAGCAAACACTTAGTAAAACGTATATCATTAATGAGTTTTAGTTTGATAAATGATCTCCAGATCATCATCCCCTATCTTATATTTCTCTTTATTAAATCCTTTTATTACAGGGATTTGAATTCCACTACCTAAAGTTTTATTACCGGCAAATATCCGGGCTTCGTCCCATAGATCAGTTTCGATAAAAGATTTCAGTGTGGCCGCCCCGCCCTCAATAATTACCGATTGTATATCCTGCAAATACAGTTGGAACATGATGTATTGCGGTACGTAATTGTCAAAATCTTCTAAGGCTATATACTTTATTTTGCCCTCAATATCGGTCTTAATTTCATTAAAAACTAATGTTTCTACCAATTGGTCAAACAGGTTTAGATCATGACTCAATTCTAATCGCCTGTCTATCAGCACCCGTTTAGGTGAACGGCCTTCCCAATCGCGTACATTTAATTGCGGGTTATCAACACGGGCGGTATTTTTCCCAACCAAAACCGCGTCTTCTTCGCTGCGCCATTTGTGCACCAGCTTGCGTGCTTCCAGACCCGAGATCCAATATTGGCTATCGTTATCCGGGGCAAAAAAACCGTCCTGTGTTTGCGCCCATTTAAGGATAATGTAAGGCCTTTGTTTTTGCACACGGGTAAAAAAGCGCCTGTTTAAAGCCAGGCATTCTTTTTCCATCACACCTGTAATAACTTCAATACCGGCATCGTGCAGCTTCTCTATCCCCTTTCCATTCACTTGCAAGAACGGGTCACGGCAACCGATAACTACTTTGGGGATGCGGTGTTTAATGATCAGATCGGCACAGGGTGGCGTTTTACCATAATGTGCACAGGGTTCCAGCGATACATAAATAGTCGATTCGCGCAGCAATTCTTCAGCATTATCATGCTTAGTTAACACACTGTTTACGGCGTTTACCTCGGCATGGGCTTCCCCATATTTCTGATGGTAACCTTCGCCAATTATCGTGTCGTTATGCACAATCACAGCGCCCACCATAGGGTTTGGGCTTACATAACCCATGCCTAAACTGGCAAGTTCAAGGCAGCGTTGTAAATATTTATGGTGATTGGGCATGGTGCAAAAGTAGCTTTTATGTTTCTTTGTTGCATGAAAACCGTGAAGGATGTATTTGAGCAATTTAAAATTGGCCTGGCAGACGTTTATGACCCGCAAGAGTCAGAAGCAATTATCTTATTAATTTTAAGCGACTTACTAAATACATCTAAAGCAAAATTAAAAGCATTTCCTGAAACTGAGATCGGTTTTCCGCAGGCGGAAAAGTTAACGTCCATCCTACAGGAATTAAAAACAGGCAAGCCCGTGCAATACATTTTAGGCCATACCGAATTTTACGGGTTAAACTTCAAAGTAAGCCCGGCGGTTTTAATTCCACGCCCTGAAACTGAGGAACTTGTGCAGTGGATAATTGAGACGGTTAAACAATCGGAATCGCCGGTTATTAACATCCTGGATATTGGTACCGGTAGCGGGTGTATACCTATTTCGCTAAAGCATAACTTATTAAATATAAATGCTTTTGGAATTGATATTTCTACCGATGCTTTAGAAATTGCCAAACAAAATGCTGAATCAAATAAAGCTAATGTTAATTTTATCGAGGCCGATATTTTAAACTTCCCGGGCGATATTGCCCTGCCCAAGTTTGATATTATTGTAAGCAATCCACCCTACGTAACGCTGGAAGACAAAAATAAAATGCACACCAATGTGACCGACTTTGAACCGCATACCGCCCTGTTCGTTCCCGAGGATGACCCGCTGATATTCTATAAAGTTATTGCTGATTTTGCTAAAACTAATCTTTCATCTAACGGGTTGATTTTCTTTGAGATAAACGAAAGTTTTGGGACTGAAACTATAGAATTATTGCGTGAAAGATCGTTCAGAAATATAGAGTTAAGGCAAGATATGTCAGGACGTGACCGGATGATAAAGGCTCAAATTTAGCATCATTCCGACTTTCAGTTTTTTAGCGCTTTTTATCCAAACTTGTGAATTTTTAACGATTTTTAGGTTTTATTAGCTGATTTTCAGCGAGGTATAAAAGTTGCGTTTTTAAAACTAACTCCTTGGATGAAATTCAATAATAGTACTGCGCAAAAATTCCCTGTCCAGGTGGGTATAAATTTCGGTAGTAGTAATACTTTCGTGGCCCAGCATTTCCTGCACCGCGCGCAGGTCGGCCCCTCCTTCTATCAGGTAAGTGGCAAACGAATGCCGGAATGTATGCGGACTAATTTGCTTTTTTAAGCCTATCTGAGCCGCTAACCTTTTAATGATGATAAATACCATTTCGCGGGTTAAATGCGCGCCCCTGCGGTTTAAAAACACGTAGTCCTCCTCGCCTTTCTTAATATCCAGGTGTACGCGGACTTGCTCAAGCCAAATTTTCAATGCTTTTTTGGCCTCGCCCCCAATGGGTACCAGCCGCTCCTTGCTGCCTTTGCCTGTCACCTTTACAAAATCAATATCCAAGTAAAGGTTTGATATCTTTAAGCCCGTCAGTTCCGATACCCGCAAACCGCAGCTAAACAACACTTCTAATATAGCCTTATTGCGTTGGCCTTCAGGTTTAGAAAGGTCAATGGCGGCAATCAGGTTGTCAATATCTACAATAGTTAGCACATCGGGCAGTTTACGACGTGTTTTGGGGGCTTCCAGCAGTTCGGATGGGTTAGTTTTAATCACATCCTCCATCATCAGGTATTTATAAAAGGTTTTGATACCTGAGATAATCCGCGCCTGCGATGTTGGTATCATCCCCAACTCGCTTACCCAAACAATAAATCCCCTTAGCTCGTTTAGTGTAATCGTATCTGGCTTTAGTTTAGGTTCCTGCATATCGCTATACTGGTACAGCTTTTCAATATCCCGCTCATAGGCCATAATAGAGTTTTCGGCTAATGATTTCTCCAGCTTCAGATACGATTTAAAACCTTTTATTGCCGACTGCCAGTCCAATTGATTTTTTATTTTTAAGTTTGATGTGATGAAGATACAAATTATAAATGGCCCCAATTTAAACCTGTTAGGGGTTAGAGAGAAGTCTATTTATGGCGATAGTGATTTCAACACTTACCTTACCGAACTAAAAAAACGCTTTCCCGGTCACGAAATTAGCTATTACCAAAGCAATGTAGAAGGCGAACTGATAAATAAACTGCACGAGGTTGGCTTTGAATATGATGGCATTGTAATGAACGCCGGCGCTTATACCCACACTTCGGTAGCCATTGCCGACGCCATTGCCGGCATTAACACCCCGGTGGTTGAAGTACACATCAGCAACGTTTACAAACGCGAGGAATTCCGACATGTATCTATGCTGGCAAAAAACTGTAAAGGAGTTATCGCCGGTTTCGGGTTGGATTCGTACAGGTTGGCTATTGAAAGTTTAACTGTTTAAGACAGCTACATTTGGCTAAAGTTGCGGATTACGGTTTGCCAGTCTTTACCAAAATCAACGGTTATCATCCGGCCTTGTGGCGATATGACGATTTTTGACGGATATCCCCTGATTTTATAATTGGTTTGCACCAAGCCATCGGACAGGAGAACTGGGATCGTAAACTTTGTTTCGTCAAGATATGCTTTAACGGCGTTTTCAGTATCGTTGCAAGCTATACTTAAAAAGTTCACGTTTGGGTAGTCACCAGCGGTTACAGCGTTACTAAACTTGTTTACCACCGGCATTTCTTCGCGGCAAGGGCCGCACCAGGTTCCCCAAAAATCAATCACCAGCCATTGATTTTTATAGTCGGTAAGATTGTGTTGTTTACCGTCTACCCCTTTCAGCGAAAAAGCGGGAGCAGTAACCCATTCGCTTATAATATGATCGTTAAAAAACTGTTTAAAATCCTTACCGGGAAACTTTTTCGCGTATAACGCCTGCATTTGTACAATCTGTTCGGGCATAGCATTTACATGCGCGGCAAATAATTTTAGCGCCTCAGCTTCATTACCCGCATTCAAAAGCTTATCAATAAACAGTTCGCGATAGCTTTCTTTGGTACCCAACATAAATCTGTCGTAGTTACTGGCATAAGCTTTTTCCGTGGGCGCAAGCGGCGAATATTTAGCAGCCGATGCGAGAAACCTGGTAGCATCCGGGTCACCAGCAGCGCTTTGATTGATGTACTTAAGGTAAAACGCCCCAGCCAATAAATTTTGATGCGCATACCTGTACGTATTTAAAGTGTCGGATGTATAACGTTCCAGCTTATTTATAGTAACATCAATTAACCGGTTAGCATCGGCTGTTTGCTTTGCACTTATCATCATTTTGTATACCAATAACGCGTATCGCCCACCGTTGCCGGCCAGCATATGCTTATCGTCCATCTTTTCAAATTCATGGGCTGTTTGGGTAAGAAACCCCGGGTCAATTTTATGTTGTTTAGCCATAGCCCACAAGTATAGCGGGGTTATTTTTCCAAGATAAACGGGGTCGGTATTGGTTTTAAATAAGGCCAGCAAATCATAACTTTGTTTTATCACGGCCGCATCTTTATTTCTACTATCTTCCCTAAAATACTGGGCAAAGGTGTGTTGCAGCCAGTCGTCAAAGGCATCAGTTTTATAAGCGTATTTACTTAATTCATAGGCCGCTGCAGCCCCTTCTTTATACAGTACGGAACTAAGCTTATTGTGCAACTGCGCCTGGTCACCTTCAAGGTATTTATTAGGCGTGGTTAATAAAATACTATCGTATAATTTATAGTAGCTTTCACTCCTAAGCGATTGTACTAATTGAAGCCTGTGCAAACGGTAATATTTATCACTCATAAAACGACTATCGGGCGCATTTACCAGCGCCAGTACTTTTTTCGGGTCGTTATTCATGCCTTTTTTATAGTAGTCGCTCCAGTAACTTAGTTTGCTGGCCATATTTATCCAGGCGGTATCAACGGGAGGGCGCACGCGCACCCCGGTTAATGCCATTGTTACCGTTGCATTGATAATAACATCTTTATTTTTAGCTGAAGCACCCTGCGCTTTTAACCTGGCGTATTGCTTACTTTCACTATTTTTTGTCAGACCGGTTTTTTTATCTATAAAAAATTCGCTGGTATGACTGTTGGTATCAGTAGCGGATGATGAGTGGACATGAATGGTGTTGGCACCTATATTACTTACTATCAGGGGAACTTTAACATCACTATTTTGCAAATTAGGACTACTCGTTTTTTTAGCCTCTGGCTGCTTAGGCGTATAAAACAAAGTATTCAGTGCCCCTGTGTATTCCGTATTAATATTGTTTAGCAACATTTTTCCTGTATCATCCTTGATATGCCATTTTTCCAGGCTCTCCTGCATCTTTTGCTGCAAACCATCGGTGGCTAATACCTTGCCGGCCGGACTAACAGTAAGTGTAAAAGGTTGATTTAGCACAGCAAGTACCTGTAACACATTGGAATAAGAGAAATTGGCGTTACGTATAGAATCGGTATTTAAAATAATGGTTCCTTTTTGCCCGTCGTAATAAATCACACGTACTATTTTACCCTCCAGCAAATTGTTGCCATCCTTATCTTTGCCTAAACTTTTAAATGCGTAGGTGTATAATTCGTTCCTCTTATATGTACCAGTTTCTTTGATATGCTTGGTTATCTCAAACGCTTTCCCTGCGGGGATATCAAGTTTTTGGGCGCCTGCACTAAAAGCAAGGCAAAGTAAGAGGGTGATAATACTGTAAGGTTTCATTATTCGGTTTAGTTATTCTATAAACTTAATACATTTTTACCTTACCACAAACTAAATTGCGGCCTTTTTTAAAACGTTTTATGTATTTTTACGTTAAGCCTTCGCCCTATGAAAACTATTTCAATCAAGAGTCATTCATTTAAATTCCTGGTAGCCTTATGGGCGATAGTATTTGCGGGCACTGCACAACAGGCTTACGCGCAGGATAAGCAGGCTAAACCCCCAATATCAAAAAGGGAATCCGCAAGGCGCTCCATGCATTCGCGCGATTCATTGTTGCGTGCCTTAAACAAAACAGATACTTCTATCAATAGCCTTTTACAGCGGGTGGAACAATATACCACCACTTTCAATCAAATTAATAACAATTTATCCGAAGGTTTAGATACGGCAGACATTAGCCAGCAGCTACCATCGGTGGTGAGAAGGCTTAACCGTATGGATAGCCTGGCCAAAACCCATAAATCAAGCACACTGCGTTACCTGTTTGTTTTAAGGGATAATTTAGACCGCACACAGGGCAAGCTGGAAGACTGGCAATCGCAACTGGGAGATATTGATTCGGGGCTTGTTCATAATCAAAAAGACCTGATCAGGTTTTTTAAAGATACCACGCTTAGGGCTGCACCTACCGATAGTACACTACGGCGCACCTATTTTAACCAGTTACAATCCGTAAGACACTTGTGGCGTAAAACTGATTCGCTTAACCGGACGGCTTTATTAAAGGTAAATTTATTACAAAATGAAATAGCCGTAGCTTATAACCGCATACTTGACCAAACAGACCAGATCGATTTAAAAATTAAACGATTTGCCATAAAAGCGATCTCGGGCGAATCGGACTATATCTGGAATACCGGCCTGGCTTATAACGACTTTAAAGCGGCGCTTTCGAGCACTATAAAACTGAACAGGATACTGCTTAATTATTTTAACAGGAACGAAAAACTGACAAACCTGGTTGGTGTGGTCTTTTTAATACTGGTGTTTATATGGGTATTTTATAACCGAATTAAAACATTTAAAAATAACGACAACCCTGTAGCTATATTTGAACGAGCGGGGTACATTTATAAAGACCCTATCATTTCATCGTTACTGATAGGCACCGCTATAATACCTTATTTCTACACCCATCCGCCTGTTGTTTGCCTCGAGGCAATGTTCCTCATTTCAATAATTGTCTCGTTACTGCTCACCCGGAAAGAGCATCCAAAAACATATTATTTCTTATTTCAATTATTTTGGATAACCATTGTTTATGGCGCAAGTAACTTGTTTATTCAAATATCAAATATAGACAGGTATACGGTGCTGATACTTAGCATTGTTTCAATTATTATAGGTTACTTATTTTTAAAGAAATGCCAAAAAGACCCTGAAGGGCATTTGCCAAATACCTGCTTGGTTTTAAAAGTTTTTATAGGCCTACAGTTGTTATCGCTGTTGCTTAATATTAGCGGCAGATTTAGCCTGGCTAAAATAATTGGGGTTACCGCCGTGTTTAACTTATGGCTGCTGGTAATTTTTTATCTTGTTGTTCAAATTATACTACAGGGCCTTTATTTGCAATTCCAAACTAAAAAGGATGCCAACAGTATTATTAATTGGATAGATTTTACCCTTGTTGAAAAGAAGTTTAAATCCATACTGGTTACTGTTGCTGCATTATTGTGGGGATTTACGTTGCTGCAAAACCTTAATGTTGATGATTGGGCTAACGATAATGTGCACGATCTGCTAAGCGAATCCCGTACGGTTGGCGGCGCCTCCTTCACTTTTCGTGGCTTTTTAATATTTATAGCGGTTATTTGGCTGTCATCTGTCATATCACGCATCATAAGTTATTTTTATGATGTTTCTGCCCAGCGGGTTACCGATCTTTCTGTACTGAAGAAAAAAAACCGTACTTCGGCGCTGCTGATCAGGCTGGGTGTATTCTCAGCCGGTTTCCTTTTAGCGGTCGCGGCATCGGGTTTTCCTTTAGAAAAACTGACCATTATTATCAGCGCATTTGGTATAGGTATAGGCTTTGGTTTACAAAACATTGTAAATAACCTGGTATCGGGTTTGATACTGGCATTTGAAAAACCTATCCAGATAGGCGATATTATTGAAGTAGGCAACCGGTCGGGTACCATGAAGGAGATTGGCGTACGGTCGAGCAAGTTATTGACCAGTGATGGTTCGGAAGTAATTATCCCCAACGGCGACCTGATATCCCAACATGTAGTTAACTGGACGCTTAGTAACAGCAACCGCCGTATTGAACTGATGATAGCCACGGCTTACGGAGCGGATATTAATCATACTAAAGACCTGCTGAAAAACATGCTGAGCAACCGGGAAGATATTATGACATCGCCGGCCCCCTCTGTATTTTTAAGCGGTGTAAGCGAAACCTCGGTTGATTTTAAGATCTTCTTTTGGGCAGCCGATATTACTACCACGAATGCATTAAAAAGCACTGTGCTGGCCGATATTTATGATATGCTGCCGCGCGAAAATGTTGCAATACCATCTGCCAGGAAAGACCTATACCTGCATTTCCCTGAAGGGATGCCGGTTGTTGGTGGAGATGAGAAGGGTGAGGCTAAATAGAACCAACGCGTCATGTTGAGCAGCAGCGAAACATCCCCGGCACGCATAGTCAGCCCTGCATATCGGTGATCCTTCGTTACACTCAGGATGACGTAAAGAATGTTTACTTGTAAAAATCCTCGCCCCCTAAATCGCTGAAATGCCGTTTTTTCTTAATGAAGAACTCCCATACAATGCTGTGTTTATACATGCGTTTTAGGGTGGTATGGTGCGCCTTTGGCGATTTGGCTACCGACTTTTCAGATTTAAACAACATCCGCACAAAACTTTGATGCGCACGGCTGATAGCCCAGGCGTCTTTGCGTTTACCTTCATTCAAAAACCTGAAAATAGCCAGCAAATCCAGTAAAAAGCGCAGGCAAATAGTAAATAATGCCCGGCCAAACGACAGGTTCTTTTTAAGTAACAATAAGTTATTACGGAAATTAAGATAAGTTTTAAAAGGGTTTTCCTTATCAAGCGTGCCGCCCCCTACATGGTAAACTACCGATTCGGCACAGTACATAATTTTGTAATCAAGGTTTTTTAAACGCCAGCACAGGTCAATTTCTTCCATGTGGGCAAAAAAACGTTCATCAAAACCGCCGGTTAAGTCCCAACACTTCTTTTTAATAAACAAGGCTGCACCTGTAGCCCAAAACACCTCGCCTGATTGATCGTATTGGCCTTTATCCTCTTCTATCTCATAAAATATCCGTCCGCGGCAAAATGGATAGCCATAACTGTCAATAAAGCCCCCCGCCGCTCCCGCGTGTTCAAAATGGGTTGGCTGATGGTACGCCTTAATTTTTGGCGCAGCCGCGGCCACTTGTTCATCGCTTTCCATCAATGAAATTACAGGCGCTATCCAGTTAGGCGTAACTTCAATATCGGAGTTTAGCAGGATAAAGTAATCGGCTTCAACCTGGTTCAGTACGCGGTTATAGCCTCCGGTAAAACCGTAATTATTATCATTTTGAATAATTTTAATATCCGGATATCTGCTTTTAAGAAAAAGTACAGAATCATCGGTGCTGGCATTATCGCCTACAACAACTTCAAGGTTAGGCCATTCGCTTGCCATTACCGACGGCAAAAACTGGCTGAGATGTTTTAAGCCATTCCAGTTTAAAATAACAATTGCTACTTTAGGTATATTACTCATTTATGCGTTTCTCGGCTTAAATTTCCATCTTTTGTGGCTCCATAACCAGTATTGCGGTATTTCTCTTATTGTTTTTTCAAGATGGGCAACATGCATGTTAGTGATCTCGTATTCGGCTGTGTTTTTTGGATCAAGCGTTAGCGGAATAAAATTATAAGTATAGTATCCCCTTTCAATACATTTAATATCACAAAATACCACAGCCGAATTTAAAGTTTTTGCAAGTTTTTCTACACCCAAAAAAATTGCCGTAGGCTGATTTAAAAAATTGGTAAAGTACTGTACGGATTCCTGCACTGGCGTTTGATCTGAAAGCAAGACTGTAAAACTGCGTTTATCTTTTATTCTTACCAGTTTGCGTAATATATCTTTCATGGCCACGGTTTCGGCACCAAACTTTGAGCGGGACTTGTTAAATAATTGATCAAACACCTGGTTAGCCAACGGTTTATAAACTACAATCCGTTCTTCTTCCGTCATCATACTACAACTTAGCGCCGCGAACTCCCAATTGCCATAATGCCCGGCTACACCCAAAATGCTTTTTCCCTGCGCAAAAATATCGGCCACTAACTGGTTGGTATGTATGGTGGCGGGCAGCATGCGCCGCATTACTTCTTTCCTGGATATGCTAAGGGTTTTAATAGTTTCCACTATCAGGTCGCACAGGTAACGGTAATATTTTTTTTCTATGATCTGACGCTCTATCGTTGTTTTTTCAGGAAAAGAATTTGCCAGGTTTTCGCGCACTACCCCCCTGCGGTAGCCAATAATGCGATACAAAATCACATACAATACATCAGAAATTGTGTATAATATCCAAAAGGGCAATAAGGAGATGAGGTACAAAAAGAATACGCCTATTCTTGAAAGCCCTTTTATTATCATTATTTTCGGCGGAATTTTAATTGCAAACATAAAAATTTATGACGGATAAAGGCGCTGTTTTTCCAATGTTTTATCTCCCCCCTGTTGAATACTTTGCTTGTTTAAATCAGCATAAGCAAAATATCCTGATAGAGAAAGAAGAACACCTGATAAAACAAACGTATCGTAACCGGGCCAATATCTATTCACCCGATGGCTTGCTTACCCTTGTGGTGCCGGTAATTAAGGGTTCAAAAGTGCACACCAAAATGCGCGATGTGCGTATCAGTTATGATTTTCGCTGGCAGCGATTGCATTGGATGAGCCTGCAGGCCTGTTATCGCCGGTCGGCTTACTTTGAATATTATGAGGATGACTTTGCCCGTTTTTACGAGGATAAGTTTGAGTTTCTTTTTGACTATAATGAGGTTTTATTACGCATGCTGTTAGGTATGGCCAAAATAAAAGTCGATATTACATTTACAGATGAGTACCAGCCGGCTTACCCCGACCGCGCTGATTACCGTTTAAGTTTCAATGCTAAAAAAGAAAGCGGCTTTGAACAAAAGTCTTACTTCCAGGTTTTTGAAGAGCGACAAGGCTTTTTAAAGAACCTGAGCATTGTTGACCTGCTGTTTAACCAGGGGCCGCAAACCATAAATTACCTGTAATGGATAGTAAAAGAAAACCCCGCATTAAATTAACGCTTAAAAAACGACTGGGCAATGTAGGCGATAGCCCCGGTATGATCCATATTGCCGAGGATGCCATGAAGCCCCAGATCAATATCTTTTCGTATAACGAGAAGGAATTGGTAACCTCGAAAGGAACTAATATTGATGTGATACTGGAACAGTTTAAAACTTGCGATAAGCATTATCACTGGATACAGATAAACGGGCTGGGCGATAAAAAACTGATAGAATCCATTGGCGAACACCTGAAGATCAACCCGCTGGTTTTAGAAGATATTACCAGCAGCCATCAAAGGCCAAAGTTTGAGGAATATGACGATTATGTTTTCGCGGTAAGCCGGATTATGCGCCTTAACGGCGATAACGAACTTGAAAATACTCAATTTTCAGCCATTGTAAAAAAGCATCTTATCATTAGTTTTGAGGAAGACCACGAAGAACGCTTTGAAGCTGTAAAAGCCCGTTTAAAAGGCGGCAAAGGCGCTATCCGTACCGCGGGCCCGGGCTATATGTGCTATGCCTTAACCGATACTATCATCGATCAGTATTTTGTGATACTGGCCTGTATTGGTGATAATTTGGATGGTGTGGAAGATCAGCTATACCTAAAGGCCGATAAAAGCATTATGTATAATGCCCAGCACCTTAAGCGGTCGCTTATTGTAATGCGGCGTGCCAGCTGGCCCGAACGCGATAAGGTAAACGATATGATCCGCACGGACAGTCCGCTGATAACCGCCGAAGTTAAGACCTTCCTGCGCGATGCTTACGACCACTGCATCCAGATTATGGACTTGATAGAAAGTTACAAGGAAATTACCTCCAGTATTATCGATCTGTACCTGTCTATGGTAAGCAACCGCATGAATGAAATTATGAAGGTGCTGACAATTATCTCGGTTATATTTATTCCGTTGACTTTCATCGCCGGTATTTATGGCATGAACTTTTCCCGCATCGGTGCCGATGGTAAAACTGTCATTCCCGATAACATGCCCGAACTTTACTGGAACCATGGCTACGTTTATGCCTGGGCATTAATGCTGTTAATTGCAGGTGTGCAGTTGTATATATTTTGGAAAAAGGGTTGGTTTAACAGGTTGTAAGAGCCCCTCCCAAACCCTCCCCGGAAGGGGGCTATATAAACAATAAAAGCGCCTCTTATAAAGGCGCTTTTATTTAAGAACCCTCTCCTCCGGAGAGGGCAGGGTGAGGCCCATTTCTTACTTCTGATACTCAGGTTTTAAATAACTTTTCATCGCCTTGCGCATCTTCATCACCTTAGGTTCAGAAACCGATACGATATACGCCCTGTCGGGATGCTCTTTATAATATCCCTGGTGATAATTCTCGGCCGCATAAAATGTTTTGAAAGGTACAATTTGAGTTACAACCGGGCTGCTGTAATGCTTAGAGGCATTCACTTCCTTAACGGCATCTTCTAATATCTTCTTTTCCTCGGGTGTGCGATAAAAGGCTACCGAACGGTAACTAGCGCCTTCATCGGGCCCCTGCCTGTTCAAGGTAGTAGGGTCGTGAAAGCTAAAGAACGCCTTAACCAAAGTTTCATAACTGATCACCTTGGGGTCATAGTAAACCTGTGCAGACTCGGCATGTCCGGTAGTTTCGGTACAAACTTCCTCGTAAGTTGGGTTTGCAGTTTTCCCGCCGGCATAACCAGCCACCACCTTGTTCACGCCCTTCAATTCAGAAAACACTTCGCTACTGGCCCAAAAACAACCGCCTGCAAAGGTGGCTACCGCTTCGCCGGGGGCTGGTTTAGGTAACCTGGCCATATCCATATCACCGCGTTTGTTTTGCGCGTTGGCGCAGCCTATAAACAGGACAGCCAACAGGTATATACTTAATTTTTTCATTTATTTTTTATTGTTTAGTAGTATTTACGTTGAATTCCTTACAACGGTTGGTCATCACAATATCATTCTATTTTTTTAGACATCCTCTACCTGCATTTTCACCGTGTCAAAGCCACGGACGATCAACCGGTTATCACTATCTTTATTAAAATAGTTAATGGCCCAGCTAAAAAACACGATCAGCTTATTACTAAAACCCGCAAGGGATAATAAATGGACAAACATCCATAACAACCAGGCAAAAAAGCCCTGAAAATGCAACCGGCCAATATCTGCTACCGCCCTGTTACGGCCTACAGTTGCCATGGTACCTTTATCAAAATATTTAAAGGGCACAGCCGCTTCGCCCTTAATTATTCTTAACAGGTTTTTTGCCAGGTGTTTACCTTGTTGCATAGCTACCGGCGCTACGCCGGGCAAGCCTTCGGGCAACTCCGGTGTAATCATCGCGGCTACATCGCCTATAGCAAATATATTGTGGTAGCCATCTACCCTGCTAATGTCATCCGTTTTTACGCGGGTACCACGTGTAAGGGGGGCTAAAGTCATCCCTTCCGGCACTTCTCCCCTTACCCCTGCTGCCCAGAAAACATTGCGTGTTTTCATTACGGTACCGTCATCAATAGTAAGGGTCAAGCCGTCGTAATGCTCCACATGGACGCTATTTTTAACCACAACGCCCCTATCAATTAAAAACTGTTTTGCTTTGCAGGATGCCCCTTCAGACATGGCGGCCAGCAATTCGGGTTTACCCTCGGCCAGCAAAACTTTCATATCATCTAAACACAAACCAGGATAATCCTTGCATAAAATATGCATCCTCATTTCGGCCAAAGCGCCGGATAGTTCAACCCCTGTTGGGCCGCCACCTACCACCACAAAGGTTAATAGGGCTTGTCTTTCTTCCTTGTCGGTAGTTATTAGCGCCTTTTCAAGGTTTTGCAGGATAAGGGCCCGCAGGTTCAGCGCTTCGGGCAGGTTTTTCATAGGCATCGCATGGTGTTCAATTTCCTCACTTCCGAAAAAATTGGTATTAGCACCGGTTGCAACTACCAGGTAATCGTATTTAATGTCCCCGATATTCGTATGCAGCGTGTTGGCTTCCGGATTTATTTTTTGTACCGCGGCCATCAGAAAAGTGAAATTCTTTTGCCCGGCAAAAATGCGACGTACGGGGAAAGCGATAGAATCACCCTCTAAAGCGCCCATAGCCACCTGGTAAAGCAATGGCTGAAAGGTGTGATAGTTATGTTTATCCAGCAAAACAACTTCAACTGGTGTGTTTTTAAGATTTTTTGCTACTTGTATACCGCCAAACCCTGCCCCTATTATTACAATGCGGGGCACGCCGGCAGTGGTATTTAAAAGATCCATATGTAGTGTATAACGGCCAGGGCCGCAGCTGCTTTTGTAACAAACAAGCAGATATAGCCCGCTTATGTTTTCAATAATACCAAATTTCGGGAGATTTCTTAAGGATTTAGTACTTTTAGCATTGATTTACATTAAAATGAAATTCCAATACCCCTTATTTATCCTGCTTTTTTTAACTATTGCGTCTAAAGCCCAGATACGAAATGTAAACAGCCAGACCGACGGCAAATATGTACATGTTAACGGCGCCAAACTTTGGGTGGTAACCGTTGGCGAAGGCGATCCTATTATATTTATTGCCGGTGGCCCGGGAAACTCGCACCTTGGCCTGCGCAGTTTCGATCCGCTGGCACAAAACCATCATCAACTGATTTATTTTGACGCCTTTGGCCGTGGAAAGTCGGACACCGCGGCTTTGGTAAGTGAATATACCCTGGCGCGTGATATTGAGGACATTGAGGGGTTGCGTAAAGCACTTAAATTAGACAAGATCAGCGTTTTGGGCCACTCATACGGTGGTGTAGTGGCACAGGGTTACGCGGTTAAATACCCCCAGCACCTGAGTCACTTAATATTGGCTAATACCTTTCACAGTTTTGTAATGTGGCAGGAGAATGATGATAATTCAAACCACGAGATAAAGACCAACTATCCCGAAGTTTGGAACGAACTAATGAAGATCAGGGAAAAAGGCGCGGTTTCCAGCGATGCCAAACACCAGGAGATCTATAGCCGCGTTCCTTACGGCTTTTTATATGCCTATAACCCGGCCAGGTTTGAAGGCAAAGGAGGCGATGATTACCCTAATCTCAACAACACCAAATTATACTACCAGATGGTAGGTAAAGACGGCGACTTTATAGTAGGTGGCGATATCGGCACTTTCGATTACCGTAAGCAATTAAAAGACCTGAAAATGCCAGTACTAATTATAGGCGGGCGTTATGACCGTGTAGCCGTGCCCTGGATGATGGTAAAGTTTAAACAATATTGCCCGCAAGCCGAATTTGTGATGTTTGAGCACTCGGGCCATAACCCGCAGGTGGAAGAACCTAACCGCGAGTTTTCGGTTATTAATGCTTTTTTGGCGAGATAGCAGGGCAATACTCTACTAAATCAGTAGAATTTTAAGTTTTAAACTGATTTTTTGCGGTGGTTTCCCTATTTTCGCAGCAATTAGTAATTATGCAATCGCTGTACATCATAAAAATTGGCGGAAACGTTATAGATAATTCTGAAAGCCTGCACAAGTTTTTGGAAGACTTTACTGCGCTTAAAGGTTACAAGATATTAGTTCATGGCGGTGGCAAAGTAGCTACACAACTATCTGAAACTTTAGGCATTGAAGCCAAACTGGTAGATGGCAGGCGTATAACGGATATTGAAACCCTGCGCGTGGTTACCATGGTTTACGGTGGTTTGATCAATAAAAACATTGTGGCACAGTTACAACGCTATGGCAGTAATGCTATTGGCTTAACCGGTGCCGATGGTAACCTGATAAAAGCTAAAAAACGTCCCATAAAAACAATTGATTATGGCTTTGTGGGCGATTTGGATGATAATTCGGTTAATGCTAACGGTATCAGCAGCTTGCTGGAAGCCGGCTTCACCCCTGTTTTTAGCGCACTGACACATGATGGCGACGGGCAATTGCTGAACACTAACGCCGATACTATAGCATCAGCCCTGGCGGTTGCTATGTCGGGTTTATATAGTACCACACTGATCTATTGCTTTGAAAAGAAAGGCGTATTGCAGGATATTGATGATGAGGATTCATTGATACGTGATATTAATCCGGAGCGTTATGATGAACTGAAGGCAGCCGGGATAATCCACAGTGGCATGCTGCCTAAGCTGGATAATGCCTTTAGTGCCATTGATTTTGGTGTACAGGCAGTAATTATCGGTCATGCTAATGATTTGAACAAACTAAATGATGAAGCTTCATTTGGTACACGATTAAGTAAATAAACCATGAGCACAAAACATATAGCCATTTTAGGCAGCGGAAACATTGGGCTTTCATTAGCCAAAGGATTGGTTAAAGCAGAAATTTACAACCCTGCCCAAATAACCCTGACGCGCCGCAATATAGCCGCCCTTGTACCTTTAAAAGATGCAGGCTACCAAACCACCGGCAATAATGCAGAAGCGGTTAACAATGCTACAATAATAGTATTAGCCATATTGCCCCAGCAATTAAACAAGCTGCTTGATGAGATCAAACCGTCAATTGACCCGGCAAAGCATTTACTGATCTCGGTAGTATCGGGCGTAAGCTGCCAGGATATCCGTAAGCATTTAGGTTTAGATGTACAAGTGGTGCGTGCAATGCCTAATACAGCAATCGCCATTGGGCAGTCCATGACTTGCATTGCCACCGATACCGCGTCTGACGATAACATCAAATTGGTTACTTCGTTGTTTGATACTGTGGGTGTAAGTATCCGTATTAACGAGGAACTGATGACATCGGCTACGGCTTTATGCGCTTGCGGCATTGCATTTTTCCTGCGTTCTATCCGCGCGGCATCACAAGGCGGTACTGAAATTGGTTTCCACGCGCACGATGCTTTAAAGATGGCTGCCCAAACTGCCAAGGGTGCTGCCGACCTGCTACTGCAACTTGCATCGCACCCGGAGCAGGAGATTGATAAAGTGACATCGCCAAAAGGCTGTACCATTGCGGGCTTAAATGAGATGGAGCATAACGGTTTTAGCTCGGCCATGATCAAAGGCATCAAAACATCAGCTGAAAAAGCAGGCGTGTTATATAAAGAATCCTAAATCAATAATTCAAAACACATAATTCAATATTGAACTCATGTTCACAGTAGAGAAAATAGGCGGCACATCCATGAGTGCCCTGAAAGACGTAATTAATAACATTATCCTATATAACCGTACCGGCGATGAGTTATACAACCGCATTTTTGTGGTTTCGGCATTCTCGGGTGTTACTAATATCCTGTTAGAAAATAAGAAGACCGGAGAACCGGGTGTGTACCACCGCCTGGCCCAGCACCAGGATTTCCATAAACCGCTGAAAGACCTGGTAACTAAACTTAAAGAGATCAACACACAATACGTTGAGCTGGGTTTAAATTTGAAGGTAGCTGATGAATTTATTGAAAACCATGTGCATGAAGCACAAAAATACCTGGAAAACCTATCTAACATACTGGCATCGGGTTATGTAAGTAAGGATGGTATTTTACAGGCAGCGCGGGAAATATTAGCATCTATAGGTGAAAGTCATTCGGCTTTCAACTTCACCAATATTTTGCAGAACATGGGTATTAATGCCACCCTTGTTGATCTGAGCGGGTTGCACGACCATCGCTCGTTCACCATAGACCAGCGTATCAAAGATGCCTTCAAGGATATTGAACTGGAAAAAACTATTTGCATTGTAACAGGCTATGTAAAAGGCACCGAAGGTATTATGCGCGAGTTCGACCGTGGCTATAGCGAAGTTACGTTCAGCAAAATAGCTGAAGAACTGAAACCTGCGGAAGCCATTATCCATAAAGAATACCACCTTTCAACAGCCGATCCGGGGATTGTAGGGATAAAAAACTGTATCCCTGTAGGTAACACCAACTATGATATTGCCGATCAGTTAGCCGATGTGGGCATGGAAGCGATCCACCCCAAGGCCTCAAAACCTTTAGAGATAAATGGCATTAACCTGCGCATTAAAAACACTTTTGAGCCGGCACACTCAGGCACGCTTATTACCAAAGATTTTATTTGTGAGACCAAGCGTGTAGAAGTAATTACCGGCACTGACAAATTGATCCTGATCGATGTATACGATCCATTAATGGTGAGCAATGTTGGTTCGGATTTGAAAATTATGCAGATATTTTTCGATCATAACGTTAGTTATATATTTAAAGCAACCAGCGCGAACAGTATCTCTATAGTAATTTGGGAACGTGATTTTGATAAAAAGCTTATCCGGGAACTGGAAGAGAACTTTGAAAAGGTAACTGTTGAGAAAACCGCCATGGTGTGTATGTTAGGCACCAATATGGATCAGCCGGGTTTATTAGCCCGTGCCGCTGCAGCTTTAACAGATGCGGGTATTAATATCCAAAGTGCGGGTTTTGCTTTGCGCAAGGTAAATATTCAGTTTTTGGTAGCACGCGAACATTTTAAAAGCGCGGTAATAGCCTTGAACAAAGCAATGTCTGATAATAAATAAACGCTGATGCTGGCATAAAATAAAAGGTCGCATAATAATCTATGCGACTTTTTATTTTTGATATACTCTTACATAGTCCACCTCAAATTTATTGGGGAATTTGGTGCACCGTCAATATCAAACTCGTTGGCCCACGCTTTGTGAGCAACCACGAGTTTTTCAAGGCAACATCTTTGCGCATAGTTTATTTCATTTTACTGCTGCTTGTACCCGGTCAATCACCTCTGCCAGTTCTTCAAGATTAAAAGGTTTAGCCAGGTAAGCATCAGCTCCAGCATTTTGCGCTAATAATTCAATATCTGCATTTGCCGAAAAGTAGATCACCGGTATGTTTTGGAAGCGGGGAGAATTTTTTAATATTTGAGTTGCAACCACCCCTCCCTTATCTGGTATCCAATTATCCATAAAGATAACAGTAGGGTGCACCGGAGCGAGCTTATCCAAAATATGGTTGCAATTATTAAAAGTGTGGACACTCCAACCCTGTTCAGTCAGAATATAAGAACAGATCGACAGAATATCTTCATCATCATCAAAAATGGCAATGCTTTTTTTGGGTTGATCGGTAATGGTTATTGGAGACATTAATTAATAATTGTTATAATGGTTAAACAGATACGATTTGCTTATTTTTCGGCATTGTGAAAAGGAAACAGGTGCCTTCATTAAGTTCGCTTTCTACCCTAATTGTACCGCCATGCGTGGCCACAAAATCTTTTACTAATAGCAGGCCAAGGCCAGTTCCTTTTTCTTTGCTTGTGCCCAATAGAGAAGCAGCGCTGGCCTGGCCGAACAGCATTTCCCTGGTTGGCCCAGACATGCCTATCCCATTATCCCGGATACATATCTCGATCATCCCTTCCATTGGAACTGCTGTTACAACCACTTTTCCGCCACCGGCTGGTGTATATTTGATGGCGTTGGTGACCAGGTTTTGCAATACCGAACGAAACATTAGCGCATCGGCATGTATAAAAAGATCGTCATCCACCAGGTTTTCAAGCATAATTTCTTTTTGACGTGCATTTTCCCGAAGCAGATCAAGCGACTCGTTTACAAATTGCTGCAAATTAAGATCCTGGGGCGTGAAACTCGTTTTTTCCCGCTGTTCCTTAGCCCATTCCACCAATTCATTTAATTGGTCTAATATCTTATGCGACGTCCGGTTAATAATATCAGCGAACATTTTTATTTGCTCGGGCTTTAGTTTTTCAGCATCACGGGATAAGTTTTCAGATGAAGCCAGCAACGAGGTAAGCGGATTGCGCAGGTCGTGAGAAATTACCGACAAGAATTTATCCTTAGATAAATTCAGTTCCTTTAGCTCCTGATTTAGCCCTTCCAGTTCAATCGTACGTTCAAGCACGCGCTGTTCAAGGCCCTGGTTCAGTTGTATCAGGTCCTGATTTATTGCCTGTAGCTTTTCTTCCTGACGCTGTAATAGTTGGTTCTTGCGGTATAGATCCGTAAAAACAGTCACTTTTGACCGCAGCATTTCCGGATTAAAAGGTTTCCGAATAAAATCTACCGCACCTGCTTCATACCCTTTGAAGATGGCGGCCTCTTCATAGTCGTGTGCGGTAATAAAAATAATAGGGATGTGACGTAACTTATCCCGCTGGTAAATTAAAGCGGCAGTTTCATACCCGTCCATTATTGGCATTTTAACATCCAATAGAATGAGCGAAAAATCTTCCTCTTTTAACAATATCCGCAGCGCTTCACGGCCAGAAGTAGCTTTATAAAAAGCATATTTCTCTTTCTCCAGCACCACTTCCATGGATAGCAGGTTGTTTTCGTTATCATCAACCAGCAGTATCTTAATTACAGGTTCTTCTTGCATGATAAGTTATAAGTTTCGGCTTGTATAATGCGCTATGTGCTATTTGATCAGCCATACGCGCATTAGGGATAACAACTGGTCTGTTTTTACTGGCTTGGTAATATAATCGGAAGCGCCGGAAGAAATACACTTTTGCCGGTCGCCAATCATCGCCTTAGCAGTTACAGCAATAATTGGCAAGTTTTTATGGCGCTGCTCTTTCCGGATCATTTGAATGGTTTCATAGCCGTCCATCTCGGGCATCATGATATCCATCAGCACAATATCTATGCTCTTATCCTTATTTAGGATCTCCAGTGCCTCACGTCCGCTTTCCGCAGTAATAACCTCTATTTTTGAGCGTTCAAAAACCGCAGTCAACGCAAATAGGTTCCGTACGTCATCATCAACCACCAGTACTTTCTTATTATCAAGTATATCTTTGGTATCCCGCACGCTATTGATCATTTTCAGCTTGCTCTCGCTGATATATTTTTTATCAATATGCAGCAGTATCAATATCTCTTCTAACAGGTGGACGTGTGAGTTAGGTGTTTTAGTAATAATTTTATGATTCAGACGCTTTAATTGGATCAGTTCATCCTGAGTAAAATCGCGCGCCGAGTGTAGTAACATCATTGTTTGCGACTGTTTCAGCAGGTTGATCTTATTCAATAATTCCATACCGTTGGCGTCCGGCAACATATAATCCAAAACAATACAATCGAACAATTCCTTTTTCAAGATGGACAACGCTTTCTTAGCAGTGGTCGCACTAAATACTTCTATCTGATCATTCGCCAATAGTTCGGTTACGCGCTGTAATTCACCCTCATTATCTTCAATCACCAATACCTTTTTCCTGGTATGCTGATGAAAGTTGACAATACCTGAAATAAGTTCATCTAACGAGTTGTTAGATAGAGGCTTGAGGCTGAACGACTTTGCGCCTAATTTTAAGGCCATGAATTTATTATCCTCACCAGATATAATATGGACAGGGATATGCCTTAAATTAATGTCCGTTTTCAGCAGCTTCAGTATTTTCCAACCGTTTGATTCGGGCATATTAACATCCAGCGTGATCGCGATAGGATTATATTTGATAATGCTGTCGAATATTTCCAGGTAACTGATGGCCACAAGCACCTTCAGATTATGGTCATGGGCTTTATCAATTAATATCTTGGTAAAGCGCAGGTCGTCTTCAATTACCAGCAGCACCTTATCTTCAGCCACTATGTTATGGCGGTCGTCATCAATAGCTAACTCAGCTGTATCAATAAGGTTGCGGGCATGCGAAGCAGGATACGCTTCCTTCACTTTAACAGGGGTCGCTTTCTCTTCCTTATATTTCAGCGGCAGGTATAGTGTAAATGTACTGCCCTTGCCTAACTCGCTGCCAACGGTAATAGTACCGCCCAACAGCTCGGCAAAGCCTTTACTAATAGAAAGGCCCAAACCTGTACCACCATATTTGCGACTTGTAGAACCTTCGGCTTGCTGGAAGGCTTCGAATATGATACCTTGTGTGTTTTTGGATATACCAATACCCGAATCTTCTATAGAGAACGCAATAACCGAATCATTATCACTAAGCGGATTTTCCTGTCCTGCTGCAGGCCTGAATACACTCAATTTAACACGGCCTTTCTCGGTAAATTTAAAGGCATTAGAAAGTAAATTCTTTAATATCTGATTCAGGCGCTGCATATCGGTTTCCATTAATTCGGGCAAGCCGTCCTGCATTTCGATCTCGAATTTCAGGTTTTTCGCTTCAGATATTGGTTTAAAGGTCGATTCAGCAAATGCTGCTATCTCCTTAAAGCTCACCGGCATTACATCGGCCGCAATTACACCCGATTCAATTTTAGAAAGATCGAGGATATCATTTATCAATTGTATCAGGTCATCTCCGCAGGAATGGATAGTTTTAGCGAACATCCTTTGCTT
Source organism: Mucilaginibacter boryungensis (assembly GCF_015221995.1). NCBI lineage: Bacteria > Pseudomonadati > Bacteroidota > Sphingobacteriia > Sphingobacteriales > Sphingobacteriaceae > Mucilaginibacter > Mucilaginibacter boryungensis. The sequence goes on from NZ_JADFFM010000001.1 coordinate 2,243,320, forward strand.
TTCAGTAAGGTTTCCTTCCGGATTCTCAAATAATTGCTGGGCAAGTATCAGTAAACTATTTAGCGGTGTGCGCAATTCGTGCGACATGTTAGCTAAGAACTCCGACTTGTATTTCGAGGTCAGGGTTAACTGTTCTGCCTTTTCTTCCAGCGAACGGCCTTTATCGTGCAACTCATCATTGGCACGCCTTAACTCTTCCTGCTGGGCGGAAAGCTCGCTGGCCAGTGATTGCGATTGGGCTAACAACTCTTCGGTACGGGTATTCGTTTCAATGTTATTCAATACGATACCAATACTTTCTGTTAACTGATCCAAAAAGTCGATGTGTGTATCGCTGAAGTTTTCGAATGAAGCCAGCTCAATAACAGCTTTAATGTTGTTTTCAAATAATACGGGCAATATCACCAGATCGATAGGTGCAGCACTGCCAATACCCGAACTGATCTGCAAATATTCGCCCGGCACGTTAGAAAGCCTGATCCGTTCTTTATCAATGGCGCACTGGCCTACCAAGCCTTCATTAAGTGAAAATTCCTGGTCTATCAGTTTCCGGCTTTTTTGTGCGTAACCTGCAAATAGTTTTAATTTAGGTTCATCCGACAGCTCGGGCTGTTCTAATATATAGAAGGCACCGTAACGGGCATTTACCAGTTCAGCCAATTCAGATAACACTTTATTCGCCACAGCATTCCTATCACGCTGACCCTGTAGCATCTGCGCAAACTTGGCCAGGTTGGATTTTAGCCAATCCTGTTCATGGTTACGTAAGGTTGTACCTTTCAGATTGGCGATCATCTGGTTAATCGTATCCTTCAAAGCTTCCAACTCACCCTTCGCATCTACACGAATGGTACGGGTTAAGTCACCCTTGGTTACCGCCGATGCTACTTCGGATATGGAACGCACCTGCACGGTTAAGTTTTGCGCCAGCTGGTTCACGTTCTCTGTTAAGTCCTTCCACGTACCCGATGCGCCCGGTACACTCGCCTGGCCACCTAACCGGCCCTGCACACCCACCTCACGCGCCACAGTGGTTACCTCATCCGCAAACACCGCAAGAGTGTCAATCATTTCGTTAATAGTATCCGTTAACTGGGCCACCTCACCCAAAGCGTTAATAGATAGGCGCTGTTTAAGGTTACCCTTTGCAATACCCGTTGCCACCTTAGCAATACCACGTATTTGCCCGGTTAGGTTGGATGCCATTTGATTTACCGAGTCGGTCAAATCCTTCCAGGTACCGCCTACTCCTTTTACGTGTGCCTGGCCACCCAGCTTGCCTTCCGTACCTACCTCACGTGCCACACGCGTTACTTCCGATGCGAACGAGTTCAACTGATCCACCATCGTGTTAATGGTGTTTTTCAGGTCCATGATCTCGCCTTTCACGTCGATGATTACCGTTTTAGATAAGTCACCGCTGGCCACCGCTTTGGTCACCTCGGCAATGTTACGCACCTGCGATGTTAAGTTACTCGACATCTGGTTTACCGAGTCGGTTAAGTCCTTCCAGGTACCCGCAACGCCCGGCACAAAGGCCTGGCCCCCCAGGTTACCATCAGTACCTACTTCTCGCGCCACACGCGTTACTTCTGATGCGAAACCACGCAGCTGGTCAACCATGGTATTAATGGTTTCCTTAAGCTGAAGGATCTCTCCACGTACGTCAACCGTAATTTTTTTGGATAAGTCACCATTTGCAATCGCAATGGATACATCCGCTATATTTCTTAATTGCGCGGTAAGGTTACCCGCCATTTTGTTTACCGAGTCGGTTAAGTCTTTCCAGGTACCATCTACACCCGGCACATTCGCCTGACCGCCCAATTGCCCTTCCGAACCCACCTCACGCGCCACACGGGTTACTTCGGATGCGAAACCGCGTAGCTGATCCACCATAGTGTTAATGGTATCTTTCAGCTCCAATAACTCGCCTTTGGCATTTACAGTAATTTTACGGGAAAGGTCACCCTTCGCTACCGCTGTGGTTACTTCGGCTATATTACGTACCTGCGATGTTAAGTTATCGGCCATTTTATTTACCGAGTCGGTTAAATCCTTCCAGGTACCACCTACACCCGGCACATTCGCCTGGCCACCCAGCTGCCCTTCGGAACCTACCTCACGCGCCACACGTGTTACTTCCGAACCGAACGAGTTAAGCTGATCCACCATCGTATTGATCGTGATCTTAAGCTCCAGCATCTCGCCCTGTACGTCTACCGTGATCTTTTTAGATAAGTCGCCTTTGGCCACCGCAGTGGTTACTTCGGCTATGTTACGCACCTGACCGGTTAAGTTACCCGCCATCTGGTTTACCGAGTCAGTTAAGTCCTTCCACGTACCGCCTACACCTGGTACGTTAGCCTGACCACCTAACTGCCCTTCCGAACCCACCTCACGTGCCACACGGGTTACTTCGAATGAGAAAGAGTTTAGCTGATCCACCATCGTATTAATAGTGTTCTTTAATTCCAAAAGCTCACCTTTGGCGTCTACCGTAATCTTACGGGAAAGGTCACCCTTTGCTACCGCTGTGGTTACCCAAGCAATATTACGTACCTGGTCGGTAAGGTTACTACCCATTTGGTTCACCGAATCTGTCAAATCTTTCCAAACACCGCCAACCCCTTTTACACGTGCCTGGCCGCCCAGCTTACCTTCGGTACCTACTTCCAACGCCACACGCGTTACTTCAGATGCGAACGAGTTAAGCTGATCCACCATCGTATTAATGGTTTTCTTCAATTCCAGCATTTCCCCTTTCACGTCCACCGTAATCTTCTTAGACAAGTCACCATTGGCCACCGCGGTAGTTACACCCGCAATGTTCCGCACCTGCGATGTTAAGTTACCCGCCATACGGTTTACCGAGTCAGTTAAGTCCTTCCAGGTACCCGCTACGCCCGGCACTTTGGCCTGGCCACCCAGTTTACCCTCGGTACCTACTTCCAATGCCACACGCGTTACTTCTGATGAAAACGAGTTCAACTGATCCACCATGGTATTGATGGTGTTTTTGAGCTCTAATATCTCACCCTTGGCCTCCACCGTGATCTTACGGGAAAGGTCACCTTTCGCTACCGCTGTGGTTACCGCCGCTACGTTACGTACCTGGGCGGTTAAGTTACCCGCCATCTGGTTTACCGAATCGGTTAACTCGGCCCATACACCGGCAACGCCCTTAATTTTTGCCTGCTCACCCAGCTTGCCTTCCGAGCCTACCTGCCGGGCTACCCGTGTTACTTCCATAGAGAATAAACGAAGTTTGGAGAGCATCTGGTTAGATTCCTTGGCAATACGGAGGAACTCCCCTTTTAGCGGGTGCCCCTTAATTTCCAACGGAATGTGCTTGGAAAGGTCACCATTGGCAACAGAGTTGATCATTCCCGCAATCTCCAGGGTTGGTGATGTCAGGTCTTCAATAAGATTATTAAGTGAACTTACACCACTGGCCCATTCCCCTTTGGCATCTGAAAGTTCAATACGTTTAGAAAGGTTACCACGTTTGCCTATCGTTTTTTCAGCAGATGATATCTCTGCCACAAAACGTTCGTTCATGTCAATAATATCGTTCAGTACTTCGCATATACGGCCGTTGATCCCCGCCTGGGTAACAGGCATACGAACATCTAACTTGCCGTTTTTTACCATTGACAGTACTTTTAGCAATTCCTTCAGGTCTAAAGAGTCAGTTGGGTACTCTTCAGTAACATCTGTTCCAGCCAATACTTCTTTCAAAATATCATCTTTCATGCGGATAGGTTTTATGTTGATGTAAAATTTTTTCTATAAGGTAGTTATTAATAATCCGTAGGTAATTATTAATTAATTTCGGTTAATCAAAACTAAAAAAAGTATTCAAATAACAAAATATTACTATTGGCAATGAATTAAATCCGGGAAATTTGTCCAATCTTAAAGGTGGCATCAGCATGTATGTGATGTTGAACAATTTTACTGTTAACTTGTTTTTGCGCTAATATTTTTTTTTAACATTATTATATTATCATCTTTAACAATCAACTAACAACGCATTAATCCCATACAATTATTGCTTGTATAATTTTACTTAGACAACTGTGATTGAATGTTAACAGACTAACCTACTAAATAAAAATGCGTTTGAATGGTGTTTACTTTTTACTACTGGCCCTGGGCGTTTTTTGGTGTCAGGCTGCGTTGGCACAGGTTAATTTAAGTAAGTTCCATATCGAAGGTTTTTCACAAGGGACTACCTATCAGCTTACTTATTATGCCGCGGATAGTTTGATAACCCAAAAGCAAACAGACAGCCTGCTGGCAAGCCTGGACAGGTCTGTGTCGCTTTATTTACCATCATCGCTCATCTGTAAATTTAACCGGTCGGCTAAGGGGATCACCATTGATAAACATTTTAAGATACTGGTAAAAAAAGCGATGGAAATTAACCGGAATACCATGGGCTTGGTTGACATTACCGTAAAGCCACTGGTAGATGCCTGGGGATTCGGCGTGAAAAAGCCAAAGGCTTTTCCCAATGCCAATACAGTGAACCGTTTGCTAAAGATTGTAGGATCCGACAAAATTTGGCTTACAGGTAGTTTTCTGCATAAAAAAGCGCCCGGGGTGCAAATCGATTTGAATGGTATTGCACAGGGATACGCCGCAGACCTGCTTGCCGAATTGTGTGAAAAACATAAGGTTTATAACTACATAGCTGAAATAGGTGGCGAATTGCGCGTGAAAGGAAAGAAACCCGATGGCGAACCTTTCCGGATTGGTATTGAGGCTATAGATGATAACGACATTGATCCGGCGCCCCTGCGCAAGATCATAGAACCGGGCGATGGGGCCGTGACAACATCGGGGAATTACCGTAAACATTTAAAAGCAGGTAACAAGGAAATATCTCATATTATTGATCCTAAAACCGGGTATCCAACACAAAATGAAATGATCAGCGTCACCGTGTATGCCAAAGACGGTATTACTGCTGATGGTTATGATAATGGTTTTATTGCTATGGGGCTGAAAAAAACACTTGAGTTTTTGTCGGAAAGGCACGAACTTGGCGCTTATATTATCTACAAAAAACCGAATGGCGCAGTGGCGGACACGGTGACGACCGGATTTAAATCTTTTATAAAGCAATAGTAAATGGAAAGAAGAACATTTGTGAAAAGTGCGGGCATACTGACGGGCGGCTTGGTATTGAACCAATTCAAAACTTTGGCTGCAGATAGCGCTGGAATATTCAAAATAGGTGTTATTGGTTGCGGCGACCGTGGCAAGGGGGTAATGCACGTCATCAACCAGTTTCCTGATAAATTTCAAATTACAGCCATTTGCGATGTGCTTGATTTTAGGTTAAAGGAAGCGCAGAAGGTAAGTACCGGTGCGCCGTATAAATCTTATACCGACTACAGGCAGTTGCTGGATGATAAATCTATCGACATTGTGTTGATTGCTGTCCCCTTGAATATGCATTATCCAATTGCAGTGGATGCACTTAAAGCAGATAAACACCTGTACCTGGAAAAAACAATGACCTTCACTATATCACAGGCGCTTGACCTTGTAAAGCTGGCTAAAAGCCGGCCAAAACAAATTATACAGGTTGGGCACCAATATCGTTACTCGCCCCTTTATTATCGCGTAAAGGAAATGATCAGCAAGGGTTATCTTGGAAAAATAAGTCAGATTGACTGCCGGTGGGACCGCAATGGCAACTGGCGCAGGCCCGTTCCTGACCCATCCCTGGAGCGTGCAATTAACTGGCGCATGTACAAAGAATATTCGGGCGGCCTTGTGGCCGAATTATTATCCCACCAAATTGATTTTATCAATTGGGCATTTGATACCCACCCCACCGAATTTCAAGCGATGGGCGGCATAGATATTTTTAAAGATGGCCGCGAAACGTATGATAATGTGCAGTTGATGCTGCGTTATCCTGAACAGGGAATGATAGGTAATTTTGGCGCTACCTGCGGAAATGCGCACGATGGCTACCTGTTTAAAATAAAAGGAACAAAAGGCACAGTGTCCCTCCTAACCGACCGGGGCGTGTTTTATCCGGAAAAAGAATTGTTAAAAGAAAAAGGATTGGTGGATGGCGTAACCGGCGCCACCCGCATAACCTGGAATAAAGAAGGCGGGACGCCCATCCTGGCTGAACCCACCAAAGATGGTACCTGGTATGCGCTAAAAAGTTTTTACGAAAAAATAGCCTCGCAAACCCTCCCCGATTCAAATGTATTTACAGGGGCTAAAACTGCTTTGAGCGTGCACTCGGCAAATCAGGCTTTGTATTCGCGGGAAATCGTTTACTGGAAAAAGGAATATTCTGTTATTTGAATTTTATGATGAAAGTGTACTTCCGCTAAGCGATTGCAGCTTATTATTTGGCATCGTCTTGTGTATCAGCGGCACGGTTCCATTCGGGTTACCCGCAAATAGATGTCTATGAATTAAAAAGCCTGTAATTCATAGATTACAGGCTTTTAATGTGTTTTGAAGAATACTTCAGCGGCAAGGGGGAGGGATTTGAACCTACATCTATAGCTTATTGGTATTCTTTCAATTACACACTTACTGATATGTTTTATCTGACTATTAAATTGTTCCGCAAAATGGTGAGATAATTGTACTAACAATGACACAGAGAACACAAAGATTTGAATTCGGGAATCCATCTATAAAATTTAACCACAATGCTCACAAAGATTTTAATTCCCTGCTATTTGATTAAATAAAGACCAAAATCACTGATTGCCGGATGATCTTTGGATTTTGTAATGGTAAGCTTAACCTTCCATGCCGTCACTTTAGGGAATTTAACCACCCTGTTGTCCCCTATCGATCCGCCTTCCGATAACAATGTCCAGTCGCTTTGTACTTGGGCTTCTATCTTGTAACCTTCTATCCGGCTGCCAGGGGCTTCGCTGATCTTTAAAGCGTTTATATCTACCGGGCCTTCCATATCCACCTCTAAAGTAGCGGTGGTTTGCCCGTCGTTAGTAGCCCAATAAGTTTTACTATTCCCGTCAAGGGCTTTTTCACCTCCAAACTCGCGGGTAGTACCGCGCACTTCGCTTGTATTAACCGGCCGTTCAAAGGCCAGATTTAAGCCTAATGTTTTATCTACATCGGTTTTAACCGGAGTTAACCGCGGCTTTTTGTTAGGAAATTGCGCCAGCGTATTTCCTGAATAACCAATGTTTCGCAACGCTTTTATCCCTGCTCGTTCTTCCAATTGCGCCAGGTAAAGGCTTTGAATAGCCACCGGCTTGCCATGCGAATCAAAATAGCCTTCGCCCAAAACCGGGGTCGAATCGAACAGGCGGGCGGTTTGCTGGCGCTGGCCGATACAGCCAATGGCCCAGTTAGCAGCCCCAGGCGGGTTTTGGATGATATAGGTTTTGGCTATACAATTCCAGGCTACGGCCCAGCCCATCGTCCAGCCATGGCCCGAGCCTGCTACGCCCCGGTTCATAAAATCTATACCGCCATCGGCTACTGTACAGTTGTCTATCAGCAAGCCTGTGGCCCAACGCTGATGCGGCTGTATGCGGCTGCCTATCCCCCTAAAGGTGCAATTTAATACCACATTAGGCCCGGCTATCAGCGATGATGTCCATACCGTATAGGTATTACCACCGGTAACATCGCAACGGTCAATTAAATTCTGGCTGCCCTCCAGGCTAAAATCGGCAGGTTTAGATGCGCCCAAATTGGTGAATGTATGCCTGATCATTACCCGTTCCATGGTAATGCGGTTTCCGGCCAATACGGTAGTGTTCATGGTTTCCTGGCAATAAACATTCTTCACCCAGCAATCGTCGCCGCCTACCCTTATGCCTGCATATGGGGCATGTCCATAATCTGTCTCTAAAGGCGGGCATTGGATATGCAGATCCTCTACCCCAATCTGTGTTACGCGGCGGGAAGCGGCGGATTTAGCCACAGTAGTCCCCGGTACATATTGCGCGTTGTACGAATCGGGCAGCGAGATATTCACCGTTACCTTATTCCCGTTTATTGCGATGATCTTCCGTTTGATGATCTCTTTAGCCGATTTATTGATCCAAGTTTGCGGTTTGCCATCACGCTTCATATCGTCCATTCCCATTAAATGTATCCAGGCTTCGGTAACCGGGCGGCGGATAACTAATGTATCGCCCACCGCAAAGCCCGATGCATCGACCACGGTAAATGAATTTGTACCAGCAGGCACATAAGCGTCGGTAATAGTGGTTGGCTTGCCTTCTTCGTTATCGTCAGCGCGTTCAGTACGGCCAAGAGCAATATTAGTGTTATCAACGCCTATTACGATTGCGGTATGGCGGGAACCAGTCATTTTAATGATCGTACCATTAGGCCCGGTGCCACTTCCCCGCAAAACAACGCCACTGGCCGATAATGTTATGGATGCCGAACAGGTAAACACACCCGGCCCTAACAATACAGTACCGCGGAATCCGTTTACCAATGGCATTGCCGCAACCTCGTTTACAGCGTTTTGAATCTGCTTTGTATCATCGGCCCCACCTGATGATTTTACCGTACGCCTTACCTGCACAACTGGCAGGGCAACACCACCACCCATATAACCCGCATGCGAAAAATCCATTATCCTGTCGCCTGTCGCGGTAGTTTTATAGGTCAACTTACCGGTCTTATCTTTATAAACCCATTGGCTTTTAGCATTTTGCGCCAGGGAACTGCAGGCTATTAAACCACAAATAACCGATAATATATTTCGTTTCTTCATCAGGATGTATGATCATTTAATTTTTGGCGGTACATAATTTTTTACCGGGTTTACCACCACCCACGATTTGCCGTCCTCCGTCAGGCAGGCGGTAAAGAAAGCGATCACCTCACCTTTATCGTTGGTATAAACAAAGGGGCGCTCACGCCTTTTAAATGTTTGGGTACTGCCATCATCGTAAGTTACAGTTTTAGTGAATACGGGCTCTTTTGATACCGCTTTATAATTGATCCCATCAACCGAAGCGTATTGCGCGCCGGCTTTGGTTGTGCCGGTCAGGGTTCCTGCAAAATCAGTCAGAATTACATTATACTGGTTTTGCGCCCACCAGATGGTAGGGTCTTCCAGTTGATTATTATCAGGCAGCAGGTTCTCATTACCTCGAACCATCGTGTACTTTCCGTTCCAGGCTGGAGCGGTATAGGCCTGCGCCATGCGGGTATTGTTAACAGCCTTCCGCCCGAACACATAAATGCTGCCATCGCTGCGTACCAGCGGGGCCGGGTTTGAGAACGGCATAACTTCCGCGTCGCTGCGTGTCCACGGCCCGGTGATGGATTTAGACCAGGCATAACCCGTTTTATTTGCTGTGGAAATATAATACAGTACATAAATATCGCCAGCTTTTACAATTTTGGGGTTATGTGCACGCTCCTTATCCCAGGCGCCAGGGCGTTTTTCTATCACCACTTCCTGAAACTTGTAGGGGCCGTAGATATTATCAGACGTAGCCCTTACAATTTCCGAATAGGTAGTCCAGCCGCCCAAACCATACTGCTCTGGCCAGCGCGAGGCAAACATATGGTAAGTATTGCCCACCTTAATAATGGTTGAACACCACAGGATATAGCCATCCATTTTAAAGCCGGCATTTTTAATAGCAGGCTGCATGGCGTCTTTCAGGCTTTGCGCACGGGTATTGATCAGCATCAATGTAAATAATACCGGCAACAGTAAAATACGGCAGATCTTCATTTTTATAATTTGATTACAGATCCTAACATCGGTTTAATTGCGATAAGTTTTGTGGCTGATAAAAGCTAAATCATCAGTTAAATTAACGTTAAAAGGAAGGTAGTGCGTCTTTTCTCTCGCAAAAAAGACGCACGGAATGTCGCACTAAAACTTTGCGTATCGGGACATGTTTTGATGATTTCTGTAAATTAAAAAAGCCTGTAATCATATGATTATAGGCTTTTAATGTGTTTTGAAGAATCTCTCAGCGGTGAGGGAGGGATTCGAACCCTCGGTACAGTTTCCCGTACGTCAGTTTAGCAAACTGATCCTTTCGGCCTCTCAGGCACCTCACCATTTCGTGGCCTTTGCAAGCCGTTAAATAAATACTCCCCTTTTTTCGGGACTGCAAATATAGCAATTCAACTTACCCGTCAAAAAAAAATTTAGAATTAGGAGGGTTTAAAAATAGCCGCTTTTGTTAAGTGGTTGATTACGTTTGGATAATGTTTATTTACCTGTGCTATTTAATATCAATATCAATTCGAACGTGGTAAATACTCATTAGCATTTTCTTGAAAATGGCCTTAATGGTCTCCAGATCTTTTAGCGTAATATCGCTATCATTCAATTGTCCCTGGTTTAGTTTATAGCTTACAATCCGGTCAACCAAATCATTAATAGATTGCGCATCGGGTTCGCGTAACGACCGGGATGCCGCCTCCACCGAATCGGCCAGCATTAATACTCCCGTTTCTTTTGAGAACGGTATTGGTCCCGGGTAACGGAAAATATTTTCGTCTATAAGCTTTTCGGGGAAGTTTTTCAAAAACGATTGGTAAAAATAATCCACCCTTGTATTGCCATGATGCGTACGGATAAAGTCTATCACAATCTCGGGCAAACGTTCTTTACGCGCCATTTCAACGCCATTACTTACATGCCGGATGATGATCTGTGCGCTTTCCTCATAGGGTAATTTATCATGCGGGTTAAAACCCGAGCTTTGATTTTCTATAAAATATAGTGGATTTTCAACTTTACCAATATCATGGTATAAAGCCCCTGCCCTAACCAGCAACGAATTACCACCTATATTATAAATAGCGCTTTCGGCCAAATTTGCTACCTGTAACGAGTGCTGGAATGTGCCGGGAGCATTAAAAGCCAGTTCGCGTAACAGCGGCGCATTAGTGTTGGTCAATTCTATTAACGTAATATCCGATGTGATCTGGAATACTTGCTCAAATGCATAGATCAATGGATAAGCCAGCAGGGTAAGCATTACACTCACTACAAACGGCAGAAAGTCCATCCAATCTATATTCAAAAAGGTCCCTTCGCGAATAAAGGAGATACCCAGGAACGAAATAAAATAAGTGAATGTAATAATAAGGGCTGAAACAAGAAATTGATCGCGCCTCACCAGGTTTTTGATACTATAAATAGATACCATCCCGGCGGTAATTTCAAAGTAGGCAAACTCAAAGCTGTTAGGTACAAAAAATCCTGCAATCAGTACTACAAGCAAATGTATGTTTAAAGCCAAACGGGTATCAAACAGTATGCGGATAATTATGGGTACTATACAATATGGAATATAATACACATTAAATTCCTGTATCCTTATTGCCCAGCTTAGCGTAGCCAGCATACCGGTAACTACCAGCAAAATCAAGCTAACCAGGCGGTTATCCCGGTAAATATCCTTTCTAAACAGGTAAAGGAATATCATTAATAAACCTACTGCTATAGATACCAGTAAAAATTGCCCTAATAGAACCAAATTTGGGTTGCCATTTACCCGCGCATTATCCTCAAAAGCTTTTTTGTACGATTGTAGTTTTTGGTAGATCTCATCGTTAATAACCGAGCCTTTAGCTACAATTACCTCGCCCTTTTGCACCATACCACGCGTAAGTGATAAACCTTCCAGCACTTCTTTTTCCAGTCTTGCGGTTAGCTTATCATCATAGTTCAAATTATTTTGCAAACGGTTTTGAATGATATTTATAAGGAATGCCTTATCAATATCCTTTCGCTTATCCAACTGCTCTGCGCAATAAGCTATAGCACGTTCGCGGGTAAAAAGTTCTATCGTATTTTTGTCAGTAGCCGTGTTTTTATATAATATACTAATGGTATAGTTTTCATTCCCACGCTGGTATTTTGAAACCAGTGTTAATATACCCCGGTCATATACCTCTTTTAAAAGTCGGTAACCTTCCTGCAAGTATTTTTCTTTTTGCTTTTCGCTGATGCCGGCATTATGCCATTTTATTTCAAAATCGTTTTTAAAGCCATTTAATTGCTGGTCGGCAACATCGGGTTGCAACTGGTAAATCGGCGTAATGCTGCGCAGGGCTGCTTCCTGGTCTGCTGCCAGTTCCTGCCCGGTTTTTAATATGGCGAAGTTATAAGGGGAAATCAGGTCTTTTTGGTTCCAGATACGGCCTTTTTCATACTCGTAACGGAATTTGGCTTGTTTAGGTAAGGTATATACAATTAAACAGATGCTCAGCAACATCATGAAATACTTAATATTTCGGGCGTATTTACGGAATAATGCCCTTTGGCGCGATGCTGATAGTGTTGCCATTTAGTTTTTTATACATAGCAAAAGTAGCATTTTATGATGATGTTTAATATTGTCCCGTCGAATAGCAGAATATATCTATTGATAAATTTAATTATGCATGCATAGTATTTTTACACAAAACATGCAACCTACACACAAAAAAACTACATTTGCCTCACCAATTTATTCATATGAAAGAAGTAGTTATTGTTGCCGCTACCCGTACGCCGATTGGTAGTTTTGGTGGTTCGTTAGCATCGTTAAGCGCCACGCAGTTAGGCGCTATAGTTATAAAAAGCGCGGTTGAAAAAGCCGGCGTAAAACCCCAACAGGTTCAGGAGGTTTATTTCGGGAATGTCATGTCGGCCAATTTAGGGCAGGCACCTGCTACCCAGGCCGCTAAGTTTGCAGGTTTACCAGACATGCCTGCTACTACTATTAATAAAGTCTGCGCTTCGGGCATGAAAGCTGTTATGCTGGCCGCGCAAAGTATTGCTTTAGGGCAGCAGGATATTGTTGTTGCCGGCGGGATGGAGAGTATGAGCAACGTACCTTACTATTTAGACAAAGCACGTACAGGCTATCGTTTAGGCCATGGTCAGATTACTGACGGGCTGATTAAAGACGGTTTGTGGGACGTATATAACGATTACCATATGGGTTCGGCTGCTGAACTGTGCGCGGTTGATTGTAATGTAACCCGAGAACAGCAGGATGCTTTTGCTATCGAATCGTACAAACGTTCGCAGCAAGCTATTGCAGATAGTAAATTTAAGGACGAGATTACTCCCGTTGAAATAAAAGACCGCAAAGGTGATGTTACCCTATTTACTACAGATGAAGAGCCGGCCGCGGTGAAATTTGATAAAATACCATCGTTAAAACCTGTATTTAAAAAAGATGGTACAGTTACCGCGGCTAATGCATCAACCTTAAATGATGGTGCTGCCGCTTTGGTATTAATGAGCCGCGAAAAAGCCGACGAATTGGGTATTAAACCCCTTGCCCGTATTGTAGCTTACGCAGATGCGCAACAAGCGCCCGAATGGTTTACCACTGCCCCATCTAAAGCTATCCCGTTGGCCTTACACAATGCCAAGTTATCGGCAGATCAAATTGACTTCTTCGAGATCAATGAAGCATTTTCCGTAGTGGCTATAGCCAATAACCAAATATTGAAGTTAGATCCAACCAAAGTTAATGTTAACGGCGGCGCGGTGGCACTTGGCCATCCGCTGGGTGCATCGGGTGCGCGCATTATTGTAACATTGGCACATGTGTTGCAGCAAAATAAGGGTAAGTTCGGCGTAGCAGGTATTTGTAATGGCGGAGGTGGCGCCAGTGCAATTGTTATCGAAAATTTACGTTAATTCGGATAATGAAAAGATTATTTGTTTTACTGTTAATTTCTCTCAGTATCGGCAATGCATTTGCTCAGCATTCTGATGAGGCTACCCGTATAAAGCAATTAAACCGATATCAGGATAGCCTTGTTCGACTGGGTAAAAAAATGGTAGATGCCAACCTCGATCTGGAACGCAAAAACGCCAATTATTCTTTTATCAAAACGTTAGTAAGCGCGTTAAAAATCAATAATTCGTTTCTTTATAAGTTCGATTCTTTAAAAACCATCAGTATACTGAATTCTCCGGATAATAAGTTCCGGATATTTACCTGGTATGTTTTGAATGAGGATGGTAGCTATCGCTTTTATGGCGCTATACAAATGAATACGGGCGGCCCTTTGGTATTACATCCGCTGGAAGATTACTCTCCGTTAATGAAAAGCCCCGAAGACTCCACAGGAAATAACCGCAAGTGGTTTGGAGCAGAATATTACAAGATCATCCCTGTATATGGCGCAAAAACATATTATACATTACTGGGCTGGAAAGGCAACACGGTAGAATCAACAAAAAAGGTGATCGAGGTGCTTTCGTTTAAAGACAATAAACCCGAATTTGGCATGGCTATTTTTGATGGCAATGGCAAAGTACGCAAACGTGTAGTATTTGAATATACACGCCAGGCATCCATGCTGTTAAGATATGTGCACGATCAAAACCTCATCGTTTTCGACCACCTTGCCCCGCCCGATAAAAAGCTGAAGGATAAATTTAGCACCTACGGGCCCGACCTTACTTACGATGGTTATAGATTAAAAAACGGCCGTTGGGTATATGTGGAAAATTTGGATATGAAAAACGTTCCCGACGAACGCGATAAAGATTATATAGAACCAGAAAAAAAGCAGCCGGTTAGAACCCCCGCTAACATCAAAAGAACTGGCAAATAAACCATTACCCAATATTTAATCTATCAATTATAATATATTCAGTATAAAATTTCGATTTACGGGATTTATTGTATTTTAGAAAAATTTTAAAAGATTTTATGACAAAAGACACACTGGCTGTTCCAGCCGAAAAGAAGTCAAGATTTCCCAAAGCAGTACCTTACATTATAGGAAACGAAGCGGCAGAACGTTTTAGTTTTTACGGTATGCGGTCAATACTCACGCTATTTTTGGTAAATCAGTTCTTTAATCCTACAAATAACCCGGCGCTAACTGAACAAGCTAATGCACATGGTAACAAGTTACACCACCTTTTTGTGATGGTAGCATACGCCTTACCTTTTGTAGGAGGCATGATAGCCGACTGGTTCACAGGCAAATACAAGCTCATCCTATATGTGTCCCTGATTTACTGCCTTGGGCATTTTTTATTAGCAACTTTTGACGGCGGGCTTACCGGCTTTGAAATAGGATTGCTTGTAGTCGCTATTGGTGCCGGCGGTATCAAGTCATGTGTATCTGCCAATGTTGGCGACCAATTTGATGCTACCAACCAGGATTTGCTTTCAAAAGTATATGGCTGGTTCTATTTCAGTATCAATGCGGGTTCTATGATTTCAACTGTTGCCATCCCGTGGACTTATGAGCATTTTGGCCCGAGATGGGCTTTTGGTATTCCCGGGATCTTAATGGCACTGGCTACCATCATATTCTTTTCGGGTCGTAAAAAATATGTGAAAGTACCTCCGCAGGGCGTTAACCGCAATAATATGGTATTCATAACCTGGTATGCGCTAACGCACTCAAGCAAAAGAAAACCCGGTCAATCCCTGCTTGATGTCGCTAAAGAGTCTTATCTGCCTGAGCGTGTTGAAGGCGTTAAAGCGGTTTATCGCGTTATGGTAGTGTTTTTCTTCGCACTGGCATTTTGGGCTGTCTGGGATCAGTGCTTATCTGAATGGACACTGTATGCCGATAAAATGGACCGCAACATCAACCTGGGCTTTACCTCGTTTACTGTACTGCCCGGCCAGTTGTCGACTATTAATACGGTATTTCTGTTACTTTTTATTCCTTTATTTAATTATGTGATATACCCCTGGTTCGATAAAAAAGGACTTAAAACCACACCTTTGAGAAGGTTAGGAACAGGTTTAATTTTAACTGCTTTATCGTTTGTGGTGATTGGCTTTACACATAAAAGTATTGAACATGGCGGCACCCCATCAATATGGTGGCAAGTATTAGCTTTCATGATACTTTCAGCTGCCGAAGTACTGGTTTCGATCACTGGCCTGGAGTACGCTTATACGCATTCTCCTAAATCAATGAAAAGCACCATGACAGGTATTTGGTTTCTTGTAGTATCATTCGGTAACCTGATCACGGCATTGGTAAACGGGCAAATTGAAAGCGGCGGATGGTGGGCACGCAATCTTAGAGGTGCAAACTACGAGTGGTTTTTCGTTGCTTTTATCAGTGTATTTATAATTGTGTTCATGATAGTTTCGCCGCGGATGAAAGAACGCAACTACATAACTGATCCCTATGTCGGCGAAAACGAAATTGCAGCAAATGCTGAAAAACTTTAATTAATATTTAACAACCTGATATAATGTGCCATTTAACCTGTTAAAATAGGTTAAATGGCATTTATATTTTGTATATATTGTAATAAGCCCTTAGCTTCGCAGTTATTAATAAAAACTACACTATACCTGTGCCGGACAGCATTGTAATTATACCTACCTACAACGAAAAGGAAAATGTTGAGCGCATGATACGCAAAGTATTCTCGCTTCAGCACGATTTCCATGTACTTATTATTGATGACGGCTCTCCGGACGGTACACCGCAAATTGTAAAAAGCTTACAAAACGAATATACGGGGCGCCTGCATATAGAAGAGCGTGCCGGTAAACAGGGATTAGGAACTGCCTATATCCACGGCTTTCGCTGGTGCCTGGAACGCGATTACGAATACATTTTTGAAATGGACTGCGATTTTTCGCATAATCCCGAAGACCTGATACGCTTACGGCAGGCATGTATTGATGGAGCGGATATGTCGGTAGGTTCGCGGTATGTAACGGGTGTAAATGTGGTAAACTGGCCCATGAGCAGGGTTTTAATGAGCTACTTCGCATCTGTATATGTCCGTTTTATAACCGGCGAAGATGTACGCGACTTTACTGCTGGCTTTGTATGCTATAAACGCAAAGTTTTACAAACTATAGAACTGCATAAAATAAAATTTGTGGGCTATGCCTTCCAAATTGAAATGAAGTACACTACCATTAAGCATGGATTTCAATTGATAGAAGTCCCCATCATTTTCACCGATCGCACTGAAGGTTCATCAAAAATGTCGGGCGGTATATTCTACGAAGCCTTTTTTGGGGTGATTCAAATGAAGCTGAACAGCATTTTTAGGAAGTATCCCGAAGGGTAGTGATTAGTTAATCAGTAATTAGAGATTAGTTATAAATTATACTTGTAGCGATGGGTTTTACCCATCGCTATTTTGTTCTTACTAATCTCTGACCAACTAATCACTAATCTCAACAAAAATCCTATTTTTGTTAGCAATGAACGAGCATCTTGATCCCGACCGCGAAAGGCTATCTGCTACCGAATACGATATCGAAAAGGTATTGCGTCCGCAGGCATTTGAGGATTTTACCGGTCAGCAGAAGATATTAGCTAATCTTAAAATATTTGTTCAGGCTGCCCGTCAGCGTGGCGAGGCGCTTGACCATGTGCTGCTGCACGGCCCGCCGGGATTAGGTAAAACCACCCTATCGCACATTATTGCTAACGAGATGGGCGTTGGTATCAAGATCACCTCCGGCCCCGTATTAGATAAACCAGGCGACCTTGCCGGCTTACTCACTAACCTGGAAGCAGGCGATATCCTTTTTATTGACGAGATACACCGTTTAAGTCCGCTGGTTGAAGAATACCTGTATTCGGCCATGGAGGATTTTAAAATAGATATTATGCTGGAGAGCGGCCCGAATGCACGCTCAGTACAATTATCATTAAACCCATTCACATTGGTTGGGGCAACTACACGTTCGGGGCTATTAACTGCTCCTCTCCGCGCCCGGTTCGGTATTAATTCAAGACTTGAATACTACGATGCTAAATTACTGACCACCATCTTATTAAGATCGGCATCTATACTAAAAACGCCTATCAGCGATGAGGGCGCTTATGAAATTGCCCGCCGGAGCCGTGGCACCCCGCGTATTGCCAATGCCTTACTGCGCCGCACACGCGATTTCGCCCAGATAAAAGGTGATGGCAACATTGATACAGATATTGCCAAATATGCCCTTAATGCCTTAAATGTTGATGAGCATGGCCTGGATGAAATGGATAATAAAATATTATCTACCATTATAGAAAAATTTAAAGGCGGCCCGGTAGGTTTAAAAACTATAGCTACGGCGGTAGGCGAAGATGAAGGCACCATTGAGGAAGTTTATGAACCATTCCTGATACAGGAAGGGTTTTTAATGCGCACCTCGCGTGGCCGCGAAGCTACCGAGCATGCTTATAAGCACTTGGGGCTATTTAAATCGGGCGGAAGCCAAACCTTATTTTAATACTATTATTAGCTATCTTACCTAAAATGAAGAAAATACTATTGGCTATAGTGTTTGCGGGGACTGTTGTTGCCGTAAAAGCGCAAATGGTTAACAAGGTGACCGATCCTGTTGAGTATGTGAACCCATTAATGGGTTCGGCATCAAAACCCGATCTTTCTAACGGGAACACTTATCCTGCCATTGCATTGCCCTGGGGCATGAACTTCTGGACACCGCAAACGGGTAAAATGGGTAACGGTTGGGCTTATACTTACGATGCTGATAAAATCCGCGGCTTTAAACAAACGCACCAGCCATCGCCATGGATGAACGACTACGGACAGTTTTCTATTATGCCGGTTAGCGGGCATATGGCGCTTTCGGAATATAAACGGGCCAGTTGGTTCAGTCACAAAGCCGAAGTATCTAAACCATATTATTACAGCGTTTACCTGGCCGATCACGATATTACGACCGAGATCACCCCTACCGAACGTGCTGCGCAATTCCGCTTCACGTTTCCTAAAAGCGACAGTTCTTTTGTGGTGATAGACGCGCTTGATCGTGGGTCATATATCAAAATTATCCCGGGCGAAAATAAGATCATTGGCTATACTACCCGTTATGCCCGCAGCAAACTAACCAACTTTAAAAACTACTTTGTTATTTATGTAGATAAGCCGTTCACACTTGCGCATGCCTGGAAAGACTCGAGCGTGGTGAAAGATTCTCTGGAATTGACGAGCAAGCATTCCGGGGCTGTTATTGGTTTCAAAACCAGGAAAGGCGAAGTAGTAAACCTTAAGGTTGCCTCATCCTTCATCAGTTTTGCACAGGCCGAGTTGAACCTGAAACGCGAGGTTGGTACTAACAGCTTCAACACCACTATGACCAACGCCAAAGCCATTTGGAATAAAACCTTAAGCCGTATACAGGTTGAAGGTGGCTCGGTTGATCAAACACGTACGTTTTACTCGTGTCTGTACCGCATGCTATTCTTCCCCAACAAACTATACGAGTTAGATGCCAACAACAAACCCACACACTGGAGCCCCTACACCGGTAAAGTTTACCCTGGTTATATGTTTGCCGGTACCGGCTTTTGGGACACTTTCAGGGCATTATATCCCTTTCTTAACCTGATGTATCCTTCCATTAATAAAGAGATGCAGGAAGGTTTAATAAACGACTATAAAGAAGGCGGCTGGCTGCCAGAATGGAGCAGCCCGGGTTACGCACCAATTATGATCGGTAATAACTCCGCCTCGGTTGTGTCTGATGCCTATATAAAAGGTATGCGTGGCTACGATATCAAGACACTGTATGATGCTTTACTACACGGAGCAAACAACGTAGGGCCGGGTGGCACGGGCCGTACAGGCGTAGAATATTATAATACTTTGGGCTATGTGCCTTATGATGTAAAAATTGACGAGAACGCGGCACGTACATTAGAATATGCCTATGACGATTTTACTATTTACCAATTAGGCAAAGCTTTAGGTCGCCCCAAAGCCGAAACCGATATCTACAAAAACCGGTCGATGAACTACAAAAAGCTGTTCGATCCGCAAACAGGATTAATGCGCGGTAAAAACAAAGACGGCAGCTTTGAAACCCCGTTCAACCCATTTAAATGGGGCGATGCCTTTACCGAAGGAAACAGCTGGCATTATAGTTGGAGTGTTTTTCACGACATTAATGGTCTGATAGGCTTAATGGGTGGAAAAAAAGCGTTTGTGAACAAACTGGATTCGGTATTTATTTTGCCGCCAGTATTTGATGATAGTTACTACCAGGGCGTAATACACGAGATCCGCGAAATGCAAATTATGAACATGGGGCAATACGCGCATGGTAATCAGCCTATTCAACATATGCTTTACCTATATAACTACGGCAGCCAGCCCTGGAAAACTCAATACTGGGTACGCGAAGCCATGAACCGCCTGTACAAAGCTACACCCGATGGCTACTGCGGCGATGAAGACAACGGCCAAACATCTGCCTGGTATGTATTTTCTGCGATGGGCTTCTACCCTGTTTGCCCGGCGACCGATCAGTATGTGTTAGGTGCGCCATTGTTCAAAAAAGCAACCCTGAACCTGGAGAATGGTAAAAAAGTCATCATTAACTCACCCACAAACAGCCCGGCAAACAGATATATAAGTAGTTTAAGTTATAACGGCAAACCTTATGATCTGAACTGGTTGAGCCATTCGGCTTTGCAAAAGGGTGCAGTAATTAATATTAAAATGTCTGCAATACCTAACAAGCAACGGGGAATTAAAGATGCAGATGTGCCTTACTCTTTATCAACAGAAAAATAATTTAAAACTTAAATTTTTATCCTGATCAAATACGTTTAATTTTAACGCGATTAATTACAAATAATGCCCCGTAGTACTATGGCTAAAACATCAATTATAGCAGCCTTATTAGGCTTATTCACTTATTCGGCTGCATCGGCACAAAGCAGCGCTTCAATTATGGCCCGCAAACAAGTGCCGGTAGTATGCTATCACCAAATACGCGACTGGCGCCCGAAAGATTCAAAAACTGCCAAAGATTATATTATACCAATAGCCGCCTTTAAGGACCACATCAAAATGCTGGCTGATAGTGGTTATCATACTATTTTGCCCGACCAGCTCTATGCTTATCTGACCAAAGGTACCCCGCTTCCCAAAAAACCAATAATGCTGACTTTTGACGATACCGACGAAGATCAGTTTACTATTGCCAACCCTACACTTAAAAAGTATGGTTTTAAAGGCGTATATTTTGTAATGACTGTATCAATCGGTCGCCCGCATTATATGACGGCCGATATGATCAAAAAATTATCTGACGAGGGCAATATCATCGGAAGCCACACCTGGGATCACCATCGCGTTGACAAGCTATCGCACAATGGCGTGCTGAAAATTATGGGTAAAAATGGCAAGATAACCACCAAACCAACCGACGATTGGGTTACCCAGATTGATAAACCAACCAAGAAACTGGAAGAAATTACTGGTAAAAAGATAGACTATTTTGCTTATCCGTTCGGCGTTTGGAAAAAACCGGTATTGCCTGAAATTCAAAAACGTGGTTTCAAATTAGCTTTTCAACTGGCTGATAAACGCGACCCGGATTATCCGCTAATGACCGTTCGCCGTATTTTAGACAGTGGTTACTGGAGCACTAAAACTTTCAGCAACAATATAAGACAAAGTTTTTAATAGTAACGGGGGCTTCGATAATATCGAAGCCCTTTTACATTACACCTTTCTACCGGGCTTATTTTCGCCTTTATCAACCGCTGGTTCCTCTGCCGGTGGTCCGGGATCTCCGCTGTCATTGTCGGGTGTTACGGTTGGTACCCGTACTTCATCAGCTTCAGTTTGTTCATTTTCCTGCTCTCCTTTAGTATAATTATCAGGATCGGCGTTGGTAACAGAATTATCCTGGTTGGTTATTTGCTCATCCTTCGGATTCGATGCATTATCAGGCGCTATATGATCAGTCATGGTATCTGAATTTAGTTACAAATAGAACAGCCGGCATTGCAACATGTTTTATATGTTGTTCTTTACCTGCTATTATTTCAAAATCCTCGGGCGAGAACTGCTTCAGCGCTTTTGTTTTGCTACTAACATGTAGTCCCTAACGGGACTTCCATAAGATACTTTATCTTTGCAGTAAATGGCGCAAAACATTTCAGCATATAGTGCACTCATAAAAGCGGAGGCCCAGCGCCTGGGCTTTATGTTTTGCGGTATTGCTAAAGCTGTTTTTTTGGAAGAGGAAGCCCCGCGACTGGAAGCCTGGCTAAAAGCCGGTATGCACGGCGAAATGCAGTACATGGAGAACCATTTTGACAAACGCCTTGACCCCCGTTTGCTTGTTGACGGCGCCAAATCGGTGATATCATTAGCGCTTAATTATTATACCGATGCGGAGCAAACTGATCCGCTTGCACCAAAGATATCAAAGTACGCATACGGCGCTGACTACCATTACGTTATAAAAGATAAATTAAAGCAACTGTTAAACTTTATCCATCAGGAAATTGGCGAGGTTAACGGCCGTGCGTTTGTGGATTCGGCCCCGGTGCTGGATAAAGCCTGGGCTAAAAAAGCGGGACTTGGATGGGTAGGCAAAAACACTAATCTGATCAATAAACAATCGGGCTCGTTCTTCTTTTTGGCGGAACTGATTGTAGACCTGGAACTGGAATATGATGTAGCCCCTACAGCCGACCATTGCGGTACCTGCACCCGCTGTATTGATGCCTGCCCTACCGAGGCCATTGTAGCCCCGTACGTGGTTGATGGCAGCCGGTGTATCTCATACCTCACCATCGAGTTGAAAAACGAACTGCCACAGGAATTTAAGGGCAAAACCGATAACTGGATGTTTGGCTGCGATGTTTGCCAGGATGTTTGTCCCTGGAATAAATTTTCTGTACTGCATAATGAACCTGCTTTTGAACCGCACCCCGAGTTATTAGGCATCAGCAAAAATGATTGGGAAGATATTACCGAAGAAACATTTCAAAAAGTATTTAAAGGCTCGGCGGTTAAGCGTACTAAATATGCGGGTTTAAAACGTAACATCGCTTTTATAAAATGAGGCCATTTTTATTGTTCGTGTTTTTAATGCTTAGCATTCCGATTCTTGCCCAAACCTTAAACATTCGGGAAAGGAAACCAGACGCGCTTAATGGTAGTCAGTTTGCAGCATCCATTAGCGATACGGCTATACATTTAAAACAACGCGAGAAGATTATCTACAAAGCCATTAAAAAAGGCAATATCCCTCAATTTTACCGCAAACTGGTAAAGGTTACCGATACCGCCACAATTGATGGCAACCTGACAACCATTGCATACTACGTTATTCCGGATTACTTAGCTATTGGTACAGACAGCAATTATTTTTATTGCCCCATGACACCCGCTTTAGCCCAACGTGTAGCTAACAAATTGAAATGTAGCTTACCTACACGTAAAATGGTGAACACCATATATCAGCAAGCCGGAACAAAGCTTTCACCATTGCCTATACCGCCCTCACCGGCTATGATCACCGTACCTGTATTTATAAAACACGTCGGTATGCTGAAACAACAGCGCGATAGCCTGGGCAACAAATTTATGTTGGGTAATTTGGTAGGTGGTGATAAAAAAGATGTAATCGTATCCAACCGGATATACAATGATACCAGCAACTATCATGTGGTAATTTACGGCTGGCACAAAATATCAACCGGGAAAGCCATTCAACCTTTATATGCCCGGCACCTTAATAACTGGGCCGATTACAGTCATGGCATCCGTTTAATTCAAAACAGGGTTTGGGTAAATGGCAAGGCCACCAGCATAAAAAAGGTGCTCCGATCGGAACACCTGAATATTTTATTGAGCGATGAAGGCGTTATCAAAAAGCCTTATTATCCTGCTAAAACCAATTATTAACCTTTCTTAAACTTATCGGCCAGCTGCTTCAGCATATCGTCATCAACGGGTTTAGCCGGGGTTTTGTCTTCACGTTTCACAAACGGCTTCTGTTGATAGTTGTTATTCTGCTTAAAGTTTTGCTGTTGCTGGTATGGCTTGTTTTGTAGTTGTTCAGCAGGTTTGGGTTGCGGGGGGCGCGCTTGCCGTTCGGCCTGGCGTTTCGCGTTCCAGCGCGTATATATAGCTTCTAATTGCTTCTTGGTATATAAAGGAAAATCCCCCTGCATCATCCACGAATAATAGCTGGGTTCAATGTTAAACACATCCTCTACCTTTTTACCTTTGTGCTTGCCAAAGTTAAATAGTTCCTCTCCCTCGTCATTATAAACCATACGGCCTGCAAAATCAACCGTGCGGTTAAGGTTGGTGAATTTGTGCAGCGCTTCAACATCGCCTACAACGGGTATACTGCGTTTACCCTGCTTATCTTCCCATTCTGTTAATTCGTATTTGGCTATCTGCGCCAGCAAAACTTCCATAGTAGCGCGGGTATCAGCCTCGGCCGAATGGGCGTTGATGATATCCTTATCGCAATAAAATTTATACGCCGCCTTTAAAGTGCGTTGCTCCATCTGATGGAATATGTTCTGCACATCTACAAAATGGCGCTGGTCTAAATCAAATTCAATGCCTGCACGCATAAATTCCTCCATTAGCATCGGGATATCAAATTTATTAGAGTTGTATCCCGCAAGGTCACTATCAGCAATAAATGCGGCAATATCGGCTCCAATAGCGGCAAATAAAGGTTCATTCACAATGTGTTCGTCGTAAATACCGTGTATAAGCGATGATTCCAACGGAATAGGCATGCCGGGGTGTACGCGCCAGGTTTTTACCTCTTCGCTGCCATCGGGGTTAAGCTTAATAACCGATAGTTCAACAATACGGTCGGCACCAATATTGGTTCCGGTAGCTTCAATATCAAAAAAGGCGAGCGGGCGTTTTAAATTTAATTTCATTAACGATAAAGTATTAAGCAAAGGTCGTAAAAGTAAGCACATACAACCGTTATTTTTCCACTTTTTTTCCTTTTGTTTTAAGTAATTAATACCTTAATACCCAATATCACAATTTAACCCCAATGAAAATAATTTTACTATTATTAACCCTTCTAACCGCCCCGGTAACCCTTTTAGCGCAAGACTTCGAGTTTGGACAATACAAACTGGATGAAATGGAAATGACCAGGTACGCTAAGGATACTTCTGCGCACGCGGTAGTACTTCATGAATTTGGCAAAACGTGGTTAAGCAGCGGCGACCGGATCCCCTTGATACATGAATATCATGCCAAAATTAAAATATTCGACAGCCAGGCATTTAATCAGGGCACTATAGAGATACCTGTTTATAAAGCTGATAATGACCGGTTTGATGTAGTAAGCGACATTGTGGCCGTTACTTATTATAAAGATGATAACGGGTTGGTACAAAAGGCCGAACTTGACCCCAAAAAGATATTTACTGTACACCAGAACAAGTACCTGGATATTGTAAAATTCACGTTTCCTAATTTGTGCAAGGGTTGCGTTATCGAATATAAATATCATTTGGAAATGCCCCGTATATGGACTTTTAAAACCTGGGAATTTCAAGCTGATATCCCCAAAGTATATTCGGAATACGAAGCGCATTTACCCGCTGTTTATAACTACAATGTTTCGTTGCGCGGCCCCCTGAAACTCACCAAAAACACTGCCGATCTTGAAAAAGATTGCTTTAGCCCGGGTGGCGGCGTAAAATGCGATTGTTCAAAAATGAATTTTATTATGGCTGATGTGCCTGCGTTTATTCCAGAGGAATACATGACCGCGCCGAAAAATTTCATCTCAGCTATATATTTTGAACTATCCGATTATACCGATCTGAATACCGGTGGTAAAATTAAAGTGGCCAAAGAGTGGAAAGATGTGGACTATGACATGAAACATGATGATGGCTTTGGCGGCCAGATTAAAAGAAGCAGTTTAATGAAGGAACGCACCCAAAGCGTTATTGCAGGAAAAACTGACGAAATGGAAAAAGCAAAAGCGATTTATGATTTTGTGAAGAAAAATTACAAATGGGACGGCTTTTATGGCTGGCGAAGCGATGATGGTATTAAGAAAGCATTAAACAATCATTCGGGCAGCGTGGCCGAAGTTAACTTGACATTAATAGCCGCTTTAAATGCCGCGGGGATCAACACCGAAGCCGTATTACTTTCTACCCGTGAACACGGGGTGGTAAATAAACTATACCCTGTTGAAACCGATTTTAACTATGTAGTGGCTAAAGCCAATATTGGCGGACAAAGTTACCTGCTTGATGCTACTGATCCATTATTACCATTTGGCCTTCTCCCTATGCGTTGCATGAACGATCAGGGCCGGGTAATGAGTATGGATAAGCCATCGTACTGGATAGACTTAGCGGCATCGCAAAAGAAATCCAGAACTTATGCCCTCGATTTAACCTTACAGGATGATGGCAAGATAAAAGGTACAATGATCAATTATTCTACCGGTTACGAAGCTTTGGATAAACGCGCAGCCATTAAAAAATTCAACTCGGTTGATGAGTATGTTGAGGATTTTGATAACAAACTGAAAAAAATAAAAATATTGAAATCAGAGGTCCGTAACCTGGACAGTTTGGACAAGCCTTTGATGGAAAAATATGATATTGAGATAGATGCCTATAAAGATTTAAACAATAACCGCATCAGTTTCAATCCGTTCTTTATCGATTATATTACCGAAAACCCTTTTAAACTACAGGACCGTACATACCCCATTGACCGCGGCGCATTATTTGATGACAGGTTTATGCTAACCTTGCATATTCCCCAACAACTTATGGTTGAAAGCCTGCCACAGGAGGTTGGCCTTACCATGCCGTTGAACGGTGGGCGTTTCCTGGTAAATTATGTAAAAACCGATGATGGCGTACAATTCTCGCACGTAACACAGTTCAACAAATCAGTATATTCGACAAGTGAATATCCTTACTTAAAAGAGATGTTCAACAAAATTATACAGGCCGGTACAGCTGAAATTATTTTTAAGAAGAAATAAATGAAAGGGCTTTTTTTAGTTGCAGGGGCATGTTTATTATCGGCGATAGCCAGGGGCCAGCAAAATTATGATGCCACGCTTATACCAAAAGAGTTGTTAGCTTATTCCACAGCTGTGATCAGGAATTGTGATGAGCATATGGAAGTAAAAGACCTGGATAATACCATTTATCATATTAAACAGGCCGTTACCATATTAAACAAAAACGGCGACAAGCACGCCGAAATGGCAATATGGCACAATAAAAGTAACGTTATTAAAACCATTAAAGGCGCTATATATACTTCATCGGGCAAATTACTGAGTAAGTTTTCTGAAAAGGATTTTGAGGATGAAAGCGCTGCCAGCAATTCCTCGCTGTTCGAAGATTCAAGAGTTAAGCATTATCAACCTGCCATCATTGATTATCCTTATACGATTGAATTTGAATATGAATTGCGTTCTAAGCAAACACTAAACCTTTTTGACTGGCGACCCAACCCCGGCACGGGGGTAAGCGTGGAAAATAGCACGTTCACTTTTACCTGTAAGCCCGATTTTAATATCAGGTATAAAGAGATCAATACACCACATAAAGTAGTGAGAGGGACAAACCCGCAGGGCTTAAAAACTTATCAATGGCAATTAAGTAACTTAAAATCGGTAAAGTACGAGCCATATAGCCCTAATCCCCAACAATACCTGACCACGGTAAAAATAGCGCCCGAAAAATTTAGCTATGAAGGTATTACCGGCTCATACAGCAACTGGAAAGAACTGGGCAAATGGATATATGATAAATTATTGCTAAACCGCGATGCAGTGTCAGCCGAAACAGTTGACCATATTAAGGAAATCACTCGGGGTATAACCGATCCTAAATTAAAAGCTCAGAAGATATACGAGTATATGCAGCAGAAAACGCGCTATGTAAGCATACAGACAGGCATTGGGGGTTATCAGCCTTTTATGGCATCGGATGTGGACAGAACCGGCTACGGCGATTGCAAGGCACTGGTAAATTATACACACGCCTTATTGAAGACAGCTAATATCGACTCATGGTATTGTGTGGTGAAGTCCGGATCGCGCAAGCAAAGTTTCCTCACCGATTTTGCCAGTATGGATCAGGGCGATCATGTGATATTGTGCCTGCCTTTTAAAAATGATACCACCTGGCTGGAATGTACCAGTCAGAAAATTCCTTTTGGTTATCTGGGCGATTTTACGGACGACCGCTGGGTATTAGCCTGTACACCGGAAGGCGGCAAGTTACTGCACACTCCGCATTATGCTACCGAGGCTAATATCACCCGCCGCAAAGCCGAATTTACAATTGATACGAAAGGTGAATTATCTGGCAATATGATAACCGAGTTTTGCGGAACCGATTACGACACACGCTATGAATTTATTGACGAGGCTTATACCGAACAGCTGAAAAGAATAAAAGAGGCCTACCCTATTAATAACCTGGATATTGAGAAATTAGCTTTAAAAAAAGCCAGCAGTGCAAATGCGGTGACCACAGAGGCTATTACATTTAAAGCCCGCGAGTTTGCATCGCTTAACACCGATAAGTTTTATTTTAAAGTGAACCTTGCCAACCGGACAACCCACGTGCCCGACGAAATACGAAACAGGTTGACCGATGTTTATATTAACCGGGGCTTTGTTGAGGATGACCAGATCAGCTATATATTACCCACGGGATACCGGCCGGATAAAGTGTTGATGAATAAAGAAGTGACCAAACCTTTCGGCAAATACACCATAAGCATGCACCTTGATGGAAACAAATTGGTATATAAAAGGCGTTTGCAGCTAAATGAAGGTACTTATGACAAGGATAGTTACCAGGACCTGGTTGATTTTTACCAGGAGGTAGCCGATGCTGATACTTATCACATGACTTTAGTTAAACGTAACTGAAAATGATAATACCTAATATAATGCCTACAATCATTACTATGTACAGCAACAATTCGTTTTGAGCGTAGCGCTTATATTTGGTCCAAAAGGAATAATCGGGTTTATTATCACTCATGCTACAAAAATATTAAATTAACCACTATGAATGTGAATGAAGAACAGGAATTAAAAAAAGAATTTCAGCTGGAACGGATCATCCTTTTCAGCGATGCGGTTTTTGCCATTATACTTACTATTATGGTAATAGAACTAAAATTACCTGAAGGCTTCCGCAGTGTTAGCAAGGAAGTTTTTTTGCATGAAATGAAAAACGTTAGCCTGCAGCTATTCGGTTATACCCTAAGCTTCTTTTTTGTAGCCATGTTTTGGACACGCCATGTACGCTTATTTGGCTTTGTTAAAGACTATGATAAAGGCCTGCTGGTTCACAACCTGCTTTTCCTTTTCTGCATATCGTTGTTCCCTTTTGCTGTAAGTATGTTAGGTGGTTTTGCAAAACCAAGCAGTATACAAGGCCAATGGGGGTTTAATATATATGTAATAACCATATTTTTGTGTTTGTTCATGTTCAGCTTTTTAGCGGGTTATCTGATGCGAAACAGTGAAAAGCTATGCTACACCCCTGCCGAGATGGAAAGGGAAATAAAATGGAAGGTGTTAAAGGCGCATAATTGGATAGCGCCCTTAATGTTAGCTGTTTTGTTTGGGATGAATATTGCAGGTGTGCCGCCCCAGTATTTTGTATACACCATGGCCGTTTATGGCGTAGTAACCAGCCGGGTAAGCAAATATTACTATCCTAAAACCCTGGCCGATAATAAACCATTTATACTGCGGATGTTCGCGAGCAGGCAAAAAAAATCCCGCAGGGCAAAGTTGCCTGCGGGAGAATAATATTTTCTGTTAAGTGTTGTTATACCGTTGCGTCGGTTGGTGCTACATAAGCTTCGCCGTCAAACGGAGGTGGATCTTTTTTAACAATAGCTGCAGTAATTAAGCTGATAATGGCTCCCGAAATAGCCGATCCAACAGCTGCAAAAAATGAAATCATAGCCGGACCCATAACTTTGGAAGACATTTTCATGCCTTGTTCAATTTGCTCGTCGGTCATACCTTTTTCTGCCATTTTAGCGCGTTGGGCCTCCATGGCTTGAGTAATAAAATCAGGGTTGATATACGATACGTAGATAAACATAAAAATAGCGCCTAATATCCCTGCAAATAAGGCTACCCTAAATCCTGTAGAAAAAGCCTGTCCAAAGGTTATGCTTCCGCCAAGTACCTGCCTGTATTCAATTTGGGCTAATATGATAAAAGCAATGAAAGGCAAAAGAGATAAATACCTGGCAGGTGAATCCTGGGCGATATTCAAAAACTGGTAAGCTAAAGTTAAAACGATAGATACCCCGGTGGCTATCAAAGCCCACTTTGTAGCTACCTTAGTGGGATTAGGTTTGGGTGCAAATGGATCCATAATTGTTTTGTTTAGTGTTTTTAGTGTGATTTATTTAAAGTTAGTTAAAATTCCATAAACCGCCATATCAAAATCTTTTTCCACTGCATTATCGGCAACAGCCTTTTCGGTCTCGCCCGAGGCTTCGGGGTTTTGGAAAAACGCCATCATCGGGTAAAACAAATCCTTTAATTCCGCGTCAGCAGGTAATTTTTTAACAACCTTATTTATTTCAGACAGCGGGCTTTCCATCAATATTTGATTCTCTATCACAGGTTCGTAAATGCTATACTCGTCCTGGAACTCGTCGTCATCAACCAGTAAAAACTCTTTAAGGTAATCTTCCAGTTCGGGTTCAATATCTTCATCAATACACTCGGTAAGGTACAGCAGCAGGTTTAGCAGCTCTGTACCACGGTCAAGCGTATCTTCTTCAATTTGCTCCCATTCTTCACTTTCCAGGTAATCGTCTTCCAACTTTATGGCATCAGCGCTAAAAAAGTTGATCATCAGCAGATCAAAGAATATCTCGCGCAGGCCTTCCAGGGCTGGCTCATCATTAAACACAGCGTCCATATCGTCTACTTTCTCCAGAAACGGTTTATCTGTTGAAAATACCGCTATCAGCTTATCAATAAATGGCGTGGCGTTAAAACTGCCATATTTAGAAAACGCGCTTAGCGACTCGCCAATGGCAGCCTGTATTTTTGGATCGATCATATTTTGCTGTATTAGAATTTAAATACCTGATTGTTATTGCAGGTTAACAATACTTTTCCTGTAAGGTTTTGCCCTATAAAGGGCGAGTTATATGATTTTGACCGGTTATTCTGTTTAGTGAATTCCCATTCAGCTTGTGTATCAAATACCACCATATTGGCCTTTTGCCCTTCGATAATAGCCGGTATGGCCAACTTCAATAACTTACGTGGGTTAATGGCCATCTGTTGCACCAGTTTATCCGTACTCAATCCCGACCTCAGCGCCAGGGCAAAAGCAGTTTGCAGACCGATGATGCCATATTCCGCAATCTCAAATTCTACATCCTTAAACTCTACCTCATGCGGTGTATGCTGCGATACAATAGCGTCAATGGTGTCGTCGTTTAAGCCGACTATCAGCGCGTCTACATCGCTTTGTGTACGCAATGGTGGCTTCACTTTATATTGACTATCAAAACCCATCAGAGCCTCGTCTGTCAAACTTAAATGATGCGCCGCCACATCGCAGGTTACTTTTAAACCTTTTTGCTTAGCATCGCGGATCAGTTCAACCGAACGCTTAGTTGATATCGTACTGAAATGTATGGATGATTCCGTATATTCTGCCAGGTAAAGGTCACGGGCTATCATTAGCTCCTCGGCCAGAGATGGGATACCTTTCATACCCAGCATAGTGCTTACTTCTCCTTCGTGTACTTTTGCCTTACCGGCAATTGCGGTGTCTTCCGGATAAGAAAACACCAGGCCGTCAAACCCCTGGGCATACAAAAGCGCGCGTTCCATCAGGCCTGCATCCTGTACCGGGCGGTTACCGTCGGTAAAAGCTTTAGCGCCGCTCAGGTGCATATCGTACATTTCAGCAAGGTCTTTACCTTCGCGTTTATGCGATATGGTGCCTAAAGGATAAACATCAACAAGATTATTTTTGGCTTTATTCACCAGATATTCTACTTCGGTTTTTGAATGTACCGGATTTGAATTAGGCATTAATGCCAACCCTGTAAAACCACCTGCGGCCGCGGCTTTTGTTCCGGTTTGCAGGTCTTCTTTGGTTTCCAACCCTAATTCTCCAATATTACAGTTCAGATCAAAAAAGCCTGGCGATACATATTTGCCTTTAGCATCGAACACCTCATAGTCGCTGGTAATACCCGCTGCTATTTTGGCAATAACGCCTTTTTCAATTAAAATATCGGCCTTTTTCTGATGGAATGGAGAGTTGGGATCAATAATAGTGGCAGAAGTGATAAGCAAATTCATAGTGGTTGCTTTATAGTGCAAATGTAGCAATTATACTGTTACAGTGGCGCGCCGGCCATCAACTTTGTAAAACCGCACCAACAATATTTCGGCAGCTACAAATAACAAAGCTAAAATTATACATAACTTCCATAATTGCAGTCCAAGGTTAATGCTATTCAGTTCTGACTTTAATGATGGGGTAGCCGCGTTCAGAAAATGCCCTTTAGGCGCCATGTTTTTAAGGTCGGCCGCGGTTAAATAGGTCAGGTCCGATTCTTTACGGTTATCGTTAAATGCAATCACACTTAATATTTCGTCCTGTTTTTTCAGTTCATAAATACCGGTTTCCTTCAATTGGTCTGATAAAAATAAAAGGGTGCTCCCCTCCTGCTGGCGCGCATCGGGAATAATGCTGGTATGGCCGTCAGTCAGTTTTAATACCTGTTTTTCATTTAATTGAATAGTCGGTGCTTCAATAGTTTCATCCTGCCCCAGCGTATAAAACAAAGGCTGATCGTGCCCGCTTAACAAGCCCACCCTAAACAGTATGGGCAATAGCATGGCATGACGCGGCAGGTTGCTAAAATCTTCATCTAAAGCTACTGCGGCAACATATACCTGCCCACGGCCACTTTTGTAAGCAGAAAAGAACGGCTGGTTACCCGGCAGGGCCAGAAGGGTTTCGCTTACACCACGTGCGGGTGCATGCATTTGATAATATTTTTTTACAACCGGTAAATCGGGGTTATCGGGTAATTGCTCAAACACACTTTTAAACACCTTGCTTTGTATATTTATTGCCGATACTTTAGTTGTTTCGTTAACCAGTTTTTCAGGATAAGCGGCATTCAGCGGCTGCAATAAGGCCTGGTAGGTTTTTACATCTTCATCTGCCGATTGAAATACCAGCAGCGAACCACCTTTATTTACATAATTTTTTAATTGCTGGGCCAATCCCGCCGAAATAGATCTGATATCGCTTAGCACAATAAGCGGATAACCTGCAAGACTGCCATAATCCACATTACCATCCTGCGTGTTAGTGGTTACAAAAAACTTATCAGTTGTAAATGCGGCTTTCAAAAATACATTGCTTGCGCCCCCGTTTATCAGCAGTACCGGCATTTGGTTCTTTACGTTAAATGTAAAGTAAAATTGATTGTCGAATGTAACAGGGTTATCCTGTAAAGATAATTCGCATCGCTGCCAGCCGGCTTGCAAGCCCGAGAAAGACAAGGTATCGTTTTGCACTTCGCGCGGGCCAAGGCTAAAGCTGCCCAGCGCTTTTTGCATTTTGTTAATGGTAAGTTTAAGCGGTACACGTTCAGCTTTTTCATCAGCATAGTTATGCAGGCGCACTACCAGCTTTTCGTTCTCATCCGGCCGGTGAACGGCGCTCAGCAACCAAACCGAATCTACTGCCACATTGGGCAATTTATTAGCTTTTAGTTGTACCAGGTTCAATGCTATGCCCGAATCGGCTTTTATGGCCGATCGCTGGCCCATATTGTTTTGATAATCCGACAGGATATAAATAGAGGCAGTGCCTGATTGAGACTTGATTAAACTTTGCTGACGATTTACGATTTGCTGTAAGTCACGGCTTTGCGGACTGATCTTTACGGCATCAACCGCGTCATTAAACTCATCGCGGTTAAGCAGGCGCTGATGTTTACCTTCAAAGTCCTGGGTAAGTAGCTGAAACCGATCGTTGATACCATAGGTAGCGGCAATTTCTTTGGCATGATGTTTCGCTTCATCAAGTAACGAGCCTTCCTTACTCAGCGTCTGCATCGAGTAAGAATTATCTACAAACACACTTACTATTTGCTGCTTACCAACCGGTGCCGCATTATTTGCCGGAATAAACGGTTTGGCGAATGCCAATACTAAAAATAATAACGACAATAAACGCGCGGCCAGTATCAGGCGCTCTTTTAGGTTTCTGCGCGAAGCCTGCTGTTCCTGCAGTTCCTTTAAAAACTGCACGTTGCTGAAATACACCTTTTGGTAACGCCTGAAGTTGAATAAATGCACAATTACAGGGATGGCCAAAGTGGTCAGTGCAAACAGAAAACCCGGATATAGAAAGTGCATATACAAATATGTAAAAAACAATTTCTACAAATCTGTATTATTTTTAAAACAAACGCATTTATTATGGAATGGCGTATCGGGTGCTCTGGATTTCATTACAAAGGCTGGCGGGGCAAGTTTTATCCGGAAAAATTAGCGGTGAAAAACTGGTTCGATTTTTACTGCCAGCATTTTGATACGCTGGAGCTTAACGTTACGTTCTACCGTTTTCCGCAACTTTCCTTTTTGCAGGCCTGGCATACCAAAAGCCCCAATAATTTCAGGTTTGCTGTAAAAGCCCCCCGCGCAATTACACATTATAAAAAATTCAATGATGTTCACGACCTGATCAACAGCTTTTACGATACCATTAACGATGGCTTACAAGCCAAGCTTGGCCCGGTGCTTTTTCAATTGCCGCCAAGCCTCAGTTATACCCAGGAACGATTAGAGCGTATTATTAACAATCTGTCCCCGGCTTTTAATAATGTGTTAGAATTCAGGCATAGCAGTTGGTGGAACCCTGATGTTATTGCACAGCTGACAGCGCATCATATTACATTTTGTGGCATGAGCCACCCATCGCTCCCAGCGGATATTATACAAAATACAAACATGGTTTACTACCGTTTTCACGGCGTGCCCCTGCTTTATAAATCACCTTATACTACGGCCGAATTGCAGCAGGTGGTTAATGTTATTAAACAAAACAAGGCGGTCAACGAGGGCTGGTTTTATTTTAATAATGATATTGATGTAGAAGCAGTATACAATGCTAAAGATATGAAGCGCCTGGCAACACAATCCTAAACATAACATAACGAAAACATTGTTATAACAAAAGATTTTTATTTTCGTATAAACGAAACAACACGTAATTACATATTATTTTGTATTATTACGTGTGATATTTCATATCATTATTAACCACTTACATTAACCTACTTTAATTATGAAAAAAACAACTTACCTTGCAGCAGGCATGCTGGCTTTATTGCTATCGGCTTGCCAAAAAACACAAACACCCCAAACAACGGCTTCAGGTGCAAAAAGTCCGGCATTAAAAACAGAATCCATTACATCTGCCTACACCGATGAAAGCACTTTTGTATCCAGCTTATCATCCTACGGGTACAAAAATCCCACACAAATTACCTTAAACCGTTCGGGCAGTACTACAGGCTATAACACAGTTTATGGCTTCAACATCCCAACCGCCAACCAGGTAAAAGGCTTTAAATGGAATTCGGGCGATGAACAAACCGAAGATTGGCGGCCGCAAGGCATTTGCGGCTTTACCTGGGGTACCCACACCTACTTATTAGTTACCTGGTATGGTGTAGGTCCCGATGAGATCTCAACCTCGCACAACCATTACAAAGGATCGAGATTAGCCCTGGTGGATATTACCAATATGAGCGCCATTACTTACCGGTTGATATTGCTGGTACAGGATAAGGCTAATTACAATACCAGCTTATTATACGATAAACCCGTGGCGCCTGAAAACCCAACCCAATACGATAGCTTTATCCCAGTAACTATGCATGCAGGCGGTATTGCCTATATGAACCAAAAGATATATATTGCCGATACCAGCCTGGGTTTCCGCGTATTTGACCTGAACAAACTAATTGACAACGTAGTTAGCGACCCAACTAAAAATTCCATAGGCAAAGAGCCTAACGGCGACCTGATTGCCTTTGATTATACCTGTATATTACCACAAACCGGCTATTACAAAATTAGCGGCGGCGGTACACCTTTCTCGGGCCTGTCTTTAGGTTCTGGCTCAACACCGTCAGACCAGCGCTTGTGGAGCTGCCAGTTTAAAACAGGCAGTACCGATACCCCACAACTTTTTGGCTTCCCAATCAGTTCTACAGGTGTAGTTACTGCGCCGCCAACCGTAATAACCCCGTATGATAATACCGGCGCAGGCGACCCGGTTTTACACGCGCAAGGCGCTTACAAAGCTGGCACAACTGCGTTTATCACCATAACCGGGCAATCATCCTACATAGGTTCTACCGCCCGATTGGTGAAATATGTGGATGGTGCAACAATGGGCTCCCGCTATAGATGGCCGCATGGCGCAGAAGCATTATATGTAGATAGCGCAGGCCTGATGTGGTGTTTAACCGAATATGAAACATCAAAATATGGCGAGGATAACCGTACAGTGTTTGCGGTTAGATTAAGCGATTATCAGTAAATCCAGTTTAACAATTAACAAAGAAGCCCGGCTAATTCATATTAACCGGGCTTCTTTGTTATATATTGATCTACAAATCCTTCATCTTCAGTAATTGCTGGTATACCTTCTCAGTCGGCAGACCTACAACGTTGGTATAGGAACCATTAATACGCTCGATAGCAGTAACCCCTATCCATTCCTGTATACCGTATGAGCCGGCTTTGTCCAACGGCTTATATTTGGTTACATAGTTGATGATCTCCTCATCGGTCAGTTTACGAAAGAACACCTCGGATACATCAAAAAATTTATTTACTTGACCTTTATACATTAAACAAACGCCTGTAACCACGCGGTGCACCTTTCCCGATAGCATTTTCAACATTTCTACCGCGTGCGCTTCTGTTTCAGGCTTCCCTAAAATCAAACCGTTAATTTCAACAATAGTATCGGCAGTAAGCACAATTTCATCACCGGCTTCTTCGTCAAAAGCCATTGATTTCTTTTCGGCAATGTAAACAGCAATTTCGGTTGGGGTTAAACCATCGGGGTAACTTTCATCAACTTCTTTAAGTACAATTCGGAAATCTACATCCATTTGCCTCAGCAGTTCCTGCCGGCGTGGAGATTTTGATGCGAGGATAATTTTTATTGAGTCCATAGTCGATGGTCGATAGTCCATAGTTAGAAATTAGAATTTTACCATGGTCTATGGACTATCAACCATGGGCTAAAATCACCAGCTATACGCCTCGGCATTCATCCATTTAGCTTGTATTTTCATCACCTTCTCTATTACATCGCGTGCACAGCCTTTGCCGCCTGCAATTGATGAAATGTAAGTGCTTATCGCTTTTATCTCTTCCACTGCATCAGCTGGGCAAACAGGCAAACCTACTAATTGCATTACTTTCAGGTCGGGTATGTCATCGCCCATAAACAATACCGTTTTGGGGTCTATATTATGATCTGCAAGATAATCGTTGAAGATAGCGACCTTATCTTTACACCCAATAAATACATCCTGGATACCAAGATCATTTAGCCGTTTGCGGCTGCCTTCGGCATTAGCGCCTGAAATGGCTGCTACGTAATATCCGCATTTAACCGCTAATTGAAGGGCATAACCATCCTTAATGTTAAATTGACGGAAACGATCGCCGTTATCTGCCACAAATACCGCTCCATCCGTCAACACACCATCCACATCAAAAATGAAGGTGGTGATGGTTTTAAGCTGATCGAATAAAGGTGATTTCATCTTATTTGGATTGCACCGATTGTTGTAATGATTTCACAGATTAAGCGCTTTTGCAACTTTAAACTGCAACTAAAAAACTATTGGTTATCGCGCCACTCGTAAACCCAGGCGCTTTGAATTTGCTCCAGGTGACCTTCGTTTGCCTGTTCGCGGGTACCGGCAAAGTTGGGTAATGCAAGCACCCACTCTAACAGATCGGTAAAGCGGATGCGGTATATTTTCGACTCGCCAAAATCGTCACCAAACTTTTCGTAAAGCCCCATGGCAATATCTTCATAATCATTCCAGTGGATGGGTAACGCGAATTTGTCTTGTATCATTGTTTTCCTGAGGTAAGTGTTTGTGATATATTAGTGGCCTAAAAACTGTGATTGATCGGGTATGGTAATTTCAATATCACCATCAATAAGCACGCATTGGCAGCCTAACCTTGAGTTTATACGCGGGTTAACTGCCCGGTCTATAAAATCCTCTTCCTTGTCCGATATCTCCTGTATGTTATCTTCGCCCTTGTTCACATAAATATGGCAGGTACTACAGCCGCATACGCCGCCACAGTTATGCTGTAATTCTATACCATTCTCCAGGCATACATCTAATACAGATTCTCCTTCGGCGGCAGGTAGTTCTACTGGCTCCAGTCCTTTTTCCTCAAAGTTTATTTTAACTTTAAAAATATTCATCAGGGCAAAAGTAATAAAATTACTTATCGGCGTTGCTGCCTTTATCCATTTTGATAATACCCTGACTAAGTAATTGGTATAACTGCTGTAATAAAGGCTGATCCTGCAGCATTTCCAGGTGCTTATTCATGGTTAATTCATCATTGCGCACAGCCGGACCGGTCTGCACATCGGTTGGAAGCTGTTGTTGGACTTTATCTGCCGTTTCGGTGATCAGCGGTTTAAGCATATCAAAATCCAAATTGTGCTGCGCCAATAAATTTTGAGCCACACTATATAGATAATTTGGGAAATTACAGGCAAACACGGCGGCTAAATGCAGTATACGCCGTTGGAGTGAATCTACCTCGTATACATTATTGCTTACAGTTTGGGCCAGTTCTTTTATTTGTTGGGTAATACCGGCATTTGCCCCTTCAATACACAAAGGCACTTCTCTAAAATTCACCTCTTTGTTTCGGCTGAATGTTTGAAGTGGATAAAACACCCCTGCTTGTGCCCTATACTGCAACAATACTTTAATATCTGTACTCCCTGATGTATGTAATATCAGCTTATTTAATGGTGCCAAATGTTTTACAATGCTTTCTATAGCATCATCCTTCACCGAGATGATAAAAATATCCGTGTTAGGATCGATCTGCTGCAAATTATCAATAGCTTCTGCTTTAATATGGTAGGCCAGCAAAGCAGCATGCTGTAAGTTTCGGCTATAAACCTGCACAATATAATGCCCGGCATTTTTTAGCGCTGCGCCTAAATGAGTAGCCACATTGCCCGAGCCAATAAGGGTGATACGCATAAATAGATTAAAAAATCAAATTTCGTATAATTGGTTTAAAACATGGCATATATCTGATATATTTATATGACTAAACTTCCGCGTGATGAGATATTTTAGATTGATATTTATAGCCATCATTTTTCTTATTAGTATTACCACCATCATATTAGGAAGCCTGTATTTTTATAGAGACATTGAAAAAAAGACGCTAACCGATAAGGACAGAAGAAATGTCCCGGGCAGTTTTATCCGCCTTAAAGCCGGGACCACCCATTACCAACTGGCAGGCCCCGATACGGGGAAAGTTGTTGTATTGTTACATGGTTTTAGTGTGCCGTATTACATTTGGGACGTCACTTTTGAATATTTAGTTAACCATGGTTACCGCGTTTTAAGATACGATCAATACGGCCGCGGATACTCTGATAAACCTGATAGTGTTTATAACCATCAATTCTATTTTGATCAGTTAATTCAGTTACTATCAGCACTGCACATTAAAACACCTGTAAATATTGCGGGTATCTCTTTTGGCGGCATGCTGGCTACTAATTTTACCAGCCGTTATCCAAATTTGGTTGATAAAGTAATTTTGATAGATCCCGGATATGAGACGCTTCAACCTGATAAACCCGAATTTTTAGTGAGGTATTATGAAACGATACATCCGCGCGAGCGTGCCGAAAGTCAGCTGACCGATTTTAAATATCCCGAACAACATCCCGACTGGGTAGCCAAGTATAAAGTACAAATGCAATATAAGGGGTTCACCAATTCGTTGATATCAACCATGTATAACTATCCTTATAATGGCCGCGAAAGCAATGTGCAATTAAATACCAAACATAAGCCTGTTTTACTGATATGGGGCCGCGAAGACAAAACGGTACCTTTTAATTTCAGCGATTCGGTGCGCAGGGTGTTAAATGTTCAGTTTTTCCCGGTTGATGACGCCGGGCACTTGCCTTATCTTGAACAGCCCGCCAAGGTTAATGCAAGGATAGTGGAGTTTTTGCGGGAGAAGTAGGTGCTTATTAAGAGGATCGCTTAACTACATCACTGTCGTGCCGTATTATTCGGCGTCATAAATGGCAACTAGTTGCACAGTGTTTACCATGCATGTGAGATGCCGAAATAAATTCGGCGACGTTGATATTGCAGGACAGCTTATTAGCAAGCGATCTGAAACAGGAAAATATATTATAATTAAACCGTCTTTAACTCCTTATTTCTCCTGAATATCGACATCAGGAACCCTATAACCATAATAATAGTACCCGACCAAAAGAAGTTAATGTAAGGAAACTGAATAGCACGCATTACAATGTATGGCTTCTTACTTTCTGGTTGCTGATAAACAGTTACCTCTACTTTATTCTTTTCAGGGATTATTTTTGAAAAGCGCAATTTCAGGCCGGCATCATCAACCTTGCGGGCAAAATCGAAGCCGTTACCGCCTTTCACCATAAAAATAGGCTCGGCCATATAACTTTTGCCATGCGATACAATTTCAAGATCGGCGCCGACAGCAATATCATTGCCGCTCAGCTTAATATCCTGCACATGAGCATCTTTATTCAGCCCTTTCAGTACCATATAACCTTCGCGGAAACGGATGGTATCGCCTACGGCAACTTCATGCGCTATTGGTGGATCGTAGTTTTTGTCATCATCAGCTTCTCCCTCGTGCCCAGCTTCCTGTCCGCGTAACTCATCGTCGTACTTAATAGGCGCCATACTTACGTGGGTATATAGATCATGGAAAAGAAAGTGTTTAGTATCCGGAGACGAAACCAGACCCATTTTGCGGTTAGCCTGCGAGTTTGGCTTCAGGATAAACTCATCTTTTATTTTACCGTTTGCGTCAATTTTTTTATAGTCAACTTTAAAGTAATGGTTCGGCAAAGCTATAGAATCGCCAATATATGTTACCTCATACTCCCCCATTTTAACCGGTTGGTTTTTGTATAACATAATATTCTCGCGCGGATCATTAGCCTTGGCAAATTCGGCGCTATACTGCTCGCCGGTGGTGTTTTGAGATACTACTTTGCTGGTACCGGCAGATATTAAGGCGCCAATAAGCAATAAGCCAAACCCAATATGCGCCACTGCCGAGCCGGCCAGTTTAAACTTGCCTTTAAAGGCGTCGGATAATACTTTAGCGTTTGATAATACCGAGTATACAGCCGCCACCATTAATAACACGTATACAAAGTGCAACTTGTATATCCCGGTTACATACACTATTAATGCGCCAATTAATACGGCAAAAACCAGGTAGACTACCGCAGTGATAAAAAACCGGGTGGTTTCTGTTTTTTTATATTTTAAAAACTGGGTGAAGCCCATAAATAAGGCTATAATAACCGCAAATGCACTCTGGAAGATATTATATAGCGTCACCTTATCGTTAGGCGGCGCAATGTGTGTATCGAACATGGCATTCCAAACAGGTATGGAGGTTACAAACACTAATTGCAAACATGATAAGGCCAGGAATACCGAACCTACAAACATCCAAAACTCGCGCGAATAAGTTTCTTCCTCTTTTTTACTGATCGGCAATTCTTTCCAGCGAACTGCAATTAAAACCACCACAATGATCAGGAAAATCAGCACATCAACCACCAAGTGCCAAAACATTCCTAAATCAGTAAATGCATGTACCGAAGTTTCACCAAGTATACCGCTACGTGTTAAAAATGATGCATAAAGCACCAGCACAAAGCTGATCAATGTAAGGAATAAGGCCGTAAAATATGCGTGCCCGGTGTTTTTATAAACTATCAGCACGTGCACCGCGCCTATCAATGTAAGCCATGGGATAACCGAGGCGTTCTCTACCGGGTCCCAAGCCCAAAAGCCACCAAAGTTTAACGATTCATAAGCCCAGAACGAACCCATGATGATACCGGTACCCAATACCATTACCGCAAAAAGCGCATACGATATTGCCGGCTGTACCCATTCTTTATAGCGCTTTTGCCATAAACCGGCAACAGCATAAGCAAATGGTACTATCATAGAAGCGAAACCCAGGAATAATGTTGGCGGGTGTATTACCATCCAATAGTTTTGCAGTAAGGGGTTCAGACCATTACCATCTTTAATATAGCCCAGATAATCCGGGCGACTAAATATCGGGCCCTCAATAGCCTGACGGAGCAATATAAATGGCGAACTACCTATACGGGTACCAAAGATCTCTACCCCTAATAGCATAGATGAAAGTAGCACCTGTGATAAAGAAATAACGGTCATTACCGGGCGCTCCCACGATTTGGCTTTCCATATCAGCAAGTTACCCAGCACAGCCTGCCAGAAACCCCACAGCCAAAAACTGCCCTCCTGGCCTTCCCAATAGCTGGAAATAATGTAGTAAACCGGCAGTGTACGCGATGAATGCGCCCAGGCATAGTGATATTCAAAAAGATGATTATAAATAATATAAAAAAGGCAGCTGCCAATACCTATAACCGAAACGGTATTTAACCAGAAGCCCACACGGCCCAGCCATAACCACGATTTATCCAGTTTATCGTTACTGGTAGCCGCGAAGTAGTAGCTGATGGTTGATAATAAAGCGGCACCAAATGCCAGGATGATAAAGAATTGGCCTAAATGGCCCGGCACAAGGTGTTCCCCTTTAAAAGCTGTATCCATTAATAATTATATGCTGGCCTGTTTAGCGGTAAATTCTGTAGTCTCCAGTTTATCCTGGGTGTATTTAGATGGGCACTTCATCAATATCTTCGAAGCATGAAATTCGTTGCCTACCATTTTGCCGGTCAGTACCACCTGCTCAGAGCGTTCAAAGTCCTGCGGTTTGGTGCCTGTGAATATTACTTTACATTCCTGCCCTTTGTTATCTTTCATAAAGAAAGAGAAGTAGTTGGCATCCTTGGTAGCATCGTAATATAAAGCTTTTTGCTTATTCAAATGGCCAACTACCTGCAAAGTGGCTGCGCTTTGTTTAGCATCTTTAAACGAACCGTAAGTGCTTGCGCTTTTATAGGTGCTTATAATTACTGCTATAGCAATAGCAATAACCACTAAACCAAAAATTGAACTTTTTTTCATTGTTGAATTTTGTACGAGATCAATAGTTTACAAAAATACAAAACGCAAAGGGAATAATGTTTATTACAAGGGATGTTTATTATTTAGAATTATTATTGATTAGGTTATTAAACAAAAAAATGCCATCCATAAGGGGATGGCATTCATAATATCTTAAATTACCTCTATAAAGCAAATCCGTAAGCAACCCGCAGGTTAACTAAACCAAAGCTGTCTTCGCCATGGCGGCTAAAGTTCTCGTAATGCACGGCAAAGTCCCAATGCTGATTAGCATAACCAAGCGCCGGTGAGAGGTCTAAACGGGTTGGGCCCCATCCGCTCTCCAGTTTTTCGGAAGCAGTACCAATTTCGCCCCCTAAATAAATGCTTTTTGCAAAAAACTCCTTAAAGCCTATTTTTACAGGTATCTCGCCATAGCTTTGGTACCTATTACCGGTTACCGGATTCTTTTTAGGAAAAAAATGATAACCACCGGTAGTTAAT
Organism: Mucilaginibacter boryungensis; assembly: GCF_015221995.1. Lineage (NCBI taxonomy): Bacteria > Pseudomonadati > Bacteroidota > Sphingobacteriia > Sphingobacteriales > Sphingobacteriaceae > Mucilaginibacter > Mucilaginibacter boryungensis. Next base: position 2,286,956 of record NZ_JADFFM010000001.1, read on the forward strand.
GTAAGTGCAAAATTGTTGCTTATGCCATATTGCAATCGGGCCGTTCCGCCTAAAGTAAAGGTAGCGCCCAGGGTAGCCACACCTGTAGGTACCCCGGTTTCTATGCCTAACCCCAGTCGCCAGGCTTTAGCGGGTATAGTTTGGGCTTGTACACTTATTGCAAAAAATAACACCGTTACTATCGCGGCTAAAATTGTCAATTTAAATAGTGATTTCATTATGTAGTTGGGTTTAAAATGAGCATTCACTATCTATTACTGCAGTTTTTTTGAAAGCGTTGCCTGGTATTACAAATTTTAATGGCAGATAACCCGGCAAACAAAAAATGCTACCCCACAAAGCGGGATAGCATTAACTTTAGACTATAATCTTAAGACTTCGAACTTAATTATGGCCAGATACCAAGGTTTTGGTACGATACCGCTATTTTATTAATTGCACCAACAAAAGCTGCAGTACGCAGGGTATCAATCTTAGGTGTGTTTCTGAATGTCTCCCTTATCTCGTGATAAGAACGGATCATCGTGTCCTCTAAGCCTGAGTTAACCAGTTCTAACTCCGATGCACCTTTTACAATAGTAGCACGCTGTACATCGTTTAGGGCAACACCAGTTATACCTTCTACCATGTTTACCAGATTTAAGTTTGAGTTCTCTTCAAACCTGCGGTTCATACGGCCAAATGCTACGTGCGACAGGTTTTTCAGCCACTCGAAGTAGGATACAGTTACACCGCCTGCGTTGGCATACATATCCGGCACAATAAGGCCGCCCATTTCATAAAATATGGTTTCAGCTTCAGGGGTAGTAGGGCCGTTAGCGCCTTCTACTATAATTTTAGCTTTAATGCGGCGGATATTATCTACAGTGATCTGGTTTTCCAATGCAGCTGGTACCAGTATATCGCAAGGTTGTTCCAAACCCTCGCCCGAATTGGTGAACGATTGCGCTCCGGGATAGTTTAAAATTGAACCGGTAGCTTTACGGTGCTGGAACACAGCATCATAATCTAAACCGTTGGCATTATAAACAGCACCTTCAAACTCGCAAAGACCAACTATGGTAGCCCCAAATTCTGCCAGGTATTTTGCCGAATAGTAACCTACGTTACCCAAGCCTTGTACAATTACTTTTTTACCGGCTAAACCTGCGGTTAAGCCAATTTTTTGCATGTCCTCGCCAAAGCTTACACATTCGCGGGCGGCAATGGCAACACCACGACCGGTAGCCTCGCGGCGGCCAGCAATACCGTGTAACGCCAATGGCTTACCTGTTACTACGCCCATTGCATCCAGTTGGCCCGGGTTCATTGTGGCATAGGTATCGGCTATCCAGCTCATTTCACGCTCGCCGCTTCCGTAATCGGGTGCAGGTACGTCAATACTTGGGCCGATAAAATTCTTCTTGGTTAATTCTACAGTGTAGCGGCGGGTAATGTTTTCCAGTTCCTGTACAGTGTAGTTTTTAGGGTTGATCTTAATACCACCTTTAGCACCACCAAACGGTACGTTTACAATGGCGCATTTGTAGGTCATTAGCGCGGCAAGGGCCATTACCTCGTCCTCGTTTACCATTTCGCTGTAGCGGATACCGCCCTTGGTTGGCGATTGGTGATGCGAGTGCTCGATACGCCATGCATCAATTACTTCGAAGCCATTACCCCTGCGGATTGGGAAACGGAAGCGGTAAACACTGTTGCATGATTTAATCTGATCCAGTAAGCCGGCATCGTGATTGGTAAATTTGGCTGCATAATCGAAGTTTTTGCACACATCAGCAAAAAAGTGCATATCCTCCATGGCAGCTTTATTATTATTAGCCATAATATATTAAGTAAATAATTGGTTATAAAAAGTGTGCAAAAGTGCGGTATTTAGTTCCATATCTGCAAATCGTTTTAGGGATGGTGTTTTTTATACACTTTTTAATAAATAGTCATAATCGATGTTTAAACACAATAGGACTATTTTTTGTTCCGATTATTTTTTTTCAAATTTCTCAATTTTTCTTAGCCTTTTGTCCATTGAAAATAAATAAATGGCCAATCCGAGGAAGATAATTACGATAATGGCAATAACCACGTATATTTTCCCCGAACTACGGAACGTGTCGGCCATGGTAGCCTGATCGGTTTGCGCCAATGCCCCAAGGCCGTTTAAAGCCAATAATAATAGTAATACGATTTTTTTCATATCAAGGTTCAGATAGATTCTTTTTTATACTCAATTGAACGCATCCGGTAACGTAGTGATGCGATCCATACGCCCAGCAAACTCCAGCCTATAAATGCAGGGTATAATACAAAGCGCATGTTCCTGTCCAGGTCATATTTATTAAACCCCGGGTTGCCCCCGTTCCCCGGGTGCAGGGAATCCGTCATACGCGGCAATACAAACAGTAGTACGATCATTATAGGGAAAGCGAATATGTTGTAAATAGCCGCAATTTTGGCCCGCTTTTGCTCCTCATCAATAGAGTTGCGCAGCACCAGGTATGCACAATAAAGCAGGAATGCGATGGCCGCGCTGTTTTGTTTAGGATCACCGCTCCAGTATTCGCCCCAGGTATATTTGGCCCAAAGCATACCGGTTAATAAGCCCAGCACATAAAACATCATACCTGTATTTACACATTCAACAGCTGCCAGGTCATCCTCCTGCTTACCTGAGCTAAGGTATTTAATACTGTAAAACACCGATATAACAAAAACAGATAACATGGCCATCCACATGGGTACATGGAAATACAGGTTGCGGATAGTTTCGTTCAAAATATACTTAGCCGGAACGGGAATAAGCAGCCCACCTATCAGTGTATAAAGTATCAGCACAACTGCCAGCACTTTCCACCACATTTTATATATTATTTTCATACTTTTTGTATGCGGCAAAGTTAGTGAATAGACTGAACAAACAAGAGTAAAGCGTCAGGTTTCAATACGTTGTGATAACTATCATATTTTCTGTGCCCACACCTGTGTAACTTGCTACAAATGATCATCCTTTATCTTCATATCGCCCGGCACATAATCTACCGGCAGTAGTTCGGCTATTTTGTTTTTAGACCATGTTCCTTCAAACAGGGTACTTTGCGATGATACAATAATGCCATTCATATCAAACAATGCATATGGCTTGTATAGCGTTATTATACTTGTTTCGTAGTTGGGCATATCCAGCGGGCGATATATATCTTTAAAATCCATATTTTCCCGCTTCTTCGTATACATTACATATAAATATTGCGGAAAGGAAATAGCGAATATGCCGGGTTGGTTAGTGGCGCTGGCAAAGTCGGTTTCCTTTAGTGGCTGGCGCTGTAAGGATTCCTCGTATTTAGGTAAGTTATATAGTTGTTTCCAGCGGTTAGCCGAATCGGTATTTATTCGCTCCCACTGCTTTATTCTTTTTACTATAATCTCTTGCGGGGGGCGTTCGGGGTTAGATTTACGCACCAATATCATGGTTACAAAACCTTCTTCACTCATTTTAGCATTTTGTACCGAGCGAAAAAAGTGCATGTTCGATCCATAATAAATATCGTTACGTTTAGCTTCCCACGTCTTCTTTTGCGAAGCACTGCCGGGCATCTCTGTATATAATACCTTTCCCTCCCAGGATATAATGTTGTTTATCTCATCATAGCTAAATGATTTCAGCATAAACTTCACCTTGTAACCCAAAGCCCGGTTTTCTATCTCAATAAAATCGTTAGACCAACCTTCCAGTGTTTGTTTTGATTTCCGGTAAACCAGGGATATCTCGTGCGGGTTAAGTATCTTACATTTCTTAGCGTTATTGGATTCGCCAAGAAACAGCTTTACAAACTTTTCATAATTCTGCTTCCAGTTTGCCGGATCGGTAATAACCACCTCGTGCAGCTCGGTCACTTTAGGCATTAATTCGGCGTTTACCTTTATTGGTTCTTTCGGATCGCGGGGAATCATAACCGTTTGATTAAAATCCTCGAACCCGACCATCGTTACAACCAGTTGATACTGGCCTGGTTTCAAACCATTAAGCGTAAATGTGCCATCATCATTACTGATAGTGCCGTATGATGAATTACTTAAAAACACGCTGGCCTTGCCCAAAGCAGTTTTAGTATCTAACCGGGCTACTTTACCTGTGATAGATCCCGTTTGGGCTAACAAAGCAAACGGAAGCAATAAAAACAACAGGGGCAAACAAAAACGCATGATTAAAAATAGGGGTAATTTTGGTGTGCTGGTATTTGTAACAATTATTTTGGCAAAATCTTAATTATTTCTTCATTAAGTATTTCAATTAGTCGCGCCACAGGTATGGAAACAGTAACAAGGAGGTGGCTATTACAATAACATTAATACCCAGCAATGTAATAATGTGCTGGTAATTGTAGCGATTATCAATACCATCCATAGCGTTTTTACTTAAAGTGATAAGCACCAGTATTACGGGGATAATAACCGGGAAACTTAATACCGCCATTAAGCCGCTGCTATTGCCTGCTTTTGAAGCAATGGCCGATACCATGGTAAACACCGTTGAGAAGCTTATACTGCCTAAAAAAACCGCTATGAAATAATAAACCGGGTTAGCAACACTATTATTAAAGAACAGCATGTATACCAGCAAGGTCAGCGCGCTTAATACCAACATTAATAAACCGTTATAAATAATTTTTGAAAGGATGATAGCCCTTGCATCGGTTATGGAATAATAATACAGCATACGGCCTTTGTTCTCGGTCATGAAGCTTTTGGCAATGGCATTTACTGCAGCAAATAGCATAATTATCCAAAACAGCACATTCCATACAATAGGGTACCCCGGGCTTTCTTTAAACCCTGGGCTTAATCTGAACGCTATATAGCATACAAAAACAGTTGATATTACATACAACAGTACACTATTGAAGGCGTACTTGGCCCGCCATTCTATAAGTATTTCCTTTTGTAACAGATAACGGGTTTGCTTAAACATTTTGCAAATGTAACTATTTAGCGATTATCGATTAGTTAATTACAGGTTAGTGATTGGTTTTTTAAATAATCTGCTTAAACTTGTTTTATAATCTCTAATCGTTAACCCCAAATTAACTAATCACTATCTTTATCACATGGCCGTTATCTATCACCCTACCCCTATTGGTTTCGCCCGTATTGAAGATGAGGGCGATCACATCCTGTCATTAACCGTTGCAGAAAGTATTGGAGAGGATGCTACAGGATTTTCGGTCATGTCAATTTTAGCGGCTAAGCAATTAGATGAATATTTTGCCGGCGAGCGTAAGGTTTTCGATTTTCCCTTCCAGCAAAAAGGCACTGAATTTCAACAGGAAGTTTGGAAAAACTTATCAAATATTGGTTACGGAGAAAGTATCAGTTACGCGCAGTTATCAAAACGAATGAATAACCCGCTGGCTATCCGCGCTATTGCATCGGCCAATGGCAAAAACAATATGTGGATAGTGGTTCCATGTCACCGTGTCATCGGGTCGGATGGTAGCCTTACCGGGTATGCAGGTGGTTTATGGCGCAAGCAATATTTGCTTGAACTGGAAGCCCGGATAATGGGCATAGGGCAAACACGTTTATTTTAGTTATTCCATCATTTTTAAATTCAACAGCTTCTGTATCTTTTCATGTAATTCGTACGGTAAAAATGGTTTGGCGAGCACATCATTCATACCTGCCGATATGGCTTGTTGTTGTTCATGATCATAAGATGCAGCCGACAAGGAAATAATGGGCACACTACGTTTAGGTTCCTCAAAATCTACCCTGATGATTTTAGCGGTTTGGTAGCCACTCATTTCGGGCATATGGGTGTCCATCAGTATAATGTGATAATCGTTTTCTTTTAACTTTTCCAGCGCCTTACGTCCGTTATCTACCATATCAACATTTACGTTCCATTCTTTCAATATTTTCGATAACATAAACTGGTTCACCATGTTATCTTCGGCTACCAATACCGATACTTCATATTCAAATGGCGCCAGTGCCGTATTATTGTCCCGTATTGCAAATTTTTCAATGAGTGGTTCGGCAATCTCGTACCAGTTAGTAAAACTAAATACACTGCCTTTGCCCACCTGGCTGCTCACTGTCAACTCGCCGCCTTTTAATTCAATCAGCCGCTTTACAATGGTTAACCCTAAGCCGGTGCCGCCATATTTTGCTGTTGTATCATTTTCAGCTTGTTCAAACGATTCAAATATTTTGGCTATCCTGTCCGAAGGTATTCCAATACCAGTATCTTCTACACTAAATTTTAGTTTCACTTTGGCAGCGTGCTTCTGCACCACTACTATCTTAAGCTTTACATGCCCCCTATCGGTAAATTTAATAGCATTGCTTAATAAGTTCATCAGTATTTGATTCAGCCGAAGTGAATCAAATATCATATATTGAGGTACATCAGCGGCTATATCAAGTATAAACTCGATGTTTTGTTCGTCTGCTTTAAATTTCAATAGATCATAAACTGACTTAACTACCCTATGCAAATCATTTGCAGTCCGGACAATGTTAAACTTGCCAGCTTCAATTTTAGAGATATCCAAAACATCATTAATAACTGCCAGCAATGATTGAGACGAGGTTTCCAACAAGTCCAGCATGCCTATTTGCTGTTCATTAACCATTGTTTTACGAAGCATATTTGTTAAGCCAATTATGCCATTTACGGGTGTGCGCAATTCATGGCTCATGTTAGCTAAAAATGTTTCTTTTACTTTTTTACCGTATTCAGCCGCTTCTTTTGATTTGATCAACTGTTCCTGGAAGCTTTTTTGTGGTGAAATATCGCTGATGTTTAAAAAGATGGTCTTATTTCGGTAGGACATGCGGCACTCGGCCCAAATTATACGTTTGTCAAAAGTTTCAAACCTGTACTCGGCTATTGCAAATTGTAAGTTGTCTTTAATAATCGTACCCAGTTTTTTCCTGAATTGACTTTTATCGTCTTCTATAGCAAAGTCTACAATACTATGCCCAACTACCTCCTCGGGTTTAAAACCCATTATTTTTTCAATGGCAGGATTAATGGTTGATATGCGCAATGTTTGGGCATCGACAACGCAAATAATATCAGCGGAGTTTTTCACCACTACCGCGTAGTTCTGCAACTCAATATTCTTTTCCTTTATTTCGGCCTGACTGCGCGCTAATTGGATAAATGCATCTACTTTGGCCGATGTAATGTACGGATCGAGTGGTTTATACAGATAATCGACGGCACCGGCGCCAAAACCTTTAACAGCATACCTTGCTTCCTTAGATATAGCCGTAACAAAAATTACTAATATATCTTTGGTTTTAGGGTTAGCTTTTAACATTTCTACCAGTTCAAAGCCATCCATTTCGGGCATTTGAACATCAACAAGCGCTATAGCTATCTGGTTCTCCCATGCAATTTTTAAAGCTTCGTTGGGCGAGGTGGTTGAGAATATGCGGATGTCATAACGGTTCAACAAAGCCTCAAGGGCAATTATGTTTTCTTCCCGATCATCCACAACTAAAATATTTACAGGGGTCATTTGCAGATACCTTTATTGTGAGGTTTTTGTATTAATACGGAATTATGTTTGTAATAGTTCAAATATATCATTATTGGATAAGGTATACGTTGCCGCGCCTGTTTGTATAGCAGCTAAAGGCATTTCCGACATTTCTGCCTCGTCCGGGTTTTGTACAATAGTTAACGCACCCGCATTTTTTAGCTTTAGTAACCCCGCTGCGCCATCCTGGTTAGCACCTGAAAGTAGGATGGCGGTACAGTTTGGCCCGTAAACATCGGCAGCACTCTCAAATGTTACATCAATTGATGGCTTTGAATACCAAACAGCTTCTGATACATCCAGACTAAACGTTTTCTCTTTTTCAATTAAACTATGATAGTTGGCCGGCGCAATGTAAATGGTGTTCTTTTCAATCACATCCTTATCCGCTATTTCACGCAAGGACATACGGCTATTTTCAGCAAAGAGTTTTTCTATTTCGCTGAAAAAATTCTTTTTGCGATGTATTACAATAATTACGGCCTTATCCAATGCTATCGGGAAGTTTTTTACAGCGCGAAATATAAGTTTGAATGATCCGGCCGAGCCGCCAATCAGCACAATCGCCGAATTGTGCCACCGCTGAAGTATGTCGTTATTAAGCGCCAATTTTTTGATATATGTTTTCTTTTTGATTGATCACTTTGAACCTTCTCCTAAAAAAATCAGACCGGATAGCCTCTTTACTGCCTAAACATAAAAACCCTAACGGGCAAAGACTTTTGTAGAACAACTCCAATATTTTTTCCTGTAATCCCGATTCAAAGTAAATAAAAACATTGCGGCAACTTATCATCTGAAACTCATTAAAAACAGTATCGGATATTAAATTATGTACTGAAAATAAAGTATTCTGTTTTATCTCGCTATGTATGCTGGCAGCATCATACATTATCGTAAAATGATCGGTAAGCGTACCTGGCAAACCAGTATACTGGTAATTTTCAGTATAGCTTTTTATTTTACGCAGACTATAGATCCCCATGCGGGCCTCCTTAAGCATCTCGGTATTAATATCAGTGCCGTAAATAAATGATTTATTGCGCAGGTTGGCTTCCTTTAATAATATAGCTAACGAATAAACTTCTTCGCCTGATGAGCAGCCCGCACTCCATATTTTAATATGCTGATAGGATGAAAGATAAGGCAGCACCTGGTTATGCAACGCTTTATAGAACAATGGATCACGAAACATTTCTGTAACGTTCACTGTAATTTCCTCTAAAAACTCCTGGAAGATTTGCTGGTCGTTTACCAGCAGGTGTTTTAGATCATAAAACGACATTTTTTTAAACTGCATAATACGGGCCAGCCTTCGCTTTAATGAAGCCTTTGTATATTCAGAAAAATCGAACCCATGAACCTTTTTTATCAGGTCTATCAGTTCATGCAGTTGTGCTGTTGTTATATTGCCGTAAGCCGAAGTTTCATCCATGGTTATTTTTCCAGCCAAAGCTGCATTAATGAAATAAGCCTGTCTATATCTACCGGTTTAGTGATATAATCGCTCGCACCGGCAGCAATACATTTCTCCCGGTCATCTCTCATGGCTTTAGCTGTAAGTGCTATTACAGGTAACTTGGCCCATTTGTTTTGTTTACGTATATGCCGTGTTGCTTCATAGCCGTCCATTTTAGGCATCATAATATCCATCAGCACAATATCAATGTCTCCAATTTTTTCCAGTTTAGCTATTGCTTCTTCGCCGTCGTTAGCAATTTCAACTTGCAGATCGTAGGTTTGCAATGCACTGGTCAGCGCAAAAATATTGCGCATATCATCATCAACCACCAATACTTTTTTCCCTTTTAACATTTCCTTGCCTTTTGAGACAGGGTTTGTTTTTGCGCCTGAAGCTGGTGTTGACGATGAAGTACGGATTTTATGCAAAAAAAGGTTCACCTCGTCAATTAACCTATCCGATGACTTGCTGGTTTTTACAACCATGGCGTTGGCATACTGCATTAACCGGTTAACCGAAGTTTTATCCAATTCCATAGCCGTGTTTACAATAACCGGCAAACTGCTGAATTTTTCTATACCCTTAATTTTGTCCAGCAAGTCAAGCCCTGATATATCCGGCAGATTCAAATCCAATATTACGCACTGGTAATCATTCTGTTGTAACATATCAAATGCCGATGCGCCATCAAAAGCCTGGTCAACAGCTATACCCTGTTTTTCCATCATTTCACGCAAAGCTTCACTTTGTGCTTCATGGTCCTCTACCAACAATATCTGTTTAAACGCTACACCGCTTTGTGTAACCATTTCATTAAATAACTTGTCCAGTGTGGCTGTATCTATCGGCTTTTTCATAAAGCTGATAGCGCCCTCTTTACGGACACGGTTAGCCGCGGCTTCGCCTGCTGACATTAAATGCACAGGCACACCTGCTGTTTCCGGCGAGTTTTTCAACTCTTTCAATATCTGCCACCCGTCTTTACCAGGCAGCATAATATCCAATATTACCGCATCGGGCTGGCTCTCTTTAATAGTCTCAAAAGCATGAGTGCCCTCATTTATAACTATAGCTTTATAACCATGGTCGCGGGCATAATCTTTTAATATATCGGCAAAGTTTTTGTCGTCTTCAACAATTACTACCAGGGCTTCTTTTTTGGGATCTTTGCGCGCTATCTGGTCGGCGGGTTTTAAAAATTCCTTAACAGGTTTAAATGTTTCGGCTGTTTGTACAAAATCTTCCTGGTTTAAATTTTCAGCAGCCTCAAACGGGATGGTAAGCGTAAATTCACTGCCTTTACCCTGTTCGCTTTTCACGCTTATCCGTCCGCCCAATAAATTAGCTAACTCCCGGCTGATGGATAGGCCCAAACCTGTCCCACCGTATTTGCGGCTTGTTGAACCATCTGCTTGCTGGAATGCTTCAAATATCAGCCTTTGCTTTTCGGGATGGATACCTATACCGGTATCTTTAATAGTAAAGCTAATTGTTTTGGGCGCTTCGCCCGGTGTAACATTAATAAATATCGAACCGTTTTCAGGCGTAAATTTAAACGCGTTCGACAGCATATTTTTTATTACCTGTTCCACCCGCATTTTATCTGTATAGATACGATCGGGTATATCTTTAGTGATTGTGGATTTAAAGGTGATCTTCTTATTGGCAGCCACTTCAGCAAAAAGCAATTCCATATCGTGCAATATGCCTTTTACTTCAACCTGGTCATTCATCATTTCCAGCTTGCCCGATTCTATTTTTGACAGGTCGAGAATGTCATTAATGAGCGTAAGCAAATCATTACCGGCATTAAATATCACACTGGCGTACTTTATCTGATCCTCTGATAGGTTATCGCCTTTATTATCCTTCAATATCCTTGCCAGCACTAAAATACTGTTCAATGGCGTGCGCAGTTCATGGCTCATGTTGGCCAAAAATTCCGATTTATATTTACCGGTGGCTTCCAATTCCTGTACCTTAAGGTTTATTGACGCGCGCGCCTCCTCAATGGCCTGGTTCTTTTCTTCTAACAGGCTGGCTTTTTCTTCTAATTCGGCGTTGATTGTACGTAGCTCCTCCTGCTGTACCCGCAACTCTTCTTCCGAAGCCTGAAGCATTTCTGTTTTGTTAAGCAACTCTTCATTTGTAACACGCATTTCTTCTTGCTGTGCTTCCAATTCCTCGGCTTGCTGCTGGGTCTCTTCAAACAAGTCGTGCATTATAGTACGCGCCTGCGCTGTATTTATGGCAATACCTACATCGTTAGCAGTGGCTATAATATAGTCGTGTATATTTGTTGATATCTGGTTTTGATAAGCAACTTCAATTACCCCTTTCAATTTTTTATCAAAAAAGAATGGTACGATCATAATCTCCACCAATTCCTGGCTGATAATTGAGGTTTCCAGTTCTAACTTATCGTTTAACGTACCTTTAATTACAGTTGCTTTTTGATCTTTAGCTACCTGTCCAAGCCATCCTTCTGATAGTTTTATCTTTTTCTTGATCAGCCCTAAATCATGGAACGCATAATAGGCGTATAAATCCAGCGATTCTGTTGGTTCATCAAACAAATAAAGGGTACCAGAAATAGCGTTAGTATATTTACAAATTTCAGATAATACGCTCTGCGATAGTTCTTTTTCGCTTTGCTGGCCCTGCATTCTTTCATTTAATAAACCGGTACCTGTTAATAACCAGTTTTTAGCTTCGTTTTCGGCTAAAACTTTTTCCAGTTCAATATTGGTTACCCGTATTTCTTCTTCGGCCTTTTTCTGTTGCGCAAATGTTTTTTGTATATAAAAGAATAGTAGCAATACTACACATATAACAATAAGACCGCCTGCAAAAATTGCTGATATTGCCTGTTTGGCTGCGCTATCTGTCGACGCTTTTCGGATGTTTAGTAAACGCGTTTCCTCATTAACAATTTTACCAACAAAGTACCTGGCCTTATCCATATAAACTTTACCACGGCCATCCTGCATCCTTGTTCGGGCATCATCAAAACTCTTACTACGGGCATCGTCAATTATTGCTGCTAATTCTGATTTTTTTAATAAGGCATATTTATTAAGAGAGTCGACATTAGCTTTCTGTGCAGGACTATCATTCACCATGTTGGCCAATGTTTGTATAGCATCAGATACCTGGAAAATTGACTTGGTGTAAGGATCCAGAAAGTTTTCGCGGGAAGTAGCAATATAACCGCGCTGACCTGTTTCTCCATCAAGCAAAAGCAACTGTACTTTATTGGCCGTTTGTATAACAGCTTCGGTATGCGACACCCGGCTTTGGTCGTCCTTTAATTGATCGATACTATTATAAGAGAAATAAAACACCCCGAATACTAATATCAACGAAATTATAAAGCCCAGTAATACCTGGTTCCGGAAAGAGAATTTAAGCATTTACAATGATTTAGTTTTTAAACTATTTACGACGAAGCAACACATTTAAGCAAATTAAGTTTTTATACTTAGGCTATCAAGTATGCCTTACTTTTCTTTGTTGACCGGGGGCACCGCACTCCTTTTAGTTGTAAACACGCCTATAATAGCTAATATTGGCCCGCCAAACAACAGGAACCACCCCCATTTAAACCTAATTTGCCGGGTAAGGAACCCAACAATTGATTTGAAAGGAATAAAACCAAAAAAATGATGAATTTTAAATAGCGCGGCAATGTATAACACAATTACCAATATAAGCGCAAACCATGCGCACAACCTAACAATAGCCCGCTGACGTAATATAATCCCTAAAATACCAATAACGCCTATTAGTAATAATAATAGCCCGTAAGGTTGATTTAGCTGATACAGATCAAAACTACGCAGCCCAAACGGCCGCAATAATGGGCAATAGGTTGCAGCAATCAGCACTACAAACCCTGCAAATGATAAATATGATTTGGTTGGCATATCAAATTAGTGATATGCCAAAGATATAATAAATAGTTTATTGTGGTAAGCCGTTATAGGGCTGGGATGCCGATATGGAGCCCCTGTCCTTCCTTAAGATACGGTTGAATAATGAGATTTCCCTATCAAACAAAAAGCGCAGCCAAAGCTTTGTCCATGATTTATGATAAAGCAGATTATCGTAATAATTTGGCGCGGTCGATTTTATTTCGGGCAATTTATTCCATGGGATAGATGGAAAATCGTGATGCTCGTTATGATAACCTACGTTAAACGATACGGTATTTAATACACCGTAATAGCTATAGGTTTCCTGCTCTTCGTTATGTGTTAAATAGTGCTCCTGTACCCAACGTGCACCCAGCGGATGCAAACCAACAGAGAAAGAGAAGCTTAATAACAAGTAAGCTACGCCATGCCAGCCAAAGAAATACCACATTACAGCGGTAAAAGCAACCTGTATAAAAAAGTTGGTAACAACCCAGCCATCAACACTTTTGATCTCTTTCAGGCGCGATAAGCGAAAGAATTGAAATAAAGGAAAAAATAACAACCATATTGCTTTACCAAAAAAGTTGTTATTGATCAGTTTTGCTTCCCATTTGCTTGGCAAATCGGCATCCAGTTCATGTACACCCTGGAAAGAATGATGCTTCAAATGAAAATGCTCAAATGATATAGCACTTGGGAATATTTGTGGCAAGTTAGCTATCATACTGGCCCAGCGATTTAACGATCGTTTTTTAAATAATAACTGATGCGTACATTCGTGTATCATTACAAACAACGAATGATCTGCAAAGGCGCCTAAAAAGTAAGCTACGGCAAATACCACCCACCACGATTGTGCCGATACCAGCCAGGCAGCAATTATTTGGAATGCTACCAAACCCAATATCGCGAATATCGTATAGGGGTTTTTTCCTATCAGATTACGCAGGTGCGGGTATTCCTTTAAAATTTGTTTGGTACGGGTTTTATGTGGTTCAGAGTATTGTGCGTGGATAAAATCAGACTTTTTTTTAGCTGCCATAAATCAGTTTATAATTCAATTAGTTTTAGTGGGAGTATTATTAATTAACGTTGTAAGATGGTTAAATATTGGTTTGTTTCAAAAAAATACTAAGAAAAAAAATTAATACATAGTTAAAATAAATTACAATCGTTTAATAATCAATTATTTATTACCTAATAAATTTGGCGGGGTTTTTCCAATCTCTTAGGCTAATAATGCGTTGTAAGTAAATAGGTTTGTAAAATTACTTACAATTTCAGCAGTGATAAAGGTACCAAATAAAACCTTGTTGACCACAAAAATCATAAAAAAATCCCCTGCCTGGCGGCAGGGGATTCGGTTACAACTTCCTCAAGTTGTAACCAACCTAAACCTTATCACACTCCTATAACGATAAATATTACTATTTGGTTTCCTTGACGGCATATTTTTTTCATGCGCTTTTACCCGTTTGCAAAATTTTCCTTACAAACTATCCCGCTTGTTTTTAATAATTACTTTTAAATCAATATTATACTTCATTAGTAAAACATGGCCAAACCTTTACAAATCATTATTTTATTTTTACTTTTTACTTTAGTTGTTAAAGCCCAGGACAATTACGAAATACAAGTTTATGGCTCGGAAACAGTTGAAAAAGGCCACACCATGCTTGAATTGCATAGCAACTATACTTCAAATGGTAGTAAGTTTGCAGCCGGGGGGATATTGCCGACCAATCATGTTTTTCATGAAACTATTGAAATTACTCATGGATGGACAACCTGGTTCGAAACAGGGTTCTATTTTTTCAATTCGGTTGGTAGTGATGGGCGGACCGGCTATGTTGGTTCACATTTAAGACCCCGCGTAGCCGCACCCGATGCCTGGCATTGGCCTGTTGGTGTAAGTATTTCTACTGAATTTGGGTTTCAAAAAGCGGCATTTGCGGGTAGTACTTTTGATTTAGAGATAAGGCCCATAATTGATAAAAAATGGAGTAAACTTTACCTATCATTCAACCCAACGCTGGGGAAAAGCTTTGCAGGTGAAGATGCTGACATAGGATTTGTTTTTGAACCCAACCTTAAAGCCAGCTATGATATTACCAAAGTTGTAGCCCTGGGGTTTGAATATTACGGTGCTACCGGCCGGTTTTTTCACTACTCACCTATCCAGCAGCAGGAACATGCTTTATATATAGCTACCGATTTAAATTTTAGCGCCAACTGGGAATTTAATGCGGGCTATGGCTGGGGATTAACCGACAGCGGGGACCGGGGGATCATAAAGATCATTTTAGGACGGCGCTTTTAATTATTCTATTACAGCCGATTCGCTAATATAAGTGGGTACAATACCCGTGGCGTTAATGCGTGTTTCGGCATCTATTGCCTGGGTATTGCCCGAAAGTACCAGTACCGTATCCAGTCCAAACTTATTGCCGCCCATAATATCGGTCTGCAGGGTGTCTCCTACCATTACAATATCTTTTTTATCGATAGATCGTCTGTCCCGTATCAAATCATAAGCAAACATGAACATCTGCGAATCGGGTTTGCCAAAGCGTATAAATTTCTTGCCTACAATGCTTTCTACCATATTTGCTAAGCCGCCAATAGCTATCGATACGTCATGTAAATTTAGCGGGTATGCCCTATCGGTATTAGCAACAATAGCCGGGATATTACGTTTACGCAGCAGGTTTACACATTTATTCAGATCGTTAAACCAATCAAACCCTTCATCATCCAGAAACACCAGTGCGCTTACTTCGTTGATATTAACATCATCTAATTCACTTACGGGTAATGTATGCAGCCCCGAGCTTTCTATATAATGTGCAGAATCGGGCGTACCTAAATACGCTACAATCCCTTCGGGTACTTTCAAATCCAGGTATTCTTTAGCCAGCATCCCCGATGATATGATCCTATCTTGGGTAATTGCGGTTAATCCTTTTTTGTGGTACGATTCAGCTAATTGAAATGGACTACGGGAGGCATCATTGGTAACAATATAGTATTCCTTATTTTGAGATTCGAGATAGGCAAATGTGTTTTCAATCCCCGGCACCAAACCTTTATAATTCTTTATTACACCAAACGCATCAAGAAATATAATGTCGTACTGATCAACTATCCACCTGAAATCGCGGGTATGCATGGTTATTTTATTTTTAAAGCGTCTATCAATATATCTGCATTAAAATCCCTTTCAACCGATGGCAGATAAATATCAAAGGCTTCGGATCGCAGTTTCTGGGCATATTGTTCGTTAAAAAAATATTGCCCGTCTTTAATCACATAATTTAGGATAAAAAATCGATAAACTTCTTTTAAAAAGCGCAACTCGTCCGCTTTAATTGGATTTACTTTATGATATTCCTGCAGGAACAGGATAAAACGCGGCTCGTTCATGGTATTAATACCATAGCTAAATACAGTCCGGTCGCCAACATCAGATACAACCCTGCTGAAAAAATAAAAATCCAGCATGCGGTAGCTCATCCTAAACCAGTCATAATCCCAGCGGGAATACAATTCCAGCTTATCAGTCACCGAAAAATTACCGATATTCCAATCTATAAACACAGGGATGATTTCGAAAGTATTCACATTATACTTCGACCGGTTTTTTAGGAACTGATCGCAATGGTACTTTAAAAAATCGGCCTGCATACGTGTGCCTACGCTGGTTTCGTCCTGCTCAATTTGTTGCAACAGGGCATTAATATCGGTACGTAAGGTTTTTGATGACTTTGGCAGTACATGCCTTAGCTTAGCGCAAGCCTTGTGAAATTTACCAATCTGCTGACCAAAACGTCTGATATGGTCTTCAGACAATCGCCGGGGCAACCTGTTTAAAATCCTTGTTGGGTTGTAAAAAACCACCCAGGCATCCTCGCCGCCTTGTTTGTGTTTATAGATATAAACCCTGTTGTTTTTCAGCAGCGACTTAGCCAAAAGATTCTCAAACGGGTAAAGCAGATTATTTGATAAACTATGTATAATGCGATGATCTTCCTTAAAATACTCGTACTTCCCAAAATTCGATAGTTTGGCAATAATAATATCATCATCATCGAATGTTATCCGGAATACATGATTAGTTGATACCATAGCACTGATATCATCTATACTCTTTATAGTTTTGGATGCATCGTAGCCTTCCCAGGCCTTTTTTATAATAATATTGTAGTCCATTCGTCTGAACCGCGATTAACGGATTTACAAGATTACAGGATTTTTTTTAATATACTCATCTGAACCATGATTAACAGGAGTGCATATGACCGGTTCTGACTTATATAATCTCAAAATACCTCTTCAATTCCCAGTTGGTTACTTGTTTGCTAAACTGGCGCCATTCCCATAAGCGGGTATTGGTAAAATGCTGCACAAAATCATCACCAAACAGTTCTTTGGCAATGACTGATTGCTGCATATCTATCGCGGCTTTTTCCAAATTGTTGGCTAATACCCCGTTTGTTTTATTCTGATAACCATTACCAACAGTTGGCGGTATGGTTAACTCCAGTTTATGTTTAATTCCATATAACCCCGATGCCAGTGCAGCTGACATAGCCAGGTAAGGGTTAGTATCCGATCCGGGGATGCGGGTTTCTAACCGGGTGTGTTTAGCCGTATCATTAATAATGCGGATAGCTGTAGTCCGGTTATCCAGTCCCCAAGTGATGGTGGTAGGCGCCCATGCCCCTTCCACTAAACGCTTATAACTATTAACGGTTGGCGCATACATAGGCAATACGTGCGGCAAACAATGCAATTGTCCCGCCAGGTAATGCTTATGCAAATCGCTCATTTTGTTTGTATCGCTTGCGCTGTGAAACAGGTTTTCAGTTTTATCTTTATTCCATAAGCTTTGGTGGATATGGCCGCTACAACCCGGCAGGTCGGCATTCCATTTGGCCATGAAGCTGGCCATAATACCGTACTTTGATGCAATCTCCTTCACGGCTGTTTTAAACAGTGCGGCCTTATCGGCTGATGCCAGTACATGGTCATGTTCAATAGCGGCCTCATATACGCCCGGGCCGGTCTCGGTATGCAGCCCTTCCAGCGGTACGCCAAATTCACCCAGCAGGTTAAACAGATCGTAATAAAACCCGCTATGTTGCGATGGCCTTAAGATAGAATAACCGAACATGCCTGTGCTGATAGTTTGCAGTTTAGTAAACTCCTTATCCTGCAGGCCCTGCGGCGTCTCATTAAAATTGAACCATTCAAATTCCTGTGCAAATTCAGGATGATAGCCCATGCTTTCGCAATCGGCAGCAATGCGTTTTAACAAACTACGCGGGCACGCTGGAACGCTGCTCCCATCAGCCTGGATAAAATCGGCCAGGAAAAATGTCTGATCGTTTTGCCATGGAATATTCCTTAAGGTAGATAAATCAATACGACAGTACTTATCCGGATACCCTGAATGCCACCCGGTAATGGCTACATTATCATAACAGGCATCGCTGCTATCCCAGCCAAAAACCACATCGCAAAACCCATAACCATCTTTTAGTCCGTCTAAAAACTTATCGCTATTAATAAGCTTACCACGCAGTACGCCATCAATATCGGCAAAGGCAAACTTTATTTTTTTGATATCCTTATCCTTTAGGTAAGCTGTAATTTGTTGGGTATCCATATGTATAGGTATATTCACAGTTTGAATAGGCAAGATAAAAATAAAGGTGCAATGTTTCGTGTGCCAGGCCTTATTCATGCGGGATAAATGCCAAAATCATGGTTTACATGGTTTACAAAATCAGGGTGTTTATTTTATACAAATAGTTAATAATCAGCATATTAACTCGCTTAATACATCAAAAAGTGTAAACCATAAAAATGGCAATTAAAAACGCTTGCAGGCACATGTTTATTTATGGCACTTTATTAAGCGCAGATAACGACTTTGGCGCTTACCTGAAGAAAAACAGCACTTACATTTCTCCGGGCAGCTTTAGCGGATTATTATATGATATGGATGAATATCCCGGTGCGGTACACAAACCCGGCATTACAAACCGCGTTTATGGGAACATTATTTTATTAAATGATGATCCGTCAGTATTACAAACTATTGACGAATACGAAGGCTACGGCAAAAATGAAGAACAGCCTAATTTATTTGTGCGGGAATTAGTGCCCGTCGAAACAGCATTGGGGGTTATCAATTGCTGGGTATACCTGTATAACCGGGCAATAGTTGGTTATCCGAAAATTGTATCGGGCAGGTATCAATAAAAAAGCCTCACCGAGGTATCGGCAAGGCTTTAGTATCTGTATTTAACTATATTACAATTTTGCTGATTTTACAGTTTTGATAATAACTGCAGCTACTTTGTACGGATCGGCAGCCGAGTTAGGGCGACGGTCTTCCAAATAACCACTCCAGTTGTGGTCTACAGTGTAAAGCGGGATACGGATAGAAGCACCACGATCTGATACACCATAGCTAAAATCGTTGATAGAAGCTGTTTCGTGTTTACCTGTTAAACGCAACTCGTTATGTGCACCGTATACAGCCACACACTCAGCAACCGCCGGACGGAAAGCTTCGCATATTTTAGTGAAGGTTTCTTTGCTGTTAGCAGTACGTAAAGTTGAGTTAGAGAAGTTAGCGTGCATGCCTGAACCATTCCAGTCTAATGTACCTAATGGTTTACAATGCCAGTTGATAGATACGCCGTAGCTTTCGCCAATACGCTCTAATAAATAACGGGCTACCCAAATTTGATCGCCTGCATCTTTAGCACCTTTAGAGAAGATCTGGAACTCCCACTGGCCTGCAGCAACCTCAGCGTTAATACCTTCAACGTTTAAGCCTGCTTCCAAACATACGTCTAAATGCTCTTCAATTATCTCGCGGCCAAATGCGTTGTTAGCACCTACTGAACAATAGTACGGGCCTTGCGGACCTGGATAACCACCTTGCGGGAAGCCTAATGGTTTATCTGTTTTTGGATCCCACAGGAAATATTCCTGCTCAAAACCAAACCAAAAATCGTTATCATCATCCTGGATAAGGGCACGGCCATTAGATTCGTGTGGTACACCTTTTGAATCCAATACTTCGCACATTACCAGGTAGCCGTCTTTTCTTTGCGGGTCAGGACAAATAAAAACTGGTTTTAATATACAATCTGATGAACCACCGGGAGCCTGCTCAGTTGATGAACCATCAAAACTCCAGTTAGGGCAATCTTCTAATTTGCCACTAAAATCCTTTTCAATTTTTGTTTTACTACGCAGGCTTTGTGTTGGTTTGTAGCCATCCAGCCAGATGTACTCTAATTTTGCCATTTTTTTAATCGAGATTTATGTTTTGCTTAATATTTAGTGATGTATAATTCAATTTACCAGTTAAACGATGCTAATCTAAAGTTTTTTTATTTAATTTTTATAATTTTTGTGCTAATTTATATAAATCACACTAAAAATTCATAAAAACATTCACTTTTTTATATAAATATTAAAAAATGAACGAAAATTTATTTCGCAACAATTTTTAAATTTTCTCCCAAACAGGATGTTTATTTGGCTTGCGGCGGGCGGCTTAAAATAATATATTTGATAGAGCCAATAAACCCGTACCATGCCACTAAAAGTCAATCTTAAATTGTTTTTATCTGCAATTATTGCCCTGATAACCACAAACCAGACCATTTTTGCTCAACTTCCGGCAGTTTTTGGCCCGGAAATTAACAAAACGGTCAAAAAAGATGAGTTAACCCGCTATTATATCACGCCGCAACGCATAGTTTGGATGAGCGACAGCAGCGGCAAGCTCATAACTAATCCGCAATTGTTATTACAGCAAGGCATTGGGCAAACTTTTATGGAGAACCGTACCGTTTGCAAGATCATTAACAAGGGCAGCACTGTATCGGGCCTGGTGCTTGATTTTGGAAAGGAAATACAAGGTGGCATACAGATTACCTTAAGCCAGAGTAACCGGGTTACCCCGAAAGTAAGGCTGCGGTTTGGCGAATCGGTAAGTGAAACCATGAGCTACGTAATTGGCGACGGTACCACCGGTAAGGAAGGTGGCGCTACCAATCACCATTCCCTGCGCGATTTTATGGTGCAGATTCCCGGCCTCGGCTCGCAGGAAGTCGGCCGCGAAGGTTTCCGGTTTTTACGGATAGACCTGGCCGATACCAACGCCAGCATAGCTATTAAGGAAATACGGGCGGTGGCTACCATGCGCGATATCCCCTACCTGGGTTCGTTTAAATGCAATGATGAGCTATTGAATAAGATTTGGATGACGGGCGCTTATACCGTTCATCTTAATATGCAGGATTACTTGTGGGACGGCATTAAGCGCGACCGTCTGGTTTGGATCGGTGATATGCACCCTGAGACCATGACCATCAGCAACGTATTTGGCAACAACCCTGTTGTGCCCAAAAGCCTGGATTTTGTACGCGACCATACCCCGCTGCCTGCGTGGATGAACGGCATACCATCCTATTCTATGTGGTGGATAATTATGCAGCACGATTGGTATTATTTCCATGGTGATAAAAACTACCTGATGCAGCAAAAAAGCTACCTATTGCCTTTATTGGATGCTTTATTAAGCAAGGTTGGTGCCGATGGTAACGAAAATCTCAACGGTTTTCGTTTCCTGGACTGGCCATCCAGCGAGAATAAACCTGGTGTGCATGCGGGTTTGCAAGCCTTAATGGTGATAGCATTTGATAAAGGAGCCGAACTTTGCAAAATAATGGGCGAAACCAAACTGGCCACCTTATACAGCAGCAAAGCCAACCAAATGCGCCAGCATGCCCCTGATGCGAATAACAGCAAACAAGCAGCCTGCCTGATGGCCTTGGCGGGTATGATCCCCGCCGAAAAAGCTAACCGCGAGGTTATTGATGTTGGTGGTGTTAAAAAATTCTCAACCTATTTTGGTTACTACATGCTACAGGCGCAGGCCAAAGCTGGTGCTTATGAAACGGCCATCAACAACATCCGCCAGTATTGGGGTGGTATGCTTAAACTGGGCGCCACTACCTTTTGGGAGGACTTTGATTTGGAAGAGGCCGCAAATGCCGCACCTATAGATAATATAGTGCCATCAGGTAAATTAGATTATCACCGCAATACGGGCGCTTACTGTTACATTGGTCTTCGCCGCAGCCTTTGCCATGGCTGGGCATCGGGCCCAACATCATGGCTTACCGAAAACGTTTTAGGCATACACGTAACCGCGCCGGGCTGCAAAACCATTAAAATTGAACCTCACCTGGGCGATCTGGCCTGGGTTGAAGGCACATTCCCCACGCCGTATGGTATAGTAAAAGTAAAACATGTGAAATTAAAAAGCGGTAAAATCCAGACCACGGTATCAGCACCGGCGCAGGTGCATATTATTAAAGTGTAATATTTCTCAATGCTGTAGTTAACACGGTGTCATTTCGAACGAACTGTGGGGGGATTAGTGCGAGGTGTGAGCAGAAATCTTCTACATATAACCGCTTCGCGCAGAAGATTTCTCCTCGTACCTCGTTCGAAATGACATAATATTTCTCTGTTGTAAAGGCTCTGAGATAACTTAGAAGTATAATCCTTATAAAAAGAAATCCCCCACCGGGCGGCGGGGGATATTCATAGTATGTTCCTTTGCACAAAACATACTAACCAAAACCTAATCGATGTAAAATTGCACTTTCTGTATGAAGAAAGTATGAAGTCTAAATCGCAACGTCATGCCGAACTTGTTTCGGCATCCCACTTGCTGAGTGACCTGCGTGATTTACCTTATGATGGGATGCCGAAACAAGTTCGGCATGACGTGATTTGTGAGGGCACAAAAAAAGTTACGAAGTTTTTCAACTTTGTAACTTTGATATTATTACGCTTGCGAACTGCAAGCGGCTTACTGCAAACTTATAAAGAAACGCCTCTCTTCCACGGAATAAAATCATCCTGCCCGTGCGATACGGCGGCAACCTCAACTTCGCCGCTGGCCACTTTTATAACGTAATCTAAAATACGTTCGCCGGCCTGTTGTATGGTTTCTTCACCTTCAATAATAGTCCCGGTGTTTACGTCCATAATATCGCTCATGCGGTTATATAAACTGGTGTTAGTAGCAATTTTTACTACCGGCACAATGGGGTTACCAGTTGGGGTACCTAAACCTGTAGTAAACAGCACTACGTTAGCGCCCGAACCTACTTCGGCCGTGGTGGATTCCACATCATTTCCCGGCGTACAAAGCAGATTTAAACCCGGCTTAGTTACTTTCTCCGGATAGTCCAGCACATCAACCACCGGCGATGTACCGCCTTTTTTAGCCGCCCCTGCCGATTTAATAGCATCGGTGATCAAACCGTCCTTAATATTACCCGGCGAGGGGTTCATATCAAAACCCGAGCCTGCTTCTTCGGCACGCTGGGCGTAAGTGCGTATTAAATTGGTAAAGCGTTCGGCTTTGCTCTCATCCACACAGCGGTCAATTAAATTTTGCTCAACACCACATAATTCAGGGAATTCAGCTAAAATAACCGAACCGCCTAAGGCCACTAACAAGTCTGACGTATAACCAATAGCAGGGTTGGCAGATATGCCCGAAAAACCATCAGAACCGCCGCATTCTAAACCAATAGTAATTTTGTTTAAAGGCGCTGGTTTGCGTTCGTTTTGATTAGCCTGAATTAATCCGGCTAAAGTTTGGCGCAAAGCTTGCTCCAGCATCACCGATTCCTTACCTGTTTTTTGCTGATCGATGACATACAGCGGTTTGCTGAAGTTAGGATCGCGTTTAGCAATCTCTTCCTGTAAAATGCTTACCTGCGCGTTTTGGCAACCAAGACTTAATACTGTAGCACCGGCTACATTAGGATGGGTGATATAACCAGCCAGTAAACCGCACAGCGCAACCGAATCCTGACGGATACCGCCGCAACCGCCTTCATGTGTCAGGAATTTGATACCATCAACATTGGGGAACACTTTCGGACTTTTCTCGCCATCGGTACCGGTTTCTATTTCAGTAAATAATACTTCATCAACGCTTACGCCGTTCTTCACCATGTTAATGAGTTGCTGGGCTTGCGTTTCGTAAACCTTTTTACGGCCGTAGCCCAAAGGTTTTACCAAAGCTTCCTGCAAAACTTCCACATTGCGGTTTTCGCAAAAAACCATTGGGATAACCAGCCAGTAATTGGCCGTACCTACGCTTCCGTCGGCACGGTGAAAGCCGTTAAACGTTTTGTCTTTCCAGTTGCTTACATCCGGCTGTTTCCAGTTCAGGTGTTTTTCGCCGGTTAAAAAGCCACTGGCCGCATGCTTAATATTTTTGGTAGATAATAAGCCTCCCGCAGGTATTTCACTTTGGGTTTTGCCCACTAAAACGCCATACATAATTACGTTGGCGCCCGCAGGCAAGGTGTTAATAGCAAACTTATGTTTGGCGGGGATAAATTCAGTTACTTTGTATAATACATCCTCGTATTTCACTATCTCATCAGCCTGCAAATCGCGCAGGGCAACCAATACATTATCGTTAGGGTGTACTTTTAAAATGCTTTGTTTCATTATTTAGTTAAACTTTTGCTCCTGTTTCTAAAACTTCCAATGCGCCGTTATGCATAATTGCCGCTAATTGGGCGGTAACCGCTGCCGCAAAGCCCGGTAACTGTGTAAGATCGGTATCCCACAGTGTTTTGTTACTTAAAACGTTTTTAACCACCTGTTCCGCATCGGCTTTTGTCCAGGCTTTGTAAAAAATATCAGCCTGGGTATCCGTTACCGGGTATTCAACACCGTCAATCTCGCCTGCAAATCTACCATCAATTTTATTAACTTTCATAAACCTGATGAATGCCGCGAAACCTAAAGCAATAAATTCGGGTACCGATTGCGTTTGTTTGTAGTGATTTAACAGCAAAGGCAGTACCCGCATTTTAATTTTTGATGAATATTGTGCCGAAATGCTGATCCACTGGTGCTCGATATTCGGGTTACGGAACCTGTCCAGCACTTTGTAGGTAAAGTCGTCTGTTTCTTCGGTAGTTACTTTATACGGTATAGCCGGGGCAATATCCGTACGCATCAGCTGCAGAATAAATTGAGAGAACGCCTCGTTATCCATAGCCAGCTTTACAGTCTTAAACCCTGAAAGGAAAGCGATGGCGCAGCTTAGAGTATGCGTGGCATTTAGCAAACGCAGCTTCAGTTCCCTGAATTTTTCAATATCCGAAGTTATTACCACGCCCTTATCTGCCTGGGCAAAGGTTAATACCGATGCTACCTTCTCATCACCTTCTATGGCCCATAAACTATATACTTCCGATACCGTACGCAGGTCATCCTCGTAACCGCACTCCTTTGTTATTGCACTATTGGTTGCCGCATCGGGTTTGCCGGGTACTATCCTATCTACCAGCGAATTGCAGAAGTGGTTACAGCCCTCTAGCCAATCCATAAATGCAGGCTCAAGTTTATTCAGGTGAGCCAATTCCAGGATAATCGATTCCAGCTTCTTGCCGTTATCAACGATCAATTCAGTCGGTACAATTACCAATCCGCATTTATCGCTGCCATTAAAAGCTTTATAACGCTCGTACAACACGGCTAATAATTTACCGGGGAAAGATACCGGCGGGTGCTTGCGGATGTCGTCCTGCACCAATTGGATGCCCACTTCGGTTGTATTTGATATTACTACCTGTAAATGCGGACTGTGCGCTACCTTCAGTATCGCTTCCCAATCCTTACCCGCAGATAATACACGACTGATGGCCGAACAAACAATCTGCTCGTTCACTTCCCTACCGTCTTCGATGCCTTTAATATATAAAGAATATAGGCCGTCCTGTTTATCAAACTCATCTGCTGAACCTGTATCGGTCGATTTAACCACTACTACCCGGCCATTAAACAAACCATTGCGGTTGGCTTTATCAATAAAGTAATCGGGCAGGCCGCGCAGCAATACGCCGGTGCCAAATTGCAGCACCTTTTCAGGCAGGTTAAATAACGCTTCGTCTGGTACAACCAATCCCGGTACGTTAATTTTCTTTAAATTATATTTCGATAAAATCATGTTCAGTTTAAATTATCAGGGCTTTTGTCCCAAACCTTAATATTTATTATTTCTTAGCGGCAATTTGTTTTGTTACCCATTTCACCAGATCTTCCGCGGCTTTATAGTTATCGTAGTCAGCCGGTAATTTCCTTCCGTCGGTATATTCATTATAGAACCATGGGTCGCCAACGGCAAACACAGTCCCTTTACCATATTTGGCGGTAGTGATCACAATATCACCCTTGTCCGTCAGTGCCGATACAGCCGGCGTGGTAACCTTAAAGGTGCTGATCTCTTTAATATAGATTTTCTTAGCTGTTTTAAAAATGGCATTACCCGCAGGGATGTTAATAGCCCCGGTTTCAAAATGCGGCGTGGTTACATGGTTGCGGCTATCTAAATTGAAGGTGATACCAAATTTCCCCATCAGCTTATTCAGGTGGGTAAATTCCGCGTTGCCGGTATCGTTGTTAAACACCAACAGTACACCGCCTTCTTTAACCCAATCGCTGATGGCTTTTATATGCGGTTCTTCAATGTATTTGGTATCCGGGTTTTCCTTGGGGATATCGGGATCGACAATGATGTATACGGATGCTTTTTTCAGGTTATTAGCGTTAGGGGCGTCATATAACGTTTGGGTATTGAAACCGTAGTTATTAAACACATGACCGAAAATAGAGAAGCCGTTATTGTCCATTTCCTCCCATTTATAATGGAACGATTCAGTTTTACCTGTTACTTTATTTTTCAGGTGCTCGTTATTAAAATAGCTATCCAGTAACACCGTTTTGCCTTTAGCGGCTGATAGGTTGGCTAATCGCTCCATTTCCACCGCGGCTAAAATGAACGAGCCCACGCCTTTCATATCGTTGGTCACTACCTTTTCGCTCAGGTAGTATTTATAGCTGCCATCACGATATGGGTTACCGCCTAAACCACCCACGCTTACGGTTTTGGTTAAGTTGATCTGGCCATCGGCATCGGTAGCGATAAACTCTTTCAAGATACCCTTATACCCTTTTTCGGCTACCGTTTGATAGCTGGCAGGGATATAACCTTCGCGCACGGCTTTAGCCAGTGTGTACACAAACATACAGGATACGGACGATTCCAGGTAATTGCCTTCGGCATTCGGCTTATCCAAAATCTGCCACCATGTGCCCGATCTTGCATCCTGATATTTTTGTACTGCGGCTACATAACGGTTAAGGATGGCTATGATCTCAGCACGTTGCGGATGGTTCTTGGGGAAATCATCCAGCGCGTCTACCAGTGCCATACCGTACCAGCCCATGGCCCTGCCCCAAAAGTTTGGCGACAAGCCGGTCTTGGGGTCGGCCCATTTTTGTTTGCGGCTCTCGTCCCATCCGTGATAGATCAACCCCGTTTTTGGGTCGCGGGCGCTTTTCTCCATCAAGATAAACTGCTTCGCGATATCATCAAAATCGGCAGTTTCGCCCATGGTGGATGCATAACGCGAGTAAAAAGTATCGCCCATATACAGGCCATCCAGCCACATTTGGTCAACATAGATCTTCTTATGCCAAAAACCACCTGAAGCCGTGCGGGGCTGGTCTTTCAGTTGCGCACGCAATAGGTTGGCAGCCTTATAATATTTATCGGAACCCAGCACCTTGTACATGGTTAGTACACTGCGGCCCATCAGCAGGTTATCCAGTGTATAAACATCGGCTTTGTAACCACCGCCTACAGTGCCATCAGCGCCTACAAACCTATCAACCGTATGCTGAATGTATCTGAAATAATCGCCGTTGCCAGTTTGCTGCCAAAGGCTTTCCAGGCCGTCTAAAATTACACCGCGCTCGTATGTCCAGCGGGCGTTGGCGGCGGTATCGCTCCATAACTTCATAGCGGTTGCCGCCATGCGTTGCGAGTATGGTTTCTCTTGTGCCTGTACCGCGCTAAACGCGGCCATCATCAGCAAGCCAATCAACAATAGTTTTTTCATCTTATTTCTTGTCCCGATATTTTTATTCAGCGCAGAACTCCTTCTGCGCTTTAATTTTTTCATTATAATTGGTGTTCAAAACGCCATTTTTAACGCAATTTTAAACGTTTTTTCAGGCTTACTTTAGGTTTTGCCGGTAAATAAATGTGCAATCGTTCCCGGCAACGTTACCGAAAAATTCATTCCACGGTTTAATGTACTTCAAAGGTTCAATTTATCCTTAATGTAACCGTCCTGCTGTATCCTGAACGTTACTCATTTTTCGTTACCCTAAACCAGTCTACGTCTGCATAACCCGAATCATTAGTCTGGCTTTCGCGCGTGCAAAACAATCCAACTTTAGCCCCTATCCAGCGCCCAACTTCAGCCTGGAATGTATTGCCTGCGCTGGTAAAGCTTTTACCATCCAAACTATAACTAAAGTCGCATTTAGCGCCGGTACTTATTTTTACCCGCAGATAAACGGTCGGATTATCCAGTTTACTTATTGTTTTCTCCTCTTCGCTTTTTCCTTTATCCGCATCTTTACAAGCCGTGTAGACTAAGTACAGCCCATCTTTTTTACTTTTCACGGCAAGGTTGGCATAGCTAAAGCCCATCACCGTTAGCCCGGCCTTTTCATTTTCCAGCTTAGCATTTGGCGTAAAGGTTAGTTTGCTTGTCGCGGTAAATTCATCAGCTGGGAATTTTTGCAGCAGCACGTTGGATGCACCCCATAAGTTTTTAGCTGTTTCCGGTAGTTTATCCGAATATAGCCTTAACGAACCTTTTGCCGGGTTTAAATAGCTCCAAGTAGCCTGCTGGTTAGCCATCCATTGCCATTGCAGGCCTAAGGTGTTGCCGTTAAATTCATCGCTTTCCGCTGGTGTTTCTATGGGATAAACCTTGCCCACATTTGGTTTTTTATATACCGATACCGGTTCGCCTTTACCATCGCCGTCTTTATCTGTGCCTATTACCGGCCAGTTATCTTTCCATTGCATAGGCTGTAAGTGCACCACCCTGCCATACGGGCCCTTGTCCTGGAAATGCAGGAACCAGTCCTCGCCGGTTTGGGTATTCACCCAGGCACCCTGGTGCGGGCCGTTGGTAGCGCTTTTACCCTGGTCCATTACCACCTTACGTTCGTATGGACCGTAAATATTTTTCGACCTTAGTACTAACTGCCAGCCTGTAGGCACACCGCCCGCAGGGGCAAATATGTAGTAATAGCCATTGCGTTTGTAAAACTTAGGCCCTTCAATAGTGGGGTCTAAGTCGTGACCGTCGTAAACCAATACCCCGGCATCGGTTACTTTGGTACCTTCGGCATTCAGTTTATTCACAGCTATAACGCTTTTAATACCTGCGCGGCTGCCTGCAAAGGCATGTACAAGGTACATCTGGCCGTCATCGTCAATCAGCGGACAAGGGTCTATCAAACCTTTACCGGCATAAACCATTACCGGCGCGCTCCATGGCCCGGCGGGGTTTTTAGCTTTGGTTAGATAGATGCCATAGTCGGGATCTGGATAATAGATATAAAACTCGCCTTTGTAAAACCTGATGGCCGGCGCCCAAACACCATCGCCATGGCGCGGGGTATCAAAATGTTCGAATGGCGGCTGGCGCAGCAACGCGTGACCAACTATCGACCAGTTCACCAAATCTTTAGAATGCAGGATAGGCAAGCCGGGAATATCTTCAAAGCTTGATGATACGAGGTAAAAATCGTCACCAACACGTACAGCGTCCGGATCGGAGTAATCGGCGTTCAGCACTGGGTTTTTATACGTCCCATTACCCTGATCGGCTACCCAAACTTTTGATATATAATTGCTTTTTGCAGCAAGTCTCACCTGTGCTTCTGCCGCGTAAACAGTAGTAAATAAGGCAATTATAGCGATTGAATACTTCATGTTATTTAGCTTCCGGGTTCCAATTGTCTTTACCGCCCAGGATGTTTTTTATAGTGTATTTATTTGCCTGTTTAGGCGTCAGCTGGTGCGACCAAGCTACCCGCGCTTTAGGATTAGCTCCCGGCCCGGTGCTCCCGTATTCCGCATAGTAAGCTGTTTTTTCCTTATCAGGGAACATGGCGTCGCCTTTCCAAGGGTTCCAGCCTTCAGGGATAATATGATTGCCCATTTCTGTACGGATATAAACCGTTTTAGCGTACGATCGCCACGGCCGCCCTAAATATTCTTTATGTACCGATGTATCGGCTATCAGTTTGCAATCCAGTAGTACGTAACCATATTTTTGTAAGGGTGTGGTAGCTGCCGCGGTGATGTAGGAATTAACCAGGCTTTTAATAGTGCAGCGCTGGAAAACTACGGTAGCTTCACCGAAAAGGAAATCGGTAGTGCCCTCAATATAGCAATCCTGGTATAACTCGCGTGAGCTGCCGGTTGCGGTGTATAACGTATCCTGGTTACCCAATATGCGGCAATTTTTCACTACGCAACGGTCACCTTCCACATGCAAAGCCACCGCCTGGCCTACCCTGCCCGCGGTATTGGCAATGGTCAGGTTTTCAGCCCGGAAGTTATCGCCTTGCACCAATACGGTGTACGAGGTATAAGTTGACATTTTATCGCGGCCAAAGGCATCTTTACCACCCGGAACTAATTTTCCCGAAAAATCATCGTTGGTGATGATGGTATTTTCCTTATCCTCGCCAATCAGCGAAATGTGTGTTTTCCACGATGGGATAACCAGCTTTTCGTGATAAACGCCTTTTTTGATATAAATAGGCACTTGCTCAGCCCCCAGGTCGCGCACGTTGTTTACCGCTTCCTGGATGGTTTTAAAATCACCGCTGCCATCCTGGGCAACGGTGATCTTTTTATATATTTTGCTGATGGGCTGTGCATTGGCGGCTAAGCCAACAGCAAACATCATCAATAAGAGCCCCAATCTTTTCATAACAATTACTTTATGGTAATAGCTTTACTATCAGCGCCGGCTTTAAATGTTACTTTCTCTTTTGCTTTAGAGGTATCAGTATTAATAACACTGATATTTTTTGACCTGTCGCCTGTTACGCTGAATAATACATCGGCATTATTGGTGTACTTCAAACCGTCCAATTTAATATCACTGCTATTTTCAATAGTTACTACAGGTTTGGTATCGGTACATTCCAGGTATACATTTTTTAAGGTAACATTGCTGGCTTCAGATATATCAGCGCCTTTGGTTGTCTTCAGCACGATGTTTTCCAAGTGGATGCCTTTAATAGCTAATTCAGGTAAACCACGGATCAATAAACCGCTGGCGGCACCGTCACAAACTACGTTACTCACATAAAAATCTTTGAATTGCGGGGTAGTAATATCAGCAGTGTAAGTTTTGGTATTAGCTACCTTATTGCCCTCGCCATCCAGTACAGATTTACCGCCGTAGTACATATCAAACAAAATAGCACTGCCGATAATATCTTTCATGCTGATGTTCTTCACGTAGATCTTCTCTACCACGCCGCCACGGCCACGGGTTGTTTTAAAACGCAGACCGATATCGGTACCAATGAAAGTACAATCGGTAACGAAGATATTTCGGGCGCCACCGCTCATTTCGCTGCCAATTACAAAGCCGCCATGTGCACGGTAAACTACGTTATTACGCGCAATCACGTTCTCGGTTGGTTTGCCGCGTTTACGGCCTTCCTCATCGCGACCGGATTTAATACAGATACCATCGTCACCCGCATCGAACGTATTGCCTTCCAGCAGTACGTTACGGCATGATTCTATATCTATAGCATCGCCATTTTGCGCGTTCCATGGATTGCGTACACGTACGTTGCGCAGGGTCAAATCTTCACACAAAAGCGGGTGCAGGCACCAGGCCGGCGAGTTTTGCACGGTTACGTTTTGCAATAGCACCTTTTTACAGTTAGTCAGCACCACCATGTTCGGGCGGAAGAAATCCTTCATATCCTCATAATCTTTTAGCGATTTGCCGGGTTTCAGGTAAATGGCTTCCTTCTCGTTCATGCCTTTTAGATAGCTATCTGATGGGTACCAGGTTTTACCATTTTCGCTTACTTTACCGCCTGAGGCTACCAGCATTTTCCATTCAGCTTCGCTTAAACGCTCTTTGCCAATGGCGCGCCAAACACCGCCCGCACCGTCGATAATCCCATCACCGGTAATGCCGATGTTTACCAAATTAGTGCCCGATATAGGCGACTGGTTACGCGGCGAAGGGTGCCCTTCGTAGTTACCCTCAACCAGTGGGTACTGGCTTTTATCATTTGTAAATTGCAATAACGCCGCGCGGCTTACATGCAGGTTTACATTACTTTTCAGCACAATAGGCCCGGTTAGCCATAAGCCTTGCGGAATGAGTACCACGCCACCACCTTTAGCGCTGCAAGCGCTGATGGCCGCGTTAATGCTTTTGGTATTCAGCGTCATACCGTCAGGCTTAGCGCCATACTTTAAAATGTTAACAGTATCTTTTTTAAATACCGGCTGGGCTATCTTAGGCAGGTTAGTCCACGAGTATTCTTTTTGCTGCGCCGAAGCGCTAAATCCATACGCGCCTAATAATAAGGCAATGCAGATGTTCTTTTTGATATTCATAGTTGGTAATTGCATATTATTTTTTTTCAGGTACAATATCTTTTATAAAACCCATTTCGTTAAGCCACGCCTCGCAAAGGGATGTCCATAAGGCGGTTGATCCGGGGTTATTTCTTACCGCTATAGCGTGCTTGCCTTGCGGGAAAGCATGAAAACTTGCCGATACTTTATTTTGCAGCAAGGCCTGGTAAAACAGCAGGCTGTTCATTGGATTTACTGTAGGGTCGTTCACCGCGTCGGCTATAAAGCAGGGCGGCGTGGTAGGCGTTACCAATAATTGCGGCGAAAACTTCTTCGCCAGTTCCTCTGGAGCATCAGGCCCTAAATAATTTTTGCGGCTGGTAGCATGGGCAATGCTTGTGCTCATATCAATCACTGGCGAAACCAGTATCATAAAATTAGGCTTGTAAGATACATTGTCCAGGCTGTCTTTTATCATAGCAACATCATTGTTAAACGTGCCACTCAGCGCCGCCAGGTGCCCGCCTGCCGATGAACCCATAATGCCAATTTTAGCCGTATCTATCCCCCACTGTTTGGCATTGGCGCGGATATATTTGATAGCGCGCTGGACATCCTGTAGCGGCCCTAATTCGCGTTGTACCAGATCGGGCGAGTTAGGCAGACGATAGTTCAGTACAAAGGCATTTACTCCCATCGTATTAAACCATTTCGCCAGTTGTGTACCGCTAATAATGTAGGCTAAGCGTTCGTAACCGCCACCGGGGCATATCACTACCGCCGCGCCTTTGTTTTCCTGTTTGCCAGGGAAGTAAGCATACATACCGGGCAGCATTACGCGATAAATACGCTCGTTAGCAATACTGTCTTTCAGTTTAAGGTGTTTTGAATTAGGAATGTGATTTTTAGGCCATATCGGAATAAAATCCTGCGCGAAGGCAGCTACCCCGCTAAACAGCAGGAACAAACAAAGCGATATGTTAATCACCCAACCTTTCATTATTTATTTGCTTTTACCGGGTCCCAGTTATCCGCTCCGCCTAATATATTTTTGATGGTATAGGCTTTCACCTCATCATCTGTTAGCTGATGTGCCCAGCTTACCCGCGTTGCAGGATTAGCGCCGGGGCCGGTATCCTTATATTCGCTATAACGTGCGGTTTTATAACTTTCAGTTTGGTTCCAGTTGCTCCAACCCTCGGGTTTAATGTGCGGGCCAATCTCGCAGCGGATATAAGCCACCGCGGCATACGGGCGCCATGGGCGACCTAAAGAAACATTATGCAGCGATGTATCACCGGTCAATTTGCAATCGAAAAACACATAGCCGAATTTGCTATCCTGCGTGGTTCCGGCTGCTGTTACGTGCGAGTTCTTTTTACTGTGGATCAGGCAATCTTTAAATACACAAGTTGATGGCCCAAAGATAAAATCGGTAGTGCCTTCGATATAGCATTTGTGATAATACTGCCTGCTTTTAGGCCCTGACGTATACAACACATCCTGGAAACCCACAAAACGGCAATTGTCAAATATCAATTTATCGCCCCAGGCAAAAACGGCTACTGCCTGCCCGGCAGTGAAACCGGCGTCGTTCTGAAAAGTAATGTTCTTAGCTTTAAAATCACCCGCGTAAATAAAAAACGAGGCCGAGCTTGGCGTACTGATAGGTTTGCCATCCGGCGATGTCATGCCGGCGTGGTTGTTATAGGTTAATATCGTATTGTCCTTATCTTCACCAACCAGGGTCACAAAATTCTTAGTGGAATCAAGCACCAGGCGTTCTTTGTAGATGCCTTTCTTTACGAATATTTCTACCGGTTTTTTGTTATTCAGCGGAACAGCATTGAAAGCCTCCTGCACGGTTTGGAAATCGCCGCTGCCGTCCTGCGCTACGGTTATCTTTTTAGTTTGACCAAAGACTGTAGCGGTAATAAATAACAAGCAAATAATTAATATCCTTTTCATTATTTACGGCATTTTAGGATCCCACCCATTAAGGATCAATTTCTTAGTATAAATTTTAGCCTCATCGTCGGTTAGTTGGTGTGACCAGGCCGCCCGTTTATCAGGTTGATAACCGGGGCCGCTACTTTTGTATTCGGCATAGTAAGCCGTTTTTTCATTCTCGGGATTGCGCCAATTATCCCAGCCGGCATCGCTGATTATATCGCCCAGCTTGCAATACAGGTATACCACTTTGGCATGCGGCCGCCACGGCCTGCCCAATGCGAAGGAATGTTCAGGTGCGTTGCCTGTGATATTGCAATGCATCAATACGTAGCCATATTTGGTAGTATCTAAAGTAGATGCCGCCGTGATATAAGCACCATGTTGTTTGCAATAGATATCGCAATCATCGAACAAAGCTGTTGCCGCACCAAAAATAAAATCGACCGTACCCTCAATATAACATTTGCTATAGTACTGGTGACTGCCTAAACCATGTGTATAGATCGTATCCTGAAAACCCAGGAAAAGGCAATTAAAGAATGCAGCCTTATCGCCGGCCACATAAATTGCCAGCGCCTGACCTACCGGGCCTGATGAATTTTGGAACGTAATATTCTTAGCTGTAAAATATGCGCCATACACATAAAAACTTGCCGAGCGCGAGGTACCAAAAGCCTTGCCGGTGCTGTCCAGTTTACCGGCGTAGTTATCATAAGTAAGCACGGTTTGTTTAGCATCTTCGCCTATCAGCGTCACGTGCATTTTGTTTATAGGAACAATGATGTGCTCTTTATAAGTGCCTTTTTTGATAAATATCTCAGTTGTTTTATTCGAACTATCAGGTACCGAATTAATGGCAGCCTGCACAGTTTTGAAATCGCCGCTGCCATCCTGCGCTACTACAATACGTTTTTGCGCAGTTGCGCCAAACGCGATCAATAAAAATGCTATGGCAATTAAATGCTTCATTTTGCGGCAGGTGCTACGTTAGATTTATTTGTCCCGACAACAATGTGCGCTGCCAACGGGTTGTTCTGCGCCTTTAACTCATTCAATACCAGTTCGGCTATTTTGCGGGCGCCATAATCGTTAAAATGGGTGTTATCCAGGCGGCCCACCGGATAGTTTGGATGTTCGGCGGAATCCAGCTGCATAAATAACAGTTTAGATTGCTCGGGGCCTAATTGCTGTATCAGTTCACGACTTTTTTTGTCCAGGTCAATTACCGGCACTTTGTATTCATTACCAATTTCAAATACCGCTTTTGAGTACTCCACATGTGTTTCTTTGGCTTTGTTGTCTTTATCAAACATGCGGCGACTAACCGGGGTAATTAGTATAGGGTTGGCATTTTTAGCCTTAGTTTCAGTAATAAATTTGATGAGGTTCTTTTTAAAATCGGGCACCGGGGTAAAACGGTCTTTATATTTCACAGAGTCGCCTTCATCATTATGGCCGAATTGGATCAGCACGTAATCGCCGGCTTGTAAACTATCAGCAATAGGCTTCCAGCGGTTCTCTGCTAAAAAAGTACGGGTGCTGCGGCCTGGGCGGGCGCGGTTAACAATAGTAACCCCATTATCAAAATAATTGGCAAAAGGCATCCCCCAGCCATTTATCGGGAATTGATGCTGGTTATACAAACTCATGGTGGAATCGCCTATCATATAAACCTTAATAGGTTTGGGTTGCTGCATAAACGACATCAGCACCAACGAAAAAACAATGACAATGCACCAGGACAGCCTCTTTTTCATTCTTTATTTAACGCCTAAGTGTGAAACATAAATACGGTTGGCCAAATCAAGCTTCAGATGTTTAATATCAGCTAAAACTATTTCGGCCATTTTGCGCGCGCCTAATTCGCTGAAGTGCGTATCATCGGCACGGCCATCCGGATAATTAGGGTTTTCGCCTTTATCTAAATAGTTATAAAGCATTTTTGAATTATCAGGTCCCATTTTTTGCAGTAAAGCCTGGCTTTCACGGTCAAGGTCTATCAGGGGTACATTTTGTTCGGCAGCAACTTTGCGCACTATTTCGGCATAAACATCGTGCGTGCCTTGTATTTTCCCATTTGCATCAAATTTGCGGCGGGCCACAGGGGTGATTAGCACCGGGTTACCTTGTTTTGCACGTGTTTCGGTTACGTAACGCA
This sequence comes from Mucilaginibacter boryungensis, assembly GCF_015221995.1. Lineage (NCBI taxonomy): Bacteria > Pseudomonadati > Bacteroidota > Sphingobacteriia > Sphingobacteriales > Sphingobacteriaceae > Mucilaginibacter > Mucilaginibacter boryungensis. The sequence goes on from NZ_JADFFM010000001.1 coordinate 2,323,560, forward strand.
CCAAATTATCGTGGAACTGCACCTCAGTAGTAGCGGTTTTTTTGGTCGGTACTTCATCGTTATGGCCAAACTGGATCAGTACGTAATCGCCTGGTTTCAACTTATCAACAATCGATTGCCACAAACCCTCCGTAATAAAACTTTTGGTGCTGCGCCCATTCTTCGCAATATTGGCCACCGTAACTGTTGAGTCCCAAAAAACTTTAAAGGGCATCCCCCAACCTGTTTCAGGGTAAGTATTTACGGCTTTATCAGCCATGGTTGAATCTCCCGCAAGGTAAATAGTGATGTGTTTTGGTTGTTGTGTAAATGCAAAAAACACTACAGTAGTTATAGTTAAAAAGCTGTATAGAATTTTGTTTTTATATAGGCGCTTCTTCATTTTTGGTAATTTGTATAGTTGGCAAAAACCATGCTACTAATGTAGGATATATATGGTTGCTTGCTTTCCTAAGCTGTCATGATATCAAAAAAAAGGCCGCCAATTGGCGGCCTTTTTACCAATTATTATTTAGTAACCATAATCCTGTGTAAGGGCAGAATTAGCAGATAAAGTAGCATTTGCCAAAGGCAATAATTCACTATGGTTTGGTTTATATGCATAAGCAAACACCGTTGTGAATGTAGAATTTATAGCCGAGGCCCCTAACCAGTTTAGCTTGGTTGTACCCGTAGGTGTGGCTGTTGGTGCTGGTTTATATAACGAGTTCAGGAATATTTTTGAATCGTCGGCAGTTGATGTATTGATTGAATACATAAACTTAGGCAAAGTATTAACCAGGCAATAAGCCGGTGGCGGCGCCATATAGCTTGGCGGGGTAATAGCAATTGGAGTTGCAGTACCCATGTTAGCCAGGTTAGCCTTAGTTTCATTAATAGCCGCGGTTAACAGGTTCCAGCGGATCAAATCATATTTACGTACAGCTTCACTGCCAAATTCAAGCATGCGCTCGCGAACGATGAACTTGAAGAAACCGTCTTTATCAGTTGGTATAGTTGGTACCAAAGCGGCGTTGCCGCCGTGCCCACGCTGACTTACTTCTTTAACAGCGGCAATGTCTGAAGCGGAAGGGCCGTTGTTCAATTCGTTATCAGCTTCAGCATACATCAACAGGATGTCTGAAAAACGTTGGATAACCCAGTTTAAACCAAGGTTAGCGGCTGACGAACCCGGAGTGAAAGCCGGATTGCTTAACCACTCTTTGCGCCATTTACCATCAACAATTGCATTAATTGCGTGGCCTTTACGGGTTACCAAATCCGTATTGGTTTCGTACGGGACAGCAACCACATCGCGGCGCACATCCGTTGAATCGAACATGTAAAAATAGGTAGGCAAAATGGTTAACGCACCACCGCCAACAGTACCAAATTTTGTACCGTTATAAGTGCCTAATTTACTATCAGTCGATGCTGTTTGTCCGCCCATGGCTACCTGAAACATCAGCTCGCCGCTTGGGTCGTTAGCGTTATGGCCGCATACATAATCTTTCCAAACCGATTTATAGCTTGGATTTAGTGTATGCTGATCGCGACGTGCCATTAATTCCTGACACTCCTGTAAAGCGATTTGATAGTAGGTTTTATAATCAGCACGGCGTTCCATTATGCCAGATGCACGGCGCAGTGAATAACCGCCACGGAACATTGCAATACGAGCCCTTAAACCTTTAGCAGTACCTTTAGTAATACGCTCATCAGGCTGGTCGCCCAGTGATGCTACTTCAGTGCGCCATGGTAATAAGCTTTCCGCTTGTAAAAGATCGGCCAAAATGTGATTATAAATCGTATCCCTATCTGTTTTTGGTAAAAACAAATTAGGTAGTTGTGCTGATGGAACACGTTGTTCTGGCACATCGCCAAAGTTCCGTACCAATTCAAAATAATACTGGGCACGTAATGTTAACGCCTCACCATATAATCTGCGTAATTCGCCTTTCACCTGTGTTGTGCCAGTAGTATAAAGGGCCATTTTGGGAATATTATCAATACAGATATTAGAACGTTCAATACCTGAATAGGACTGATTATAAACAGGTGCCAATTGCGTATTTGATGAGAACAAATAATAACGGGCAATATTACGGCGTTCGCCATCATCAGTAGTACCACCTGCACCCATCATTTCATCGCTGTCGTACGGATAGTACATGCTAATACGGATACCATAGCCATAATCGCCGGCAAGATTGTTATAGGCCCCAATTACAGCGCTTTTAGCAAAGAAAACGCTATTGCCAAACACCAGGCTATTATCAAATGACGAAAGTGGTTCGGGTGAAAGGTATTTCTTACAGGATGTGAAACCAATGGCTACTATCACCATAGCCAGCAACATCCTTTTTGTTGTTATTTTCAAATTTTTCATTTTAATATACTTTATTGTTAAAATGTAACATTAAGACCTAAGAAATAGGTACGGCTTTTAGGATAAGCTGAATAATCCACATTAGGCGTTAATGGTGACTGACGTCTTACATTAACTTCCGGATCATAGCCTGAATAACCTGTTATAGTAGCGATATTGCTGCCTGTAGCATATACTCTTAAATTGTTTATTTTCAGCTTGCTCAAAACGCTTTTTGGCAAGGTATAGCCTATTGTCAGGGTGTTCAACCTAAGATACGAAGAATTCTCTACAGCAAAAGATTGAGGCTGGTTATATTCAACACCAGTACCAGGGTACCAGTATTTAGGATTGGGATTAATAGCATCCAACACGTCGGGTGCGGCACCTACTACAGTTGTACCAACAGTTGCCTGCGTACGTGCACCTGTAACCGGGTTAGCGTAATGCCATCTGTCGTTAAATATCGCCAACAAGTTAGCGCCGTTAGAGTAACCGCTGGTGAACTCCATTTTGTTGTCGTTGAACACTTTACCACCGTATGAATAGTTCAGGGTTACGCTCATATCAAAGTTACCATAGCTGAATTGCTGGTTCAAACCACCTATAAACCGTGGTAAAGCATGGCCGATAACTACGTAATCGTTCGCATCAATTTTGCCGTCACCGTTTTGGTCAATAAATTTCATACTTCCGGGCTGTGCCAGCGTAAGGCTGGATGGTACACCTGCTTTTAAAGTATATTGTGTAGTGGCAAATGGCAAACTTGCATTTGTGTAAGCGGTTGTATTAAAATCTGATGTTTTATAATAGCCATCGTTCACCAGGCCATACATGGTACCTACCTCTTCACCAACTTTTACTAAATAGTCGGCATTGGCGTTGCTCGAGCTAAACCAACCAGAGTTTTGGGTGAATGACTGTTGAGCGCCCAGGCTTTTAATTTTATTACGGTTAAACGAAATGTTCCAGTTTGCATTCCAATTGAATTTCTTTGTCCTCAACACATTTGCGCTAATTTGGATTTCCAAACCTTTGTTTTCTGTCGAACCTACGTTTTGGAACTGGTCTGTTTCGCCAGCATTGGTTGGGATTTTATTGCTGATCAATAATTTACTGGTTACATTATCATAAACATCAACCGATGCCTGAATACGGCCATGCAAAAAGCCCATATCAATACCTAAGTTTTTAGATATTAAAGTTTCCCACTGCAATAACGGGTTACCCAATAAGTTACTTGGACCTACACCACCTACCAATACATCATTTAAATAATATGGCTTACCTGTTGATAATGTTTGTAAGTATGAGAACGGAGTAATACGGTTATTACCCGCTGTACCATAGCTTACCCTCAATTTCAATTCAGAGAAGATATCCTGGCCTTTCATGAATTTCTCTTCGTTAACTTTCCAGGCAAATGATCCTGATGGGAAATAACCCCATTTTTTAGCCGGGCCAAATATCGAACTGCCGTCTGCACGTATTGTACCTGACAGAATATATTTATTGTCCCATGTAAAATTTAACCTCGAGAAAAGAGACAGATTGTGTACCAGAACTTCAGATGAGGTAGGTGCAGGTTCTGTTGCACCTGCTGGTGCTGCTGCAAGGTTGAAATTTGCAAAAGCCTGGTCAACGGTAATACCTGCAGGGAAATACCTTAATTCTAAATAGTTAGCTTTTGTATCTGTTTGATAAGTTTCCTCGCCTATTAAAAAGTTTAATGAACCTTTTGATTTAAGGAACGCGGCATTAGTATAATTAAGTGTATTTGAGTTATTAATGGTGATAGCCTGGCCGTTATTAACACTTAAAACAGGCAAGGTATTGTATGCCCTGGCATTTGAAGTAATGGTATCATCAAACGCTTTGATCTGTGTGTTGCTAACATCGTATGAAATTAACGATTTTAAAGACAGGTTTTTTACAATGCTGTAAGTAACATTACCGTTCAAATTTAAAACATTTGACGAATTTTTACGGTAAATAGCCGGGATTAAAGCCAGCGGATTTGTTAAAGCCAAGCCGTTACCCGGGTTTAATGTAAGCGTTTGGAACGCATCGTAGTCATCAAGGGCTTTACCTGGTTGCAGGAATGGTGTGTAACGCACGATTTGACGCAGGTTATTTGAACCTGAGCCGCCTACATCTGACGTGCCCGCACCATTTACAGTGCGATTATTATAACGTACGTTAAACCCTACCCTTAACCTATCGGATATAGTTTGATCTAAACGGAAGTTTAACACCTGCCTGTTGTAATCAGAACCTATTAATATACCTTGTTGAGCATCCTCAGTCAGGCTAAGGTTATATTGAGTTTTATCGGTACCACCTGATACACTTAGGTTGTGCGTTTGCTGTACAGCTTTACGGCCAAACATAGTTTGCTGCCAATCAACAAACGGCACGTTACGGTAATTTTTAATGGTATCAAAGTTACTGCCCAAACGTGTAAAGCGGCTCAATGATGCAGAGTCACCTGTTAAACGGAAACGCTCATATTGATACTCTACAAAATCGTAAGGGTTCATTACTTCCAATTCTTTAGCCAATTTTTGGATACCAACATTAACATTGTACGATACGTTGAATTTGCCATTTGTATTTTTACCGCCTTTAGTGGTAATTAATACTACACCGTTTGAACCACGCGCACCATATATCGCGGTTGAAGCCGCGTCTTTTAATACGTCTACAGTAGCAATATCCTGCGGTGCTAAAACATTCAGCGCATTTTCAACCTGTACACCATCTACAATAAATAAAGGTGAACCACTTTGGGTTATAGAGTTACGTCCGCGAATATTAATGTCCGCATCCGATCCCGGCGCACCCTGCGAGGTAGTGATCTGTACGCCGGCCAGTTTACCTTCAAGTGCTTCGGCAAGCGAATTGCTTGGGTTATCCTTTAAATCTTTAGCAGATACAGAAGTTACCGAACCGGCAAGGTCTCCTCTTTTTACTGTACCATAACCAATAGCTACCACCTCGTTAAGCTGGGTAGCATCGGCATCAAGTGAAACTGTTACGCTTGATTGGCTGGCAGGCACCGCAACCTCAGTGGTTTTATAACCTACCGAACGGAACACTAAAGTAACCGCGCCAGCAGGCACGCTTAGTTTAAAGTTACCGTTCAGGTCGGTTTGTGTGCCCCCCTTGTTCCCTTTAACCAATACCGTTACGGCCGGTATCGGGTCTTTGCCGCCTTTTTCTGTAACCTGGCCGGTTACCTGACGGGTTTGCGCAAATGCCGTTCCGCACAGGAAAAGCAACAGGCAAAATTGTAGTAGAAATTTATTCATAGTTTGGATTTGGTTTATAATTATCCCTGGTTAAATTGAATACAACATCAGCCGCAACACGCCGTTAAAAGCTTGTTTTAGCACCGCAAAAAATCTTTTTAATAAATTGTTATAAATTGGTTTGATATCGATTGCAACCTACGCTGACAACCGATTTAATAAGACAAGGTTAAGGACAAGCAGTAAATAAAAAAAGGATATTGCCGATTAAATCCGTGCAATCGTTCCCGGAAACGTTTGCGTAAAAATTAAGACAGGATTATAATTAATAAAACACTAATTTAGCGGGGTACATGTTTGAATCTTATACTATAAAAGACATTGCTAAAGCGCTTGGATTATCAACATCCACGGTATCAAGGGCTTTAAATGGCAGCTACGAAATTGGCGCCGAAACTAAAAAGCTGGTGCTGGAATATGCCGAAAAAATAAACTATCGCCCCAACCCCATCGCGCTTAGTTTAAAAGAGCAGAAAAGTCATTCCATTGGCGTAGTAGTGGCCGAGGTGGCTAATAATTATTTCTCGCAGGCTATTAACGGTATCGAATCAATTGCTTATAACCGCGGCTACCATGTTATCATTACTCAAACGCATGAATCATACGCCCGGGAAACAGCCAACGTGCAGCACTTAATATCGCGCCATGTGGATGGATTGCTGGTTTCACTATCTGCCGAGACTGTGGATCTGAGCCATTATCAGTACTTGCACGATAAAGGCTTCCCTATTGTATTTTTTGACCGGGTTGCCCCTAATATTGAAACACACAAGGTTACTGTAGATAATTTTAAAGGCGCTTTTGAAGCTACGGAACTATTAATAAACACAGGGTTCAAAAAGATAGCCCATTTAACCAATTCATATAACCTACTGATAAGCAAAGAACGGCTGAATGGGTATAAAGCCGCGCTTGAAAAACATAATATTCCGTTCAACCCTGAATATTTGAAGCATTGCAACCATGGGGGTATGATACAGCATGAAGTGGAAACCACCCTACAGGAACTGCTGAACCTGAACGACAAGCCCGAAGCCATATTTGTTACCAGCGACCGGTTAACTACCAATTGTCTTTACATCTTAAAGAAACTGGGTTTGCGTGTCCCTGAAGATATTGCCATTGCCGGCTTTACCAATAGCGATGTTGCCGAGTTATTTGATCCGCCATTAACAGTGGTTCGCCAACCAGCCTTCCAAATTGGCCAAATAGCAACGGAAATGTTAATAAACTTAATTGAAAGTAAGCGTCCGGTGACCGAATTTGTTACTGAAACGCTGGAAACACAATTAATATCGCGTGCATCAAGCAAAAAAACAGCTAAGGACAGCATTAAGTCGTAATTTATTTTGTAAAAACCCGCTTAAATAATTTAAGGCCGGTGTTTTAGCAATATCGAAACCTGCTTTACAAAAAAATTTCTTAAACTTGCCTTGATATTCACGGAATAGTGATAGTGTATCCGCCCGACAATCGCAAACCGTAATTTTGTATACCCTACACGTGCAATTGCCACGATATATAATAAAATGAGCAGTCAAAATACAGAGGTTGATGTTATTTTAATTGGTGCAGGCATTATGAGCGCCACACTTGGGTTTATGCTGAAAGAGTTACAACCCGACCTGAAAATTGAACTTTTTGAAAGGCTTGAAGTAATGGCTGCCGAAAGTTCCGACGCGATGAACAATGCCGGTACCGGCCACTCTGCTTTTTGCGAGTTAAATTATACACCTCAGTTACCCGATGGTTCTGTTGATATCAGTAAAGCCATAAAAATTGCCGATCAGTTTGAGATATCTAAACAGTTTTGGGCTTACCTTATTGATCAGCAATATATTAAAGATCCTAAAACATTCATCACTACCGTCCCCCATATAAGCTTTGTTTGGGGTGATGAGAATGTATCGTACCTAAAAAAACGTTACGAGGCACTAAGTAAAAACCACTTTTTTAGCGACATGCAATACTCTGAAGATCCGGCTGTGTTAAACAGTTGGATGCCTTTGGTAATGCATGGCCGCAATCCGGACGAGAAGGTATCGGCCAATAAAATGGATATCGGCACCGATGTTAACTTCGGTGCGCTTACAAAAGACCTGCTTACCGCTGCACAAAACAAATCAGACTTTAACGTTCACCTTAATCACGATGTTACTAATGTTAAGCGCTGCAAGGGCGGCTGGCAGGTAACCGTAAAAGATAAAGTGGGCGGCGGCAAGCATAAAGTAACTGCTAAATTTGTTTTTGTTGGTGCTGGCGGCGGTGCATTGCCCCTGCTGCAAAAATCGGGCATACCGGAAAGCAAAGGCTTTGGTGGTTTTCCGGTAAGCGGCCAATGGTTGGTTTGCAACAACCCCGAAATTATTAAACAACACCAGGCCAAAGTATACGGCAAAGCATCTGTCGGTTCGCCGCCAATGTCGGTACCGCATTTGGATACCCGTAATATTAATGGCAAACGCTCACTCCTTTTTGGCCCATATGCAGGTTTTTCTACCCGTTTCCTTAAACGCGGGTCGTTGTGGGACTTGTTTGGTTCTATCAAGTTAAACAACCTCCGCCCGCTTATGGCGGCGGGTATAGATAACATACCGCTTACCCGTTACCTGATCAGCGAGGTAATGCAATCGCAGGATGATCGTTTAAAATCCTTACGGGATTACTATCCTGAAGCCAGAAAAGAAGATTGGGAACTGGAGATTGCCGGTCAGCGGGTGCAGGTAATTAAAGCCGACCCTAAACGCGGCGGCGTACTTGAATTTGGTACCGAAGTAGTAACTGCGGCCGATGGCAGCATAGCAGCCCTGTTAGGTGCCTCACCAGGTGCGTCAACCTCTGTGCCTATCATGATCCAGCTGATTGAGCGCTGCTTTAAAGCCCAGGCAAAAACCCCCGAATGGCAGGACAAGCTAAAAGCCATGATCCCATCTTACGGGCAGTCCCTAGCTAAGGATGCCGCATTAAGCAGGGAAGTAAGGGATAGGACGAGTAAGGCTTTGGGGTTAGTGTAAACGTTCTGTTTATCAGTCATCCCGATATCTTACCGCTGTCTCTTAAACATCACCACACTTAAAGGCGGCAACGTGATCACAATAGATTGTTCCTTCCCATGCCATGGTTCGGGTTCAGATTTAAATACCCCGTCGTTATTTACGCCGCTGCCCCAGTATTTTTTATCGTCGCTATTAAATATTTGCGCCCAATTGCCCCGGGTGGGAACCCCGGTACGCTGACCATTGCGCACTACCGGCGTCATATTTAATACTACCAGGATATCATCTTCAGGGTTTTTACCTTTGCGCAGGTACACCAATACCGAATCGTTAGCGTTACCCCCATCAAGCCATTCAAATCCGGTGTGTTCAAAACCAAGTTCATAGAGGGCTGGTTCGCTGCGGTATAGTTTGTTCAGCTCTTTTATTGTCTGCTGTATGCCTAAATGGTTAGGATATTGCAGCAAATGCCATTGCAGGGAATGCTGAAAGTTCCATTCATCACCTTGTCCAAATTCAGCGCCCATAAACAATAATTTAGTGCCTGGGTGCGAGAACATATAGCCATACATTAAACGCAGGTTGGCAAACTGCTGCCATTCATCTCCCGGCATTTTTCGCAGCATTGAACCTTTACCATAAACCACTTCATCATGCGAGAAAGGCAGCATGAAATTCTCGGTGAAAGCGTATATCAGGCTAAATGTAATTATGTTATGGTGATATTTGCGATTGATAGGATCTTCGCTAAAATATTTGATCGTATCGTGCATCCACCCCATCATCCATTTCATACCAAAACCTAAACCGCCTGCATATACCGGGCGACTAACCCCGGTGAACGAGGTAGATTCTTCGGCAATGGTTTGTACATCTGGGAAATGACTATAAACCGCTTCGTTAAATTCTTTAAGGAAAGAAATAGCCTCCAGATTTTCGTTTCCCCCGTACTGGTTAGGCTCCCATTCACCCTGGTTACGTGAGTAATCCAGATACAGCATTGATGCCACAGCATCAACACGCAAGCCATCAGCGTGGTATCTGTCCAGCCAAAATAGCGCATTGCTGATGAGGAAAGCCCTGACTTCATTACGCCCATAATTAAAAATATACGATTTCCAATCAGGATGAAACCCTTTGCGTACATCGGCATGCTCATACAAATGGGTACCGTCAAATTTATAAAGGGCATGCGCGTCACCGGGAAAATGTGAAGGGACCCAATCCAATATTACCCCTATTCCCGCTTTGTGAAACTCTTCTATTAAAAACATCAGCTCCTGCGGCGTGCCGTAACGCGAAGCCGCGGCAAAGAAGCCACTGATCTGATAACCCCAGCTTGGATAATATGGGTGCTCCATTATGGGCATTAACTCCACATGGGTAAAGCCCATTTCCTTTACATAAGGCACCAGCCTTTCAGCCATTTGAGTATAAGTATAAAACTCATCCGGACTTTCAACATTACGTGCCCACGAACCAAAATGTACTTCATACACCGAATAGGGTTTGTTGATACCATTATGATCTAACCGGGTAGCCATCCAGTCCTGGTCTTTCCACTCGTAGTAAGTATCCGCTACAATTGAGGCGGTAGAAGGCGGCACTTCCCAGCGTAGTGCAAACGGGTCGGCTTTTTCCAGATCTTCGCCTGTAGATGATTTAATGTAATATTTATAAGTTTCGCCAACACCAACATTGGGTACAAAACATTCCCAAATGCCTGAACCATCCCAGCGTGGAAATAGTGGCGTAGAGGTTTTGTTCCAGCCGTTGAAATTAGCTATTACCGATACCGTTTGCGCGTTTGGCGCCCACACAGCAAAATAAGTACCCACTACACCTTTAAACTCCACTACATGCGACCCCAGCTTCTCGTACAACTTATAATGCTTACCCGATTTAAAAAGCGCGATATCAAAGTCGGTAAAACGGCTGTAAACCTCGGGCATTGGGGCTGCGTTTGTTTCCACCGTTTTAGTTGCGGCCTTTTTCGCAGTTGCTTTTTTAGGAGTGGATGTTTCAGCGGATAAATCCGCTGAAACCTTAGCGGTTTTAGTTGCTTGTGCAGTTTTCTTTACACTTACAGGTTTATCGGCAGGTAAGTCGGTAGCTGGAATAATGTTTTTTTTTGCCATAGTAAAATGCCCGGAAGGCGTAGATAATTTTCAGGCGATGAGGCAAACGCGATCATCTTCTCAAATATACTTTTATTAACGGATATTGAAGAAGCTTGTTTGATTAAGATGCGGTTAAGGAATAAAAACAAAAATGTCATTTCGAACGAGGTACGAGGAGAAATCTTCTGCATGAATTGCTTTGCGTAAAAGATTTCTCCCGTTGGTCGAAATGACATTGATGATTTGTAGGATTACCCTTATTTCATGATCTTAATCTGCTTAAAGTTTTTAGGATACCTGAATTCCAGCTTGCTATTATTGAAAGTAAAATTAGTTACCCACTTATTATCAATCATGATGTTAGCCGGCTTAAAAGGCAGGCCAACTATAGAGAAAGCATAATTCTCGTACCGTGGGGTATATAAACCTTCCAGGCTTTGCTGAATGGTTAATGCGGTGGTGTCGCCGCTTACGATAAATTTCTTCTCCAGGTAAATATCCTGCTCGTAAGCAAAGGTTTCGCCATAATCTTCAAACAGGAATGAATTAGCTTCAAAATCACTGTAATAGATATTCAATTTCACCTCTTCAATTTCAAGTTCACCTACATATTGCTGCAGCGGGTGCTCGGGGATCACCGACCCTGCCTTTACAAAAATAGGAATGGTATCTAACGGCGTGGCAACCTGTACTTCCTGTCCGCCTTCAATAACTTCGTTAGTCCAGAAGTTGTACCATTTGCCTTTCGGCAGATAAACAGTGCGGCTGGCAATACCGGGTTCCAGTACCGGACAAACTAATATCTTATCGCCATACGTAAATTCGTCCTGGCGGAAGTGGTTCGATTGCACGTCCTGCTCCTGCATTACCACCGGGCGCAGTATAGGAAACCCGTAACGGTGATGCTCCCAAAATGCGGAATACATATAGGGTAACAGACGGTAACGCAATTCAATAAACTTACGATTAATAGCTGTGTAAGGTTCGCCAAAGCTCCATGGCTCACGTTCTTTGGTATCACCTGCACTGTGCGCACGCATAAACGGCGAGAAAGTGCCTAACTGTATCCAACGGGTAAACAGTTCGCCATCGGGTTCGCCGCTAAAGCCGCCTATATCGGTACCGCAAAACGGCACACCCGACATAGATAAGCGCTGGCACTGGATATTCCCCAGTTTCAAATGTTCCCAGCTGGCCACATTATCACCCGTCCAAACCGAAGCGTAACGCTGTAAGCCTGAATAACCTGCCCGGGTAATGGTAAACGGACGTTTATTCTTCATCAGCTTACGCAGACCTTCATACGTGGCGCGTACCATCTGCATACCGTATACATTATGCGCCTTACGGTGCGACCCGCGATAGCCTTCGTACTGGTGACGCACATCGTCGGGGAAAGTGCCCGCGCCAAAAACTGCCGGCTCGTTCATATCATTCCATACACCGGCTACGCCTAATTGCACCAGTTCATCAAACAAACCGCCCCACCAGGTACGTACCTCGGGGTTGGTAAAATCAGGGAACTGGCAGCGGCCCGGCCATACGTGGCCTTCCATAAAATAATCATCGCTTCGGCGACAGAAGTAACGGTTTTCTTTCCCCTCTTTAAAAACAGAATAAGAGTCATCCACACGGATACCCGGGTCGATGATCACGACAGTTTTAAAACCATCGGCAGCCAGGTCGGCTATCATTTGCTTTGGATTTGGGAAGTATTTATTGTTCCACGTAAAGCAGCGGTAGCCGTCCATATAGTCGATATCCAGGTAAATACCATCGCAGGGTATTTTTCGTTCACGGAAACCTTTGGTTATAGCACGCACTTTTGATTCGGGGTAATAGCTCCAGCGGCACTGGTGATAACCCAACGCCCACATTGGCGGCATAGGATGTGTACCCGTAAGTATATGGTAACGCTTCACCACATCCATCATGTGCGGACCGTGGATATAATAATATTGCAGCTCGCCCCCATCGGCCCAAAAACTGGTTTTGGTGACATCTTCCGCCCCAAAATCAAAGTGCGATTTAAAGGTATTATCAAAAAATATCCCATGCGCTATTCCTTCGTTCACACTTACATAAAACGGAATAGTGCGATAAAGGGGGTCTTGCCCCCAGGCGAATGAATAAGCGTCAGTATTCCAGTTAGTGAAGCGCTTGCCGCGCAGGTTAAGTTCGGTCGGCTTATCGCCAAGGCCAAAAAAGGTTTCGTTAGTGTGGCAAACTTTAGTACCAAAAACATAGTAACCACCAAATTGGATATTCTCTTCCCAATGCATTGGCACAGCATCAACGCTGGTAATGTTGTTGTCAGTATCGGAAAACGATATAAAGAAATTTGTTTTATTGATATGACAATTGATGCTTGGCGTAGTTATGCGGTATTCGGCAGCATCTTCAAATAATTTATATTCTGAAGGAATAGCCTCGGCTTTGGGCACGCCATAAGAAAAATCTTCTAAAAAAACGCCGTGTGGCGCTACCCTTATCCGAATTATTTCGTTAGTGACTACAATGGCCTCCACTTTAGCTTCACCATCGGTAAAGTAGAATTTATTACCCGTTTGTTCTACATGATTGGGAATACCGAGGTATTTTTTCACAATAGGTTTTATGCCATCGGCCGGATTATTAAGGTGGCGAAAACCCTCCGTTTCTTCTTCTAAAGGAATAATTATATCTGGATTTAGTACTTTATCTTCCATAAAATGGGCAAAATGTGCGCTTTTATTTACTACTGAGCAATATACACGCGGGCTTTAATCAATAATTTTAACTGCTAATAAACAATATTTGTTCAATAAACGCGCCATCATTTACTAAAAAGTACTGTTAATTATTAACAAATATTAATTTGATAAAATATATGGGCTTAAATTAAAAAGATGACAAATTGATAGATCGTCATTGGGAGAAACATATGCCAATTCAAGCGTGCCGTTTTAATTATCCTGCTTAATTTTCACATAAGCGTAGACACTTAACCAAGCAGAGAGACAGATAATCATCTGTCTCTACGAATTTAAAAACTCAGCATCACTCCACTGGTAGCTGGGAGGTTCATATCAAGCCCGTTGGCGATATCATTTGTGCTGAATTTAACATCACTTAGTATATCGGTAAAATTAACCGGCCCGCTGATACCCAAGCGCTCACGCAGATCCATAGGAAGTTTTACGTTCAACTGGCGCTGATTGCGGTTAAAGTTTACTACAATTAATATTTTTTGCTTACCGGTATAGCGCAGGTAGGCATAAACTTTATCATCAAAGCCGCTATCGTGCTGGTTAGCCAGCATCAGTTCATAAAAATCACCAATACGAATAGCCTCATTCTCGCGTGCGGCCAGTAACAATTTATGGTAGAAGAACCGCAGCGCCTGCTGACCGCCGTCCAATTCGCCGCCATCATATTTGCCGTTGTTTACCCATTTTTGCAGCGAGGGTACGCCCCAATAATCAAATATAGTGGTACGGCCATCGTTACTACTAAAGCCCTCGCTACCATCGGCTGCTTCACCAACCTCCTGGCCAGAATAGATCATTACAGGACCAACGGACAAACTTGTTGTTACGATCATTCCCGGTACAGCCAGCCAGGGATCACCTGCAAAGCCGGCAGAAGCAATGCGTAATTCATCATGATTTTCCATAAAGCGCAGCATATGCTCGTCTACGCCCCGGGTATCATAATTCCATACTTTATTAATATCCCAAACGGTGCCCTCGTTCCTGGTTAGTTTATACACAGCATCGTACAAACCAGATTTATCGTAGAGGTAATCAAACTTCCCATTAAAAATATAATTATTGTATTCCCTTACATCGTAAGCCTCACCAATAAATACCAAGCCCGGAAACTTTTCTTTCAGCCTACTTATTACCCATCCCCAAAACTCCATGGGCACATGTTCCACCATATCACAACGGAACCCGTCAATGCCTTTAGATGCCCAGAAATACAAAATATCATACATTTTATTCCATACGGAAGGAATAGGTTCAAAGTATGTTTTCCAACCGTTCAGATAATCAACCCCGTAGTTTAGTTTTACGGTCTCAAACCAATCGTTAATAGACGGCGAAGCGCTAAAAACATCGTTACCGGTAGCGCGGGCGGGACTTTCTTCATAGTGCCCGTCTTTCAGTGGGTGTTTAAATTCATCCCCGCCAGGATTGTAGCCTGGCGGCACAACAAAAGATTGGCCGGGGATATAATAAAAATCGTTCTGCGGATAGAAAGCTTTGGTCACATCATCTTTTTCACCAAAATCGAATACGCCATCAGGCTTTACATCCGAGCCGTAACACCGTGCCACGTGGTTGGGCACAAAGTCGATCAATACATTTAAGCCATTATCCTGTGTGCGTTTTATCAAAGCTTCAAACTCGGCCATGCGGTTTTTAACATCAACAGCTAAATCGGGGTCAACATCGTAATAATCTTTTATAGCATAAGGCGAACCTGCTCGGCCCTTTATCACATCCGGATCATCGTTAGGAATACCAAAAGCAGCATAATCAGTCATGGTGGCGTGTTCTATTACGCCGGTGTACCAAACATGGGTTATGCCCAGCAAGCGGATCTCCTGCAAGGCCTTATCGGTAATATCGTTAAACTTACCAACACCATTCTCTTCAACAGAGCCGTAGAATTTATTGGTGGTATTGGTATTACCAAACACGCGTGGCAGTAGTTGATATATAACTAATTTATGATCGGGGATGGACGTAGACATGTAATTATACTTTTTATTAACTCCACGTCATTGCGAGGAACGAAGCAATCTCAAAATCAGCAGGTCGACTTCTAAGATACCATAGATAGTTCGGAGATTGCTTCGTTCCTCGCAATGACGGGTTGTTTATGGTTTAAGGAGTTGATCCTGACCGGCAAATATGTTATATTCTTTTTGATAAACCATAATACTTATATCTCCGCCCGACAAATTCTTCACCCTCACTCCTTCTTTACTTACGGTAACTTTAATGGTGGTTCCCCTAAACCCAACATTGAATGAGAACGAATTCCATTTCTCAGGTAGGAACGGGTTGAACGACAATTTGCCATCGCGTACACGCATGCCACCAAAGCCCTCCACAACCGACATCCACGTGCCGGCCATTGAGGTGATGTGACAGCCGTCTTCCGTATCGTTGTTGTAATCGTCCAAATCAAGGCGCGATGTGCGCAGGTAAAATTCATAAGCACGTTTTTCATCGCCCAGTTTGGCAGCTAAAATGGCGTGCACGCAAGGCGATAATGACGATTCGTGCACCGTACGCGGCTCGTAATAATCAAAATTGCGGCGGATGGTATCTATGTCATACCTGTCTTCAAAAAAGTAGATGCCTTGTAACACGTCGGCCTGCTTAATATAGCATGAGCGCAATATCCTGTCCCAGCTCCATTTTTGATTGATGGGGCGCTGACTGGCTGACAAATCTTTTACAAGGATTTGTTCTTTATCGAGGTAACCGTCCTGTTGTAAAAATATCTGTTGCTTTTCATCGTACGGATAATACATCTTTGCGATAATATCCTTAAACCCGGCGCCTTCTTTATCTGCATCAAAACTAATCTTTGCAACCAACGCATCATATTTGGTTTTATCGGTTGCTTTAACTTTATCGGCAACTTCCAGCGCATATTGCATACACCAAACGGCTAAGGTGCTGGTGTACCAGTTGTTATTTACGTTGTTCTCGTATTCGTTCGGCCCGGTTACACCCAGCATTACATATTGCTGCTTATCGTCAGACCAGGTAACCCGCTGCGACCAAAAACGCGCGATAGCCAGCAATACTTCCAGTCCGTAGTCGGCCAGGTAAGCTTCGTCGCCTGTATAACGTACATAATTAAAAATAGCAAAAGCGATAGCCCCGTTGCGGTGGATTTCCTCGAATGTAATTTCCCATTCGTTATGACATTCGGTACCATCCATGGTAACCATGGGGTATAAAGCCGCGCCATTATCAAAGCCCAAAAGTTTAGCGTTCTCAATAGCCTTACCCAATTGCTTATAGCGATACAACAACAGGTTACGGGTAACACGCTGTTCGGCAGTTGAGAGGTAGAACGGCACACAATAGGCTTCGGTATCCCAATAAGTTGAACCGCCGTATTTTTCGCCGGTAAACCCTTTGGGGCCGATGTTCAGTCGATCATCCTCTCCTGTATAGGTTTGGTTGAGCTGGAATATATTAAAGCGTATGGCCTGTTGCGCTGAAACATCGCCATCGATAATAATATCGTTGTGCTCCCACTTTTTAGCCCAGGCCGCGACTTGTTCGGCCAGCATGGTGTCGAAACCTTTGGCTGCAACTTTATCCAGCATGGCGTAAGTTAAAGTGGATAGCTGTTCTGTGGGGTGATTTTGAGACGATAAGTTAGCCGCGTATTTATAAATGGTTACGGTTTGCCCGGCTTTCATCTGGGTCTTTACAACCGAAGCAATATATTTTTCTTTGATAATGGGTTCACTGCTTACTTCACCACCTACTATTTGAAATTTCATACCCGTAGCTACCTCAAACCCGGTTTTTTTAGTACGCATCTGCACGCAGCCGCCATCTTGCCGCGCCTCTTTGCTTACCTCATCCCAAAACTTTTCATCGTAATTGGAATCCTGATTTTTAACATCGCCATCTATTGATGGTGTAATGGTGATTTCGCCATTGAAAGTAATTGATTTTACACTGTATTTAATAGCGCCGGTTTCATCATCGGCCATACTGCAAAAACGAATGGCTTCTACTTCTACCTGTTTACCCGAGGCCGTTTTGGCGGTAAAATTGCGTTTCAGATAGCCTTCTTTCATGTTCAGCTCGCGGCGAAAGATGGTTACTTCGCATTTAGCCAAGTCCAGTTGCTCGCCATCTAACTGAATATCAATTCCAACCCAATTAGCGGCATTCAGCACCTTGGCAAAATATTCAGGGTAGCCGTTCTTCCACCAGCCTACGCGGGTTTTGTCCGGATAGTAAACACCGGCTACATAGTTGCCCTGCAGGGTTTCGCCACTATAGGCTTCCTCAAAGTTGGCCCGCTGACCCATACGACCGTTGCCCAGGCTAAAAATGCTCTCAGATATTTTATGTACATGCGGATCAAAGCCTTCTTCAATGATCTTCCACTCGTCAATTTTAATGTAGTCTTTCATTTTATTCTATAACCGTCATTGCGAGGAGCGTAGCGACGTGGCAATCCCCGACATACAGAGCCACTTTGCGTATGGGATTGCCACGCTATCGCTCGCAATGACGCGTGGTTTATTAAATTTTTACAATTCGTTCACCGTAAAGATGCAAAGCATTTCAGGCTTTCAGAAGAGTTTAGTCGCATCGACTTTATTTTTTAAACTTTTTAACCCGACTTAAAACAACAATAACCTGTTAAACAACAGGTTATTGAAAATATTACACGCTTGTTTTAAAGAAAAATTTAACACCAAATGACCAATAATCAAATTAAAGCTTGTTTAGCAAATCCAAATTCATCTCACTCAGCCCGCTTAAAACCATATCAGCCTGTTTCAAAACATCGGGCGAACCTATGCCTACGGCTTTCATGCCACCGGCTTTAGCGGCTTGCACGCCGGCAATGGCATCTTCAAACACCACGCAGTCGGCGGGTTGCACGCCTAATTCCTCAGCGCCTTTCAGGAATACTTCCGGGTCGGGTTTGGCGGCGCTTACTTTATTGCCGTCAACAATAGCGTCGAACAAACTGGTCATGCCAATTTTATCCAGTATCATCATCGAGTTTTTACTGGCCGAACCTAAAGCTGTTTTTATCCCGGCATCGCGGCAGGCTTGCACAAATTGTTTAGCGCCTGGCAAAATTTCATCGGGGCGCATATGGCTTATCATTTCCACATACCATTTGTTCTTTTGCGCGGCCAGTTGTTCTTTCTCGGCTTCGGTTTTAGTTACACCGCCCAACGCCAAAATAATCTCCAGCGATCGCGTCCGGCTCACGCCTTTTAGCTGTTCGTTATCGTGTTCGGTAAAATCAAACCCAAGGCTGTTAGCCAGTTGCTTCCAGGCTTTATAGTGGTATACGGCAGTGTCAACTATAACACCGTCCAGGTCAAATATGCAGGCTTTTATATCGTTCATATGAATGGGGCGAAAGTACGAACAAAATCAATTCAACACCTCTTCAATACTCTCGTTTATACGATAAGTTGTCCCCTTATACTTTATCGCCGAGCCATGGCACAAAAACGTGGCAGTACTGTCGGCATAAATAACGTGCAGGGTGCAGTTTGTTTCAAAGTCTATCGGCTCTTTTTTATCGGTGTTCACCGCGTTGGCAATATGCCTTATTTTAATAGGATCGGTGTAATTCAGCGTGATGGAATCGGCCTCATCGCGGTAACGTACTACCTTGATCATCCTTACTGCCGACCGGTTGATGAGCATATGGTGTTTACACCCAGCCAATGTGGCTAACAAAATAAGGAGAGCATAGCGTTTCATAGTAAATAGATAAGATGTTTAAATTTAGGGAAGCTATTTGGCATTACCGTCATCATTTTATCATACCACGGTAACAGCGCTGTTATAATTTTAAGTTTTCAATAGCATTGTATAACTTGCTTACTTAAACTATTCGCAAAAAATGAAGGTCGCAAAGGCTTTAATCTCGGTGTTTTTCACCATTGTACTGATATTGGCAGTTGAAATAAAATGGGGCGATATCCCATCTATAGCCGTATTTCTGAACCCCGCTACCGGCTTCTGGCAAAATGCCGACAGCAAGCATATCATCAAGGAAAAAACTTTAAAACTGAAAGGCCTGAAGGGCAAAGTAACCATCCGGTATGATGAGAACATGGTACCCCATATTTTTGCCGAAAACGAGCACGACCTTTACTATGCCCAGGGCTACGTCACCGCCAGCGACCGCCTATGGCAAATGGATATTCAAACCCGAAGTGCATCGGGCAGATTGTCGGAAATTGTTGGGGCAAAAGCACTGGATATCGACCGTTACCATCGCCGTATGGGCATGGTGTACGGAGCCGAAAATTCGCTGAATGAAATGATGAAAGATCCACGGGTGAGCGTGATGGTAAACGCCTATACCGAAGGCATTAACACCTACATACACCAGCTTTGGAAGCGCGATTACCCAATTGAATTTAAACTACTGGATTACGAACCTGAAGACTGGAAGCCTATTAACTGCGCATTGCTGTTAAAGCTAATGTCGGAAACGTTGGCCGGTAGTACCGATGCCCCTGCCATGACGGCTGTACTGAAAAAATTTGGCCCGACAGCTACTAACGATCTGTTTCCCGATTATCCCATGCGCGAAGACCCGATTATTCCTGCAGGTACTAAATGGAATTTTAAGGCTTTGCCCCTGCCTAAACCATCGGCTGATTTTTTAGCTTCAATGCTGGAACCTGTTAAACATAGGGAAAAAGTAGAAGGCCTTGGCAGTAATAACTGGGCAATTGCTGGCAGCAAAACCGCCAGTGGCTACCCTATCCTGGCTAACGACCCACACCTGAACCTTACTTTCCCGTCTATCTGGTATCAAATACAATTAACGGCACCAGGCATTAATACCATGGGCGTTTCCATCCCGGGGACACCGTGTGTAATTATTGGCTACAATAACCACATTGCCTGGGGCGAAACCAATGTGGCTACCGATGTACTTGATTTTTACAATATTAAGTTTAAGGATAGCAGTCATAGCGAATACTGGTACAATAACAAATGGAACAAAACCACCAAACGTGTAGAAACCATTAACGTATTACACAAATCGCCGGTAGTTGATACAGTAATTTATACGCACCATGGACCGGTAGTTTATGAGAATGCGGGCGTTAGGCCAAAATCGCGGGCGGATATCCCGGTGAGCGCGGCTGCCCGCTGGATAGCGCATGATAAATCACAGGATATATTGGCCTTTTACCTGCTCAACCGTGCTAAGAACTATGACGATTACCGGGAAGCTTTAAGTTATTATACGGCCCCGGCACAAAATTTTATTTTCGCTTCTGCGGATAAGGATATTGCTATTACCGTAAACGGAAAGTTCCCATTGAAATATAAAGACCAGGGCAAATACATTTTAGATGGCAGCGACCCGGCTAATGACTGGCAGGGTTGGATCCCCACTGACCAAAATCCTACCGCTAAGAATCCTGAACGCGGGTATTTAAGTTCGGCCAATCAATCATCGACCGACCAAACCTATCCTTATTATCTGAACTGGAGCTTTGCACCTTACGAGCGCGCCAAACGCATTAATGACCGGCTGGCTGCCATGAAGAACGCCACTATAGATAGTATGCGCGTTTTGCAAACCGATACTTACAGCATACGTTCACAGGATGTTTTGCCGGCATTACTAAGCTATATTGACCCTACTAAACTGGACGAAACACAGCAACAAGTTTTGGAAATAGTAAAAAAATGGAATAAACGTTTTGATGCCAACGAGCAGGGCGCAACCATTGTTAATACCTGGTGGCTGAAGTTTTACGGCATGGTGTGGAATAATAAGTTTGGCAAGGATGAGGAACTGATGAAGCCATCACACGATAGGACGATAAAGTTGCTACTGAAAGAGCCGCAATCTAAATGGTTCGATAATCCTAAAACCCCAATTATAGAAACCTGTGCGGATATTGTAAACCGATCGTTCAGCGCTGCTATTGATGAGCTGACAAAAAAATATGGCAAACCGGGTCCAGCATGGGCATGGGGGCGTGTAAAGTCAACTCACATCAATCACCTGGCTAATCTTGATGGATTTGGCGCGGGTAAGTTTGTGGCAGGTGGTGCCGGTTCGGTAGTAAATGCCCTGCACGATGGGCACGGCCCGTCATGGCGCATGGTGGTGCAAATGGGGCCCAAAGTGCAAGGCTACGGTATATTCCCCGGTGGCGAATCGGGCAATCCTGGCAGTTTATATTATGATGATATGCTTAAAACCTGGCAGGCCGGTCAGTTGAAGCCATTGCTTTTCCTGCAATCTGTCAATGAACAGTCACCACGTATCAAATCAACAATCACCTTAATTAGTAAATAACATGTTATTCCTTATTATACTTATCCTATCATTAACTGCCGGATTTATAACCCCGTGGTGGGCGGCGGCAATTATTGCTTTTGTAGCAGCATTGTATGCAGGTAAAGAACCAGGGCGGGCGTTTCTGTCGGGTTTCTTCGCGGTATTTATTGTTTGGGTGGTGCTGGCATTGTTTAAAAGCGTCCCCAATAACCACGTGCTGGCCAGTCGCGTAGCAGTGCTTTTCCATTTACCAGGCTGGCCCGTGCTACTTATTTTAACAGCCTTGATTGGTGGTTTGGTCGGCGGTATGTGCGCTATGTCCGGAGTGTATGTGAAGCGGGTGTTTGAGAAGTAAGAGTAAGCTGTAAAAGCCTGTCATTTCGAACGAGGAACAAGGAGAAATCTTATACATGCAATAAGTACCATCACCCGTATAAGATTTCTCCCTACGGTTCGAAATGACATGATGACTTAAGAGAGAGGTATCAAGCTACAGCGTAGCTGCATCCCTTTTCACGGTATGTATATCAGGATTTTGATAGTCGTTCTCTATTAAACCATCGCGCATGCGGACGATGCGATGGGCGTGCTGGGCAATATCTTCTTCGTGCGTTACCAGGATGATGGTGTTGCCTTTAGCGTGGATATCCTCCATCAGGCCCATAATTTCAATGGATGTTTTGGTATCTAAGTTACCTGTAGGCTCATCGGCCAGGATAATAGATGGGTTGTTTATTAAAGCACGTGCCACAGCCACACGCTGGCGCTGACCACCCGAAAGTTCGTTAGGTTTGTGATCCATACGGTTACCCAAACCCACATTCTTTAAAGCATTTTCAGCACGGTTTTGCCTGTCGGCCTTGCTGGTCCCTGAATATATTAATGGCAATGCCACATTATCTAAAGCGGTATTGCGCGGAAGCAGGTTAAAGGTTTGGAAAACGAAGCCAATCTCTGAATTACGCACTTCGGCCAATTGGTTGTCACTCATGTGGCTAACGTCGATACCATTTAGTATGTACGAACCCTTAGTTGGTGTGTCCAGGCACCCCAAAATATTCATTAGGGTTGATTTACCTGAGCCCGATGGACCCATCAGCGCCACAAATTCACCTTTATTGATAGTTAATGAAACAGATTTCAGCGCGTGAATTACTTCCGCCCCGATCACATATTTACGCCCGATATCTTTAATGGTAATTAATGGCTCCATGCAGTTTTTGTTGCTTTGACAGTGGTAAGGTATGAAATGTTACAGCGAAATGAAATAAATGTGCAAATGTGCGTATCTGCAGATGTGCAAATTGTAGAAAGATGGATTCATTTGCACATACACACATTTGCATATCTGCACATTAACCTATCACCTTTGCTACATGGAAGAAGCTATCATCCTTCTCAGGGGCGTTTAACAGGGCTTCTTCGTGGGTTATCTCCTGTTTCACTATGTCCTCACGTTGCACGTTTACGTCGGCATTCATATACACCAAAGGCTCCACGGCCGATGTATCCACTTCGTTCAACTTGTCCATAAAATCAAGGATACGGTTCATATCCTGTATAGTTTCGGTTTTCTCATCGGCCGATAGTTCCAGCCTCGCCAAATGGGCTATTTTATCAACGGTATCCTGATCTATCTTCATGCAGACTCAAATTTTTCTTTTATCAAACCATATACCTGGTCTTTCAGCGCTTCGGCATCATCCATGGTTAAATGCGCCGTTTCAATAGGCTTATGCACATACACATCACATATCCCCGGTCGACTGCCATATTTGGCGCCATCGTCCCAAAGAACCTTCCAGGTATTCAGCGAAGTTACAGGAATGATCGGAATTTTCAACTCAATGGCCAATCTAAATGCGCCGCTTTTAAATTCATTAATTGTGGGTGGATAAGTATCGGCTATGCCACCTTCCGGGAAAAGGATCATGTTTGTACCGTGCTCCAGGCGTTCCCCTGCTTTTTTAAAAGCTTTGAATGATGATATTTTACTATCGCGATTAACCGGTAAGTCGACCGTACGGAAATAAATACCAGTAAACATACCTTCCAATAAATCCTCTTTCCCCATAAAGCAGCAATTGGTGTGGCCCAATAATATGCTCATGGCTGAAATATCCAGGTTTGAAGCATGATTAGGGCATATGAGGTAAGTACGGTTCCAATCAATAGGCGCTTCAAATTGAAAACGATAAAATATTCCGACCACTGCCGAACTTAAAAACGCCCACCATTTGCGCAGCCATATCATACCATAATAGCGGCTGGGCTTCAGCGAAAAGTATTTTAATGGCGGCCAAAACAGGAAGAAAAACAAACCCAGGCTCGCTACCAACAATATATGGTGCAGTTTACGCAGCGCTTTCGACATAGATCATCAATGATTACAATGCCTCCTATTAACGTAAAAATGCACGCTTCCCTGTTTTAATATCATTTTCATCGTTACCAAAAATATAAAAATTCCTTACTTTCGCCACATTATGGAAACTGTTGTTAGTGGTATCCGGTCGACCGGAAATTTACATTTAGGCAATTACTACGGGGCTATTCAAAACTTCGTAAAAATGCAGCATGAATACAATTGCTATTTTTTTATAGCCGACCTGCATTCGTTAACTACGCACCCTACCCCTGCCAACCTACACGGTAACGTGAAACATGTTTTGGTGGAGTACCTGGCTGCGGGTATCGACCCCGAAAAAGCCACTATTTATATACAGAGCGATGTTCCTGAAATTGCCGAACTATACCTGTATATGAACATGAACGCCTACATGGGCGAATTGGAACGCAGCACATCATTTAAAGATAAAGTACGCGCCAACCCAGATAATGTAAACGCCGGCTTATTAACCTACCCAGTTTTGATGGCGGCAGATATACTAATACACAAGGCTACAAAAGTACCTGTGGGTAAAGACCAGGAACAACACCTGGAAATGGCCCGCACCTTTGGTAACCGTTTTAACCGCTTATACAATAACGAATACTTCCCCGAACCTTATGCCTTTACCTTCGGCGAAAGCCTGGTAAAGATACCTGGATTAGATGGCAAGGGAAAAATGGGAAAATCGGAAGGTGAAGGCAATGCTGTTTACTTATCCGATACCCCTGAAGCTATCCGCAAAAAAGTAATGCGCGCCGTTACCGATAGCGGCCCGACTACCGAAAACCAGGAAAAACCGGTAGAAATACAAAACTTGTTCGATTTGATGAAAGTGGTATCAACCCCCGATACGCTGGCGCATTTTGATAACCTGTACAATACCATGCAAATACGCTACGGCGATTTGAAAAAACAACTGGCCGAGGATATGATCATAGCTACTGCGCCTATACGCGAAAAGATAAACGACATAGCCGCCGACGCCCCTTACCTGCGCCAGGTAGCCCGTCATGGTGCTATTAAGGCCCGCGAGAGTGCAGCGCGTACCATTAAGGAAGTGCGTGAAATTATAGGCTTCAGGAGTTTTTGACCATAATTGTCTGAACCAGGATTTACAGATTAAATGATTTTCAGAATTTTCATAAAACGCTTTTATAATTCTGTGAATTCTGTAAATTGTAAAAATTCTGATCAAGACTAAATATTAAATTATCACATGCATATTGCTATTGTAGGAAACATAGGCGCAGGGAAAACGACACTTACCGAACTGCTGGCTAAAAATTACGGTTGGGAACCTTTATATGAAGCTGTTGATAACAACCCTTACTTAGAGGATTTTTACAGCGATATGAAACGCTGGAGCTTTAACCTGCAGATATATTTCCTGAATAGCCGTTTTCAGCAGATAGTTGACATACAGAAGAACAACCGCAATATATTGCAGGACCGTACCATTTACGAGGACGCTTTTATTTTTGCTGAAAACCTGCACGATATGGGCCTGATGACCAGCCGGGATTACGATAATTACCGTGCCATATTCGATAACATCACCTCGTTCATTAAACCGCCCGATCTGCTGATCTATCTTAAAGCATCGGTACCTACGCTGGTGAACAATATACAGCGCCGCGGCCGCGAGTATGAGATTGGTATCCGTATAGATTATCTTTCAAAACTGAACGAGAAATACGATAAGTGGATAAAGGGCTATGACCTGGGTAAACTATTAATACTTGATAAAGACAACCTTGATTTTGCCAATAACACGGAGGATCTGGGAAGCATTATTCAGTTGATTGAACGGGAGATAAACGGGCTTTTCTAAGAACGTTTTACGTCCCTCCAAGGCATTTTGAAAACGTATAACTTAAAACGTCAAACGTATAACTTAATGAAAGTCCTCGGTATTATCCCCGCACGTTACGCATCTACCCGGTTTCCAGGGAAGCCATTGATTGATATTGGCGGCAAAAGCATGATACAGCGGGTGTACGAACAGGCAAAAAAATGCGACGCCCTGGCCGATGTTTTTGTAGCCACCGATGACCAGCGGATATTTGATCACGTGATAGCTTTTGGCGGTAAGGCCGTAATGACTGCCGACGCCCATCCCAGCGGTACTGACCGTTGCGCTGAAGTGGCGCGACTGCATCCTGAATATGATGTCGTCATAAACATACAAGGCGATGAACCTTTTATTGACCCCGAACAAATTACCAAAGTAGCTGGCTGTTTTAAAGAAGCAGGAACACAATTAGCGACCCTTATCAAACAAATACACAGCACCGACGAACTTTATAACTTTGCTACGCCAAAGGTGATCATCAACACCAACAGCGAAGCCATTTATTTTTCACGCTCCCCCATCCCCCATGTGCGCGGCCAGGAGCCCCAGCATTGGCTTTATCATAACACCTATTACAAACACATTGGTATTTATGGCTACAAAAGCGACGTGCTGCAGCAAATAACGCAATTGCCGGTATCGTCGTTAGAAAAAGCCGAAAGCCTGGAGCAATTGCGCTGGGTTGAAAACGGCTACCGAATAAAAGTAGCGTTAACCGATATGGAAAGCCATGCGGTAGATGTGCCGGAAGACTTGGAGAAACTGAAATTTTAAACTGATATGAAAATACAAGTTCTGTTCACCTTCGCTATGCTTTTAAGCTTAATGACTTACGCACAAAAAAAGTCCGACTACATTATTACTAATAAAGGGGATACACTTATTTGCAAAATTAAACGCCCGTTTTTAAGCTCACTTCAGTATACATTGCCTGGTGACACTGCGAAATACCTTAATACAGATTCAATTAAAGGATATTATATTGCCAAAGATGATAACCTGGTAAGAGCTGTATATATTGGAAATAAAAAAAAGCCAAAATTTATTGATGTTATTGAAAACGGCCCAATAAGTTTGTACCAAATCGTAAATACACATTATAGCATGTATGGTGGGGCAAGCTCAACTACAACGTGGTATATAGGGAAAGGGTCGGATAGGGCGACAGAATTAAAAACTAACGCGTTGTTTGCAGGAAAAAGTCGTGATGAACGTAAAAACGATTTTGCAGAAATGATTAAGGACAAGCCGAATGTATACGAAAAATATATGGCCGAGAATAAGTTCAATTTTAACTTTATCCAAAACCTGGTGCATTTATACAATACAGGTAAATTATTGAGCGAAGAGAAGACCGAGGCAAAAAAGGATGATGCTTATTAATTCTTAATTAGGGCTTCTATTTCCTGTACTGATAATAAATTTGCCCGTGGTAAATAATTATCCACTACTTTAAAATTGCGGTCAATAGCAATGCCGCGGGGTATAGCGCCAATGTTAAATTTTGCTTTTATGACTTTATAGTTTTCTGCATCGGCAAACAGGTTGATCATTTGCAGGTTAGCGCGCTTGCTTATTTGCTGCCAGCGTTCGCGATCCGAATCAATACAGATATTGATCATCACCAATCCTCGGTTTTTATATTGCTGATATATTTTATTCTCCTTAGGGAATTCTCCAATACAGGGTGCGCACCAAATAGCCCAAAAGTTTATAATTATAGGTTTACCGGCATAATCGCTTAGCGATACCTGCTTGCCGTTAATATCTGTTAGGGTTACAGCAGGTACCCTTGCCCCTACCTTCGGTAAACCAAGCTTAGCCTGTATTAAATCGTTGTTATGTATCCGGTTACCTTGATTAACAAAACTAACCGACTTGTAAATAATATCGTATTTGGCTTTTGAACTGGTATAAATCACTCCCAGGCGGCGCATTTTCAGCACATCACTCTCGAGCGTGTTTTTACAAAGACTATCAATTACATACAGCATTGCATCAGGCACTTTTTTGATGACTTGCTTTGATAACCTGTTCAGGTAAAAATCGGTTGCCCACACGTACGATGTATTAAGGATCATGTCCTTATTAATCAGCTTTATTTGCTTTTCAAAGCTGTAATAATCGGGCCTTACAAGAAATGCTTTGCCCGTATGAAATTCTTTATCAATCAGCACATTATATTTACGCATATTACCGTTATACACCAGGCGTTGGTATTCGTGCTTTTTAAACCACTGCGATACCGGTTCAACATATTTTTCTAAAAAATTCAATCTTATTTGGGTGATTGAATCGGCAATTGCGGGGAATCTGTTGAAATCGTTTAGTTTTTCACCTGCGTTATAATATGGTCGGCTCTCGTTATCAGTGTTACCTAAATACTGGTAATACGCCAGATAATATTTATTCTCTAAAGCAAAACTGCCTTTAAACATAATTTGCGCGTTTCTAAAATTAGTGGTTTTAATATCGCACACCACATGCCCGCCCGGGCCATTCAATATACCTAATTGGTTATCAACAAATATAAAATCGGGGTAGCTGTATGATAAACTAATGCTGTCTGCCCTACCCGGAGCAATAGTTAAGCTGATACTGCTTTCCTGGTAAGGCAGCCAGTTAAAAAACATACCTGATATTTTTACAGTATCGGCAGTTGAGTTTTTAAAAACGGTTATTCCCGCCTGCTGCTTTAAATTAACAAAGCACCATAAATTTATTTGCTGTTGCGCCAGGCAACAAAAGCTACTAATACAAATCAAAATAAGTATTGAAAAAGATGCAATACGGCCCATATTCATAATTAATCCATAAAACTAAATAATTAGTTTTACATTCTGTATATTGAATACCAAATGAATATTCAACTTTTCAACAATTAAAATTCACAGTCCCACATCCCGCATTTTTTGTTACCTTTGTATCCCGTACACAAACAAAATCTATGACCAAATATATCTTTGTTACGGGCGGCGTTACTTCGTCGTTAGGAAAAGGAATTATCTCGGCATCGCTGGCTAAACTCCTTCAATCACGTGGTTACCGCGTAACTATTCAAAAGTTCGATCCTTACATTAATATCGACCCGGGAACACTAAATCCCTACGAGCATGGCGAGTGCTATGTTACCGAAGATGGTGCCGAAACCGACCTTGACCTGGGCCATTATGAACGTTTTCTGAACACCCCTACCTCACAATCAAACAACATTACTACCGGCCGCATTTATCAAAATGTCATCAATCGCGAACGCGAGGGTGCTTTCCTTGGTAAAACCGTGCAGGTGGTGCCACACATTACAGACGAAATTAAACGCAATTTCCGCATTTTAGGCGAAAGCGGCGATTATGATATTGTGATCACTGAAATAGGCGGTACTGTTGGCGATATTGAATCATTACCGTTTGTGGAAGCTGTGCGCCAGTTTAAATGGGAAATGGGTTCGGGCAATGCTTTGGTCATTCACCTTACACTTATACCTTTCCTTGCCGCAGCCGGCGAATTAAAAACCAAGCCAACCCAGCACTCCGTTAAAATGCTGCTGGAATATGGTATACAGCCCGATATTTTGGTTTGCCGCACCGAGCATCACATTAACCAGGATATCCGTAAAAAGATCGCTCTGTTCTGTAACGTAAATATCAATGCGGTAATTGAATCGATAGATGCGCCAAGTATTTACGATGTGCCTTTGCTGATGCTGCGCGAACAGTTGGATAAAACTGTGCTAACCAAATTAAAGCTCCCTAACAAAAATGAACCCGACCTGGAAAACTGGAAAGACTTTTTAGGTCGCCTTAAAAACCCTACAGCCGAGATCCGCATTGGATTGGTAGGCAAATATGTAGAGTTGCCCGATGCTTATAAATCTATCATTGAATCATTTGTACACGCGGGCGCTAAAAACGAGTGTAAAGTAAAAGTGGTAAGTATACAATCAGAACACCTTACCCCTGAAAACGCTATTGAAAAACTAACCGGCCTTTGTGGCGTGTTGGTAGCGCCTGGTTTTGGCGAGCGTGGTTTTGAAGGTAAAATTGCCGCCATTAAATATGTGCGCGAGAATAATATCCCATTTTTTGGTATCTGTTTAGGCATGCAGTGCGCCGTGGTTGAGTACGGCCGCAACGTGTTAGGTTTAACCGACGCCAGCAGTACAGAGATGAACCCCGGCACTTCTAATCCGGTTATTGCCATGATGGAAGATCAGAAAAACATCAAAAACATGGGTGGCACTATGCGCCTGGGCGCTTACGCCTGCGATTTAAAAGCCGGCAGTAAAGCGGCCGCCATTTACGGAAAAAACCATATTACTGAAAGGCACCGCCATCGCTATGAGTTTAATAATGAATACCTTAAAGCATACAAAGAAGCCGGAATGATACCATCGGGCATGAACCCGGATAACGGTTTGGTTGAGGTTGTTGAGCTTAAAAATCATCCATTTTTCATCGGTGCGCAATTTCATCCCGAATTAAAATCAACGGTTGCAAATCCTCACCCACTTTTTGTTAACTTTGTCGCCGCTTCGCTGGCCTATGCCCGCAAGAAATAATTGTACCGCAAGAAATAATGGATAGAAATACTTTTACAGGATTATTCCTGATCATGATCATTTTGGTGGGATCGTTCTTTTTAATGAAACCAAATGAGGCCGAATTAAAAAAGGAAAGAGCTAAAGAGCATGCAGATTCGCTAAAACGCGCCGGAATATCAAAGCCAGCAGCTGCAACCACAGCAAAATTTGATACCACTAAGAAAACCGCTGTTACTGATTCGGCCATATTGAAAAGCCCGTTTGGTGCTGCTACTGCCGGTGTTGATCAATTAGTCACCTTAGAAAACCGCGATATGCGTGTAAAGATCAGTGCAAAAGGTGGCCGTATCTATTCTGTTGAATTAAAGGATTATAAAACTTTCGACAAAAAACCACTGATATTATTTGATGGTGGCGATAACCACTTTGGCCTCAACTTTAATGCTGCCGGTAAAAAAATAAATACCGACGACCTTTACTTTAAACCAAGCGCAACTAATTTAACCGTAGCCGGAAAGGATTCCGAGTCGGTAACCATGCGTTTAAGTTACAGCCCTACGCAGTACATTGATTATATATATTCAATAAAAGGCATCAGCAACAAAATTGGTTTGGATATTAAGCCTACGGGATTAGATGGTGTTTTAGCAAACAGCAACACCCTTAACCTGCAATGGACAGCCAACCTGAAAAAACAGGAAAAGGATATGAAACTGGAGCGTCAATATTCAACCATATACTTTAAGAATACAGATGGCGATATTGATTATTTGAGTACCGGTAAAGACGATCAAAAAACCATCAGCGATAAAAAATTGCAATGGTTCTCTTTCAAGCAACACTTTTTCTCCAACGTAATTATTGCTAAGCAAGGTATCAGCAATGCTAATATCTCGGTTACTACCGATGCCAACGATACTACCATTGTTAAGCAAATGAAGGCCGATGTAGTACTAAATAAAGATAATTCAGGCACTTTTCCGCTGGAGCTATATTTTGGCCCTAACCGCTTCTCGACCCTGCAATTACAAGGTTATGATCTGGAAAAGCAAGTAGACCTGGGCTGGGGGCCTTTGAAGTACATTAACCGTTTTGCTGTATTGCCGGTATTTAACTTTTTTAACCAGTTTAACTGGAATTACGGTTTGATCATTTTAGCATTAACCATTATTCTGAAATTGGTTTTATCACCGCTTACCTATAAGTCTTACTTATCAATGGCTAAAATGCGTGTGCTGAAGCCCGAGATGGACGAGATAAAGGCTAAAGTTGGCGAGGATAACCCTACCTTGTTGCAACAGGAATACCTAAAGCTTTATAAAAAAGCCGGTGTAAACCCATTAGGTGGCTGTTTGCCTTTAGTAATACAAATGCCGATAGTCATCGCGTTCTTCCGCTTTTTCCCGAGTTTGTTTGAATTGCGCGGACAAAGCTTTTTGTGGATGCACGATCTTTCAACCTATGATTCTTTGGTTCATTTTGGTACCAGTATCCCAATTTTAGGCGATCACATTAGTTTAATGTGTTTATTGATGACCATTTCGACGTTGATCTACACTTACTTCAACAACCAAATATCAGGTGCAACCGGACAGATGAAATACATAGGGTATATTACCCCTATCATTTTCTTCGGTGCGCTGAACGGTTACCCGGCAGGTTTGAATTATTATTACTTCCTTGCCAACATGTTAACCTTTTTACAGCAATACCTGATCAAGTTTATGGTTGATGATAAAAAGATCCACGCCCAGATACAGGAAAACAAAAAGAAACCTGAAGAGAAAAAGAAAAAATCAGGCTTCCAGGCACGTATGGAAGAAATGATGCGTCAGCAACAACAGCAGACGAAGAAGGGAAAATAGAGATTGGGGATTAGTTAATTAGATATTAGTCAATATTCTTACTAAAGCGATGGGTTTAAACCCATCGCTTTTTTTATGCTTTTTTCTCCTAATCTCTAATTAACTAATCAACTAATTAACTAACTTTGTTAGCAATGTATGCAATAGTTGATATAGAGACCACTGGCGGCCACGCCAGCGCTAACGGGATTACCGAGGTGGCTATCTGCATCCACGATGGTATACAGGTTACACACCGGTATGAGACCCTGATCAATCCTGGCAGGGATATCCCGGTCTATATTCGCGCGTTAACGGGCATCAGCAATGAAATGGTGCAGGATGCCCCGCCTTTTAAACAGGTGGCGCACGAGATATACCAATTACTGCACGATAAGATATTTGTGGCCCACAACGTCAATTTCGATTATTCCTTCCTGCGTTATCATTTAGCAGCATCCGGGTACGATTTAAACTGTAATAAGCTTTGCACGGTAAGGCTGGGGCGTAAAATAATACCGGGGTTGCCATCATACAGTCTTGGCAAGCTTTGCCATAGTTTGGGTATTAATAACGAAAGCCGTCACCGGGCCGGTGGCGATGCTTCGGCTACGGCCGAGTTATTTGGTTTATTGCTAAGCAGAGATGCCAATAAGCACATCCTGTCAGCACTTAAAAAGAACTCCAAAGAACAAAACCTACCGCCGCATTTAAATAAAACTATAATAGAGAAGCTGCCGTTAATGCCCGGCGTGTATTACTTTCACGATCAAAAAGGCAAGGTAATTTATGTGGGTAAGGCGGTAAATATCAAAAAGCGGGTTTGCAGTCACTTTAGCGGCAATAACCCAAACCTGCAGCGTCAGGAGTTTTTAAGAAATATCCACCATATCTCGCACCAGGAATGCGGAACAGAGTTAATGGCATTGGCGCTTGAGGCAATAGAGATCAAACGCCTGTGGCCAAAATACAACCGGTCGTTAAAACGGTTTGAACATACTTTCGGCTTATATACGTATGAAGACCAGCGCGGCTACCTGCGCCTGGCCGTTGATAAGCACCGTAAGTATTCAGATTCGGTACATAGCTGCCGGTCGCTGCTGGAAGGTTATAGCTTGCTAAATCAGTTGATAGAAGAATTTGAACTGTGCCCTAAGCTATGCTTCATTCAAAAGAATAATGAGCCTTGCACGGGTAATTATAAAGAGCAATGCGCCTGCACCGGTCAAATGGACGTACATATCTACAACCAGAAGGTTCAATACGCCATTAGCAGCCTGAAAGAGCAACTTCCTACCTTCGCTTTGCGCGATAAAGGCCGCAACTACGACGAACAAAGCTGTATCCTGATAGAGAACGGCCGCTTTTACGGTATGGGTTATATCACCAATGATTTTGATGCCGATAACTTTGATGCCCTGAAGGCACACCTTTCGCCTTATCCTGATAACGGTTATATCCGCAACATGGTGCTTAGCCATGCCGAGCGGTACCCTGCTAAGAAAGTTGAGTTTGGAATGGTGTTGGCTTAGGCAACCACCCCGTCATTGCGAGGTACGAGGCAATCTCCAAACTATACATCACCACTCTGCAATCCGGGAGACTGCTTCGTCGTTCCTCCTCGCAATGACGCAATATAGAATACATTCCCCCCTAAGAAAATCGCACAACTAATAACACAATATAATTTCCCTTCGGTTATACTATTACATCATAACCTATATAAAAACGTATTATGGATAGTATTAATCAGCAGCAACCCGAAGACAACTTCAAAAACCTGGAGGGCAACGATGCCTGGAAGAAACTAAAGGAACTGGCTGAAAAAGCCGAAAGCTGTTTCTTCTGTACCAATATTAAAACCGGCCTGCCTTTCAATACCCGCCCTATGTCTCCGCAAAGGATTGACGATAATGGCGACCTGTGGTTCCTGAGCGCTAACGATAGCCATAAAAATGCAGATATTAAATCCGACCCACTGGTTCAGTTACTATTTCAGGCATCGCCACATTCCGGCTTTTTAAGTGTATATGGAATTGCTGAAATAAGCGAAGACAAAGCTATGATCGATACACTATGGGACCCGCTATTAAAAGTATGGTTTACCGAAGGTAAAGACGACCTGCGCATCAGTGTAATAAAGGTATCGCCTACCCAGGGTTACTATTGGGATAACAAACATGGCAATGCCATCGCCTTTGTTAAAATGATAGCCGGTGCTATTACCGGTAAAACGCTTGATGATTCGATTGAAGGAAAACTGGTAGATGAGTAATGCAGCCAAGCGTATAGGCGATGAGTTAACTTATGGATCAACAAATGTTATATTAGTGCATATTTAACCCGCTGCTATGACAAAGGCTATCCCGGTATTCCGTGTATTCGATTATAAAAAAACCATAGAGTTTTATGTAGACTGGCTGGGTTTTACCATCAACTGGGAACATAAGCCAGAGGGTAGCCCATTTTATATGCAGGTAAGTATTCGCGGCGTGGCTATCGATCTGTCCGAGCACCACGGCGAATGTTCGCCCGGTGCTAAAGTAATACTGAATGATTTTGAAGGTTTAACAGCTTACCATAAACTGATTAGCGAAAAAGACTTCAAGTATATGAACCCGGGCCTTGAACGCACTGAATGGGATATAGAAACTATTACTACTACAGTGATAGATCCATTTATGAATCAAATTATATTTACCGAACGGGTTGGGAAGTAACTATATCCCCGCTTTCTCCAACTCTTCAGCCATTTGCTGCTGCAGCTTCAATGCTTCGGCACGTGCGGCTTCGGCAAAATCTTCACCGCTGGATGCGTAAATAATAGACCTCGAGGAATTAACAAGCAAACCGCAGTCCTTAGTCATACCGTATTTACACACATCTTCCAGGCTACCGCCCTGCGCCCCTACACCTGGCACCAATAAAAAGTTATCGGGCGCGTAAGCGCGAATGTTGGTAAACTCTGTGCTTTTGGTAGCGCCAACTACATACATTATCCTATCGGCGCCAGCCCAGGTATTGGCTTTCTTAATAATAGTTTCATACAGGTATCCACCTTCTGTTTCAAGGTATTGAAAATCCTTGCTGCCTACGGATGATGTCAACGCCAGAATAATTACCCATTTACCTTCATAAGCCAAATAGGGTTTCACACTGTCGTTACCCATATAGGGGGTTATCGTAATAGCATCAAAGTTCATTCCCGAAGTGCTTTCATCAAAAAATGCGCGCGCGTATTTGTCTGATGTATTACCGATATCGCCGCGTTTGGCGTCGATAATATTCAAGGTATCCTTTGGTAGGTATTTACAGGTATCTATTAATGCCTGCAGCCCTTTTATGCCATAGCTTTCAAAAAAAGCCGAATTAGGTTTATAAGCCACGCACAAATCGCGGGTAGCGTCAATAATCCGTTTGTTAAACTCAAATATAGGTTCGGGGTAGCTTTTTAAAAAGTCGGGTAGCTTATCAAGGTCGGGGTCTAAACCCACACATAAAAACGATCTTTTCTTTTTAATCTCAGCAATAAGTTGTTCCCGGGAAAGCATGCAGTAGTAATATAAGATGTATTTTGATTGTAAAAAAACTAAAAATTACCCTAACTGTTATGCATTTGAGAGATATTTTTTGAAAAAGTTTGAAATACTAATTTTTATTAATTAAAATTGCAGCGTTATCCTTTGAATTTTTCTTGCACCAAAGAAACAATTTAAAATTCCAACGTATTTTACTAATAAAAAAATTACAAGAGTTTCGGTTTCGTTTTGTGTGTTGGTTAACAAATTCTCTCAATATTAAAAATCCTTTTGATTTATAAATTCACCCCATGTCTGACAATACTATTGAATTGAACGATAAACTCGTTTCAGAACTACGCGATATGGCAAAAGCTTTGGGCGTTGCCGAAGCAGATGACCTACGCAAACCACAATTAATTACCCGCATTGTAGAGCAACAGCAGCTAATTGAAGCTGCCAGGATGCAACAGAGCGTTTTGGCCAGCAATTACGCTCCGATAGGTGAAGAACAACCGGCTGCTGAAGCTGAAGATAAACCACGTAAAAGAACCCGTGTTATAAAAGCCAAATCATCAACCACACCACGTGTTGATGTACCTTTGGATGATACAAACCTGTTTAACCAGGATGAAGAAGACGACAATCAGTCGTTTACCGAAGACGAAGCACCTGCTGCCAGCGAAGAGGCGCCACAGGTAATTACAGGTGATGACCAGGACGACCAGCCTTCAAAGCCGGAAGAACGCCCTGCTGAACGCGCGCCCAAATTTGATCGCCGCGCTAATCAGGCAAACCAGCAACAAAACAAAAAAGAAGAAGTTAATCTTGATTTCGACAATGTAATTGTTAATGAAGGCGTACTGGAAATTATGCCTGATGGTTACGGATTCCTGCGCTCTTCTGACTATAATTACCTTACTTCGCCCGATGATATTTATGTATCCCAATCGCAAATAAAATTATTCGGCTTAAAAACCGGTGATACTGTGCGCGGCAGCATCCGTCCGCCAAAAGAAGGTGAAAAATACTTCCCGCTGGTACGGGTGGAAGCCATTAATGGTCGTGTACCCGCTGAAGTGCGTGACCGTGTACCTTTTGACCACTTAACACCTTTATTCCCATCAGAAAAACTGAGCTTGTTTACCGATCCGGGTAACTATTCAACCCGTATTATGGATCTGTTCTCGCCTATTGGTAAAGGTCAGCGTGGTTTAATTGTGGCACAGCCAAAAACAGGTAAAACCATGTTATTAAAGGATGTGGCCAACGCTATTGCTAAAAACCACCCCGAGGTTTACCTGATCATATTACTGATTGACGAACGCCCTGAGGAAGTTACCGATATGGCCCGCAGCGTACGTGCCGAGGTTATCGCGTCGACTTTTGACGAGCCGGCCGAACGCCACGTAAAAATTGCCAATATTGTGCTGGAAAAAGCTAAACGTATGGTTGAATGCGGTCATGACGTTGTTATCCTGCTCGATTCCATTACCCGCCTGGCCCGTGCCTATAACACGGTTGCCCCTGCATCCGGTAAAATACTATCCGGTGGTGTTGATGCTAACGCGCTGCACAAACCAAAACGTTTCTTTGGTGCGGCCCGTAACATTGAAGACGGGGGATCATTAACCATTATCGCTACAGCGCTTACCGAAACCGGTTCTAAAATGGATGAGGTTATTTTTGAAGAGTTCAAGGGTACGGGTAACATGGAGTTACAGTTGGATCGTAAGTTATCTAACAAACGTATCTTCCCGGCTATCGACCTTACCGCGTCAAGCACTCGTCGTGATGATTTATTGCTTGACCGTGATACGCTGCAACGCATCTGGATATTGCGTAATCACCTGGCCGATATGAACTCGCAGGAATCGATGGAGTTTTTACAAACGCAAATTAGAGGCACAAAAACAAATGAAGAGTTTTTGATCTCGATGAACTCGTAATAACTGTAAATACAGTACTTTTATGAAGATATGATTAAAGCACTCGTTTTTTAACGGGTGCTTTCTTGTTGGTTCATAAATTCTTGGTAACTTCACCCCCACAAATGAGGAAGCGAGTAAAAAAACACTTACCCAATGCCATTACCTGTGCTAATTTGTTCAGCGGCTGTGTGGGTATTGTATTTGCTTTTAGCGATAACCTGATCTTTGCTGCCTACTGTATCTTCCTGGCCGCCATCTTCGATTTTTTTGATGGTTTTGCTTCACGCGTATTACAATCATTCTCCGGCATAGGTAAAGACCTGGATTCACTGGCCGATATGGTGAGCTTTGGCTTCCTTCCATCAGCAATTTTGTACGAATTACTTTTAAAGTCGCCGGCTATACCAAGTATTGGGAATTATATACCCTTTTTAGCATTCGCTATCGCGGTATTCTCGGCCTTACGTTTAGCTAAGTTTAATACTGATACCCGCCAGGCTGAAATATTTATCGGGTTGCCAACGCCCGCAAATGCTATACTTATAGCCTCGTTACCTTTCATAACAGATCAATACCCATTGTTTAGCCATTACATACTAAACCAGTACACCCTGGTGGCTATAGATGTGGTAATGTGCGCGCTGCTGGTAGCCGAGTTGCCGCTAATGTCGCTGAAATTCAAAAACTTGGATTCAAGACGTAATTTATATCGCTATATATTGCTGCTTATCTCGGCTATATTGATTCTATTTTTTAAATTTGCTGCCGTTCCGGTAGTGATATTTATATATATCACCCTATCTATCATTCAACTAAAATTCGACAATGACAAAGTTCCAGGCTGAAATTGATGTAATGCCCAAAAAAGAAATTCTTGATCCACAAGGAAAAGCCGTTACCGGCAGCATGAAAAACCTTGGTTTGGAAGAAATTCATAACATCCGCATAGGCAAACATATTTCGCTTGAGATTGAGGCCGAAAACGAAGATTTAGCCCGCCAAAAAGTGGATCAGGCATGTAAAAGCTTATTAGCTAACCTTATTATGGAAAGCTATAGCTTTAGTTTACGAACCGTTTAGATAAATTCGTAAATTTTTCGCATTCTGACCTGCAATCTATCAGCGCCGTATTTATAACACCTGTACTTTACTTACCCCTGAATGATTATTCCGGATTAATTTATTCCATATAAATTAACAACCTGCCTATCAGTCTATTATAGAAAATATATTAAAAAATATAAATATATATGTACATACATTATAACATTTAAATTTTATTCATACCTTCATATTGCTCATTCCTAAACCAGGTCACACTACAACTCTTAGTATTAATCAATAAAAAGGAGGTATTGGCAAGCATCAACTCATCATATCAAATTCAGTTATATCTAATCGGCTCCGCTAAAATTTTAACCATTTAAAACATCAAATCATGAAAGCAAAATTTTTAGCAGTTATTGCAACATTCTTCTTATTAACATCAGTTGTGGCCCCCAAAGCAAAAGCTGAAACCATTACTGTTACCGAAGCACAGATAATTTCCGTTATGACCTTCTGGGATTATGCAGGCCCGCATGACTATTATTTTAACCCATACGGCTCTTATTCACAAACAGCCGACGTGACGGACGGCTTTTATTATACCGTAACCATTGTAGTAGGCAGTAATTATGGAAGTTTTATTGATTATGGCCATTATCACCATTACTGGACTTATAATTACCAAAATAATAGCGAGTCAGCTGATTTCGATACCGACCATAACAGCTCCACTTATGGCCAGTGTACCTTTAATTATGGGGTAACTATAGGATCGGGATACAATACAGTTTTTGATTATTATAACTAATCCCAATAAAAAAGGGATGCCATTTAGCATCCCTTTTTTATTGCTATAATTTTCACTTACTTACAATAGTGCTTCAGTATCAGCTTTAATCTTGGCTAATTTTACCAGGTTGTTGCTTACTACCGATTTTATCCAGGCAAATTTTGTATTGATCATATTAATATCCTGACCACCTGCCTTACAGGCTAATTCTACATCCTGCATAGCGGCCTGGCAATCGCCCATACCAAAAAAACCCAGGTTAGGCTTTAACTTGTGTGAAGCCCCTCCCGCTGTTGCCCAGTCGCCGGCTGCTATGGCATTGGTAATGGTTGTTAACAGTTCGGGGGTTTGCTGCAAAAATAAGTCGATGGAATCAACAATGAACTCATTGCTGCCATCGGCAATTTCATAAAGGAATGAAAGGTCAAAATCCTGGTTATCTGACATATTTATTTTTTCTACCCCAAATTTATAATTTTTTCACAATCAAGCAATCCTGTAAGTTATTTTTAAGATACAACATATTTTGTTTCAATACGGGATGGATCAATTCCGGGGCTACTTCAGCTAATGGCTCTAAGGTAAACCGGCGGTTTTGCAGTTGCGGATGCGGAATAATAAGATCGGGATCGTTCAAAACAATCTCATCGTAAAATAATATATCAATATCTATTGTCCGCGCACCCCATTTTTCCTCGCGTTTGCGCCCCAGGTCCAATTCAATCTGCAATATACGTTTTAATACTTCATGTGGTTGCAAATTGGTTTGCGCTATTACTACCTGGTTCAGGTAATCGGGCTGGTCGGTTTTACCCCAGGCCTGTGTCTCGTACACAGAGGATAGTGTAATAATAGGCCCTATCAACTGGCCTATCTGCCCAATTGCGCGCTGCAAATAGTCATGCCTGTCTCCTAAATTGGTACCTACCAGCAAAAAAACCTTAAACATGTTGTAACAAATATTATTGATAGTACTCTTAGCTGTAATACGCTTGCTAATTGTTAAGTTTGCATAGATAGATAGATTATATTTTTTAATGAAACAATTTTTCAAATTTGTACTGGCTACCATTGTAGGTTTAGTTTTCACCACCATCATTTTAGTACTTATTTTAGTAGGAATAATAGCATCGGCAGGCAGCGATAAAACAGTTGATGTAGATTCGAATTCAATTTTACGCATAGCACTTACCTCTCCTATTGCCGAACGTACCCCCAGCAACCCATTGGCAGGATTAGGTTTTTTAGGTTTGGATGGCGAAAAGGCCATAGGCTTGAACGATATATTGGCCAACATTAAAAAAGCCAAAACCGACGATAACATTAAAGGCATTTTTATTGATGAAAGCTACATGCTATCCGGTCAGGCCACTACCGAGGAGATCCGTAACGCGCTGATAGATTTTAAAAAGTCGGGCAAGTTCATTATCGCTTACTCCGAAGTTTATACTCAGGGTGCTTATTACTTAGCATCCGTAGCGGACAAAGTTTACATTAACCCAAAAGGGATATTTGAATTTAGCGGCTTCAGTCAGCAAATCACCTTCCTGAAAGGTGCCATGGATAAATTGGGTATTGAAGCCCAGGTAATTAAAGTAGGCACGTATAAAAGCGCTGTTGAGCCATACATCTTAAATAAGATGAGTGATGCCAACCGTGAGCAGGTGACCAGTTACCTTGGTTCATTATACGATCATTTTCTTACAGGAATTGGTAGCGCGCGCAAGATCAACAAAGACTCGTTGTTCACTATCGCCAATAATTTACGCATCCAATTTCCTGAAGATGCGTTGAAGTACAAGTTGGTTGATGGCCTGAAATATAAAGACGAGGTAATTAACGAATTAAAAGACCGCACATCAACTAAGAAAAAAGACGATTTGCACAGCGTGGACATTGCCGAGTATACCAAAACCGACGTAAAAGCTGACGATGATGATAAAACATCTAAAAATCAGATAGCTATCATCTACGCATCAGGTGAAATAAATGGTGGCGAGGGCAATGATAATACCATCGGTTCTGAAAGGGTATCAAAAGCATTACGCAAAGCACGTTTAGATAATAAAGTTAAAGCGGTGGTACTGCGTGTTAACTCGCCCGGTGGCAGTTCGCTGGCGTCGGATGTGATTTGGCGCGAAGTAAAACTAACCCATGATGCAAAACCGATCATTGTTTCTATGGGCGATTACGCAGCATCGGGCGGTTACTATATCTCCTGCGCGGCCGATTCTATTATTGCTGAACCTAATACGGTTACCGGTTCCATCGGCATATTCGCGATACTGCCAAACATGCAAAAACTATTTAACGATAAATTAGGTGTTACGTTTGACGGCGTAAAAACCGGAAAATATGCCGATTTAGGTGATGTCAGCCGTCCCCTTACCCCCGAGGAACGCGCTATACTGCAAAACCAGGTAAACCGTGGCTACGATGATTTCACCAAACATGTAGCCGACGGCCGCCATAAAACCCAGGCTTATATTAACAGCATTGGCCAGGGCCGTGTTTGGACAGGCGCGCAAGCTATTAAATTAGGCTTAGTTGACCGCCTGGGTAATATTAATGATGCCGTAGCATCGGCAGCTAAAAAGGCAAAAATTACAGACTATAAACTGGTAGCCTACCCCGATCAGAAAAGCATATTCAACAAATTTAGCGCCGGGTTAACTGCCGAGGTTAAAACCCGCATGCTAAAATCAGAATTGGGTGAAAATTATAATACCTATCAGCAAATAAAATCCATCACCCAAATGATGCGCACGCCGCAGGCACGCATGCCCTATGATGTGGTGATAAAGTAATTTGTAAAGATATTTAGGAAAGCCGCCCAATGGGCGGCTTTTTTTTATCCCTCCCACGTCATTCTGAGCGATAGCGAAGAATCAGTTGATAGGATTCAAATTTTGCCCTGTTCCGTAGGAACATTTGGTAGGTAGAAAAAAATGATTTTCTAAAATTTCGTTCCGTAGGAACGATTGGTGAAATATCATAAATTGCAAAGGTATGCCAAACACTTATACCCAAATCCATATCCAATTTGTATTCGCTGTAAAATACCGCGATGCAATTATCGCTGACTTATGGAAAGAGAGACTGCATCAATATATAACAGGCATTATACAAAATAACGGGCATAAATTACTCCAGATTAATAGCATGCCCGATCATATCCACATATTTATTGGCATGCGGCCCGATCAATCAATATCATCATTGGTGCAAAATGTGAAAACAGAGAGTAGCAAATGGATAAAAGAGCAAAAATTTTGTAACAGCAGATTTGCGTGGCAAGAAGGATATGGCGCGTTCTCCTACGCTAAAAGCCAAGTGCCTGCTGTTATTAAATATATTCAAAACCAGGAACAACACCACAAAAAGGAAACATTTTTGGATGAGTACAGAAAGTTTCTATCAGCATTTGATATCGTATGGGATGAACAGTACATATTTAAGGATTTAGAATAACACCAAGCGTCCCTATGGGACGCCCGCGTTCTATTTCTTTTTTCTACCTACCAGATGTTCCTACGGAACAGTCGTACATTCGGTACTGCTCTAAACTTTTAAAAACTTACCAGCCGTTGCACCGTTCTTACATTACCAATTAGTATTTTAGCCCATCAATTATATACATGGAGAATAAACCCATCGCCCGCACCTTTCGCCTTTTGTCGCAACTGATGGAATTGCACGAGGTAAACCCGTTCAAAATAAAATCGATAGCTAATGCCGCTTTTAAAATAGATAAGCTGCCCTTCCCTATTGCAGGCAAAAGTGTGGCTGAAATGGAAAAGATAGACGGCATTGGCAAAAGCACTGCCGCCAAAGTAGCCGAACTGCTGGAAACCGGCACCATGACCGAACTGCAGGAATTGCTTGCCGCCACCCCTGATGGTATAGTAGAAATGCTGGGTATTAAAGGTATTGGCCCTAAAAAGATCGCTACCATTTGGCACGACCTTAAAATTGAGAACATAGGCGAGCTTTACTATGCCTGTAACGAGAACCGCCTGATTGAAGCCAAAGGCTTTGGGCTAAAAACCCAGGAAGAGATACGCAAGGTTATTGAATACCGCATGGCCAGCAACGGCAAGTTCCTGTACGCCCAGGTAGAGCCCGATGCCGAACGATTGATACAGCTATTGAAAGATACCCTGCCCGGCGCACTGATTGAATTTGGCGGCGAATACCGCCGTAGATGCGAGATCATAACCGAATTAATAATTGTAGTG
This sequence comes from Mucilaginibacter boryungensis, assembly GCF_015221995.1. Lineage (NCBI taxonomy): Bacteria > Pseudomonadati > Bacteroidota > Sphingobacteriia > Sphingobacteriales > Sphingobacteriaceae > Mucilaginibacter > Mucilaginibacter boryungensis. The sequence continues at coordinate 2,367,529 of NZ_JADFFM010000001.1, forward strand.
GGTAGCCGTGATAAGGATATCCTGGAAGAAACGCTGATGACCCAGGACATCATAAAAAATATTAAACCTAATCACGACCATCTTGAAGGCGAACTGGAAAGCGGTTTAATTGTCGATCTTATTTGTTGTGCCAAGGTTGATTTCCACATGACTTTGTTTAACAATACCGGTACCGATAAACATGTGGAAACGGTTTTAGCCCGTACAACTACTATTGTAGATATACCCGAACATGAGCAGATGATCTACCAAAAAGCTGGTTTACAATATATGCCGCCCGAACTTAGGGAGGATGACCGGTTTATAGATTTAGCCCATCACAACAAGCTACCCGAACTAATTACTATTTACGACCTTAAAGGCACGTTGCACAACCACAGTACCTGGAGCGACGGGGTAAATACGCTTGAACAAATGGCTTTATATTGCCGCGACGAAATGAAGCTGGAATATCTGGGTATTTGCGATCATAGTAAAAGTGCGTTTTACGCCAAGGGGATGAGCATTGAAAGTGTGCTGCAACAGCATGAAGAAATTGACCATCTGAATAAAAAATTAACCGGCTTCCATATTTTTAAAGGGATAGAATCGGATATTTTAAACGATGGATCACTGGATTACCCTGATGAAATATTACAACGTTTTGATTTCATTGTGGCATCGGTACACTCAAACCTTAAAATGAGCGAGGAAAAAGCTACTGCCAGGTTAATAAAAGCTATTGAGAACCCATACACAACCATGCTTGGCCACCCAACCGGCAGGCTGCTGCTTAGTCGTACAGGATATGCTATTGATTATAAAAAGGTGATCGATGCCTGTGCAGCCAATGATGTGGCTATTGAGATCAACGCCAACCCTTTACGTTTAGACCTTGATTGGCGCTGGCAGCAGTACGCCTTAGAACAAGGTGTTTGGCTATCCATTAATCCCGATGCGCACCGTAACGAGGGTTTTCATGATATGAAATATGGTGTATTTGCCGGGCGTAAAGGTGGATTATCTAAAGACAGGTGTGTAAACGCGTTGACATTAAATGAGATCACGAGGTTTTTTAAAGATAAAAAGCCTAAGAAGTAATACCGGCATAATATGCATACCCCCACCACCCTATTAATGATACGTCCTGTCAGCTTTGGTTTTAACCCCCAAACTGCCGGCAGCAACGCTTTCCAAAGCCGTGACGCCGAACAACAACAGGTACAGGATAAAGCATTGCTGGAGTTTGACGGCTTTGTAAACACCTTACGTGCCCATGGTGTGGAAGTTATTGTGATAAACGACACCCCGGCACCGCATACTCCGGATGCTATTTTCCCAAACAACTGGATAAGCTTCCACTCAACCGGGGACATATTGCTATACCCCATGCAGGCTGAAAACCGCCGCCTGGAACGACGGGAAGATATTATTAATCAACTGGAAGATGAGTTTAAAGTAAGGCATGTTATAGACCTGAGCCGATTTGAAGCAGAAAATAAATTCCTGGAAGGCACGGGCAGCATGGTATTAAACCGCGAGGATAAACTGGCTTATGCCTGCCTTTCCCCGCGTACGGATATTGATGTGCTAAACATTTTTTGTGAGCAAACAGGTTACCAACCCATTGTTTTCCACGCATACGACCAAAACAACCAACCTATATACCATACTAACGTGATGATGTGCATAGCAGACCGTTACGTGGTTATTTGCCTGGACAGCATTACCGATGCCAAAGAACGCGAGGCGGTAGTAGCCTCTTTCTATCAAACCAATAAAAGTATTTTTGATATCACTTTCGATCAGATGAACCACTTTGCAGGGAACATGCTGGAAGTATTTAACCAAAATGGCGAAAGCTTGCTGGTGATGTCGGCCAGTGCCTATCATTCCTTATCTGAACGGCAAATTGCTACCCTGCAGCAATTCTCGCGTATTGTTTATGCGGATATACCAACTATTGAACGCAACGGTGGCGGCAGTGTAAGGTGTATGATGGCCGAGGTGAGGCTACCTGTTTTGTAACCTGTATATAGTCTTCACTTAAAATCCGCGCTGAGTTACTGATCCATCCAGAGCACTGAGTTCCCGGTACCAAATTCATTTTGCTCCCATTGCTTGTTGGTATTATCCAGCACCCAGGTACCATCTACAATAAATTTGTAAAGGCATTTGCCGGGTTTCAAGCGCAGGCTGATGGTCCAGGTATCACCCTGATGTGCAAGGGTATAACCGTCTTCGGCCCAGTTATTGAAATTGCCTGATATCCTGATGGTATGGGCATGGCTATAGCCTTTCAGCGTAAAAGTATGATTTGGCTTTACAACCAAAAACGAATTGGTTTGGCCGTCTAAATTAACCGTATGGGGATTGGCCGGGTCGGTCATCCAGCGCCCGTCTACAATAAATTTATATTGATAATTACCCGGAGAAAATGTGTAAGGTAACGTCCAGCTATTGCCATTGTGTTTTAAGGCCAATTCACCGTTTTTCCAGTTATTGAAGCTACCCGCTACAAAAACTTCGTGTGCGGTGGAAAAACCATCCAGTTTAAATGTGACAGTTTCGCCCAGGTTTAACACAGATTCGGTAGCTGATCCGTTCTTTTTGTTGTTTGGGTTTAACGGATCGGCTATCCACTGCCCATCTACCATAAAACGGTAAGCGTGCATCCCATCGTGCAGGTAAAGCGATTTTTGCCACCCTCCTGGGCCACGCGTCATTTCCAGCTGATTTGGGTTCCAATTATTAAAATTGCCCGCCACGGTCACCTTATGCGCAGCAATGTATCCCGGCAGTTTAAAGGTATAGTTATAGCGATAATAAATGGAATTGGTGTTGCCTACGCCATCATCCTGGCGTAGCTTGTTGTAAGTATCTATAGTCCAGTCGCCATTAATAATAAACTTATAGGCATAAATACCCGGATCAAGTTTAACATCACTTATCCAGCCGCTATCTGTACGGCTCATAATGCCCTTGCCTGTGCTCCAATCGTTAAAACTACCCGAAAGCAATACCCGTTTAGCATTGGTATTTCCCGGTACAAAAAAGCGGGTAAGCCCCGAGGGCAGTTCGTGAACGGTAACGCGCGTAAAACTATTCACGCCAAACATCACTTCGTCCGGGTATCCAGGGCGACCCTGTGTTTTGCTAAGCTTGGTGGTAATTTGAAACGGACTGGTGATCAGGCTACTATTTAGGGTTTTTAACGAGCGGTCAAACTGTAGCAAGCCGTCATGCAGTTTAACAATATTCCAGCCATCTTTGCGCAAAGCATCATAATCGCCTTTAAGTACCATATCTGCTTTAACACCGGTAATACCAGCCGTTTTCAGGATACTATCTATCTGTGCCCGGGTCGATTTCAGGTCTATCAGTAACACCAAATGGTCGCGGTCAAGCAGCAGGTTGTTTTTACTTTGGGCCATAGCATTGCTCACTGTGCAAAGCATCAGCAAAAACAGGATGATATGTTGTTTAAGCGCCCTCATTTAATATTATCGCGATTGTAAATGTACATTTCAAACTCCTTTTTAACGAAATTGAGCGTAAATATCCCGCGTGAGTAAAAATCATACCCTAACATAGCATCAACCGAATAACCATAAGCCGACCCCATCTTATCAAGATCGGTAACCACCGCTTTGTTTTTAAGGAATTCGTGGTCGCCTACCACCAGTTTATCAAACTCGGCCGTAATTACTTCAAAGCTGCTATTGCCTATACCGGTAAGCTTAGCACGACTAATTACCCGCATGCCGCGTACCAGTTTTTTGTTCCGGCTGTAATCTATCAAGTTGCTTTCAGCGCCGGTATCAAAAGCAAACCAAAGTTTCTGATCGTTGGCGGCACACCTCAGATACACCACATCGTTCAATAGTTTAAACGGGGTTTTAACATCAGCTACCGCAAACAGGCGTTCCGCTTCAGGGATATTGCCTTTATCGTCCAGTTTGTGGATGTATAACACGCTTTGATTCACATCAACCGTAATGGCCAGTTTATTGAATAACCTTGTACCTAATAAGCCCAATATCTTAATATTACGCCCATTTTCAATGCCCGACAGGTCGCATACATCGGCAGAGAGTTTATCATAATTCAGTTCAAAAATAGACAGGTGTTTGATGGTAGTTTTAAAACTACGGTCGGCCAGGCCGTTAATGCCGCCGGCATCTTTATCTTCAATATGGGGCGCGTCGCGAAAATAGGTCTTGTTCAATACCAGGCAAGGAGCGCCGGTATCCAGTATAAAATTGCCATATACCGAATCAATCTGTGCTTCAATAACAATCAGGTTGCCCGCTTTTTTAAACGGCACTATCAGCGTTTTAAAATCACCGTAAGGTTCAGGATCGGGTTCGGCAACAATAGCGTTTTTAAAACTGACATGATGAACCGGCTGCGGATTACGCATGGCATTGGCCTGAAAACGTCCCCCCATAGTAAACAGGAGGAATAGTAATAGGCCAATTTTATTCATTTGCGTCGGTAGCTGTATTTACCATATAGACGCTAAAAGCAAGGACTTAGTTACAGTTGTATTGTTAATTGATGTTAAAGAAAGTTAAAGCTATTAGAAACACGCACTTTTAACGGCGATATAAAAACGCAAAAAAACCACAAAAAAAGGAGCCAATCGAATAATTATAAATAATTATAGATAAAAATAAATAATAAAAAAAAGGTGCCCCGGGTTTGCCCCAAAACACCTTTATGCTTTCGCCTTTTACCTTTAAGCTTAGGTAGTGTAGCCTAAAATTTTCAGCACTTGCTTGCTGTTTTGCTCTTCGCCAAAAACCTCGAAGTTAAATGTTTCATCGCGGTTGCGGCGGATGATGACATGCTTTGGCGATGGCAGCAGACAGTGATGTATGCCCCCGTAACCGCTTAAAACTTCCTGATAGGCGCCGGTATTAAAAAAGCCTAAGTATTGCACCTTGCGGGTTTTAGGCATAAATACACTGTTCATATGCGCTTCCTGGTTGTAATAGTCTTGCCCATCGCAAGTGATGCCGCCAAGGTTGACGCGTTCGTACTCGCTGTCCCAGTTGTTAACCGGCAGCAAAATGTATTTTTGGTTCAACGCCCAAACGTCGGGCAGGTTGGTGATGAACGATCCGTCCAGCATTAGCCAGCGCTCGCGGTCGTTTTGTTGCTTGCGGCCCAATACTTTGTATAATATGCCCGATGCTTCGGCTACGGTATATTTGCCAAACTCGGTAATAATATCCGGCTCAATGGTATCATGCTCAGCACAGATCTCTTTAATACGGCTAACAATCTCGTTGATCATATACTCGTAATCAAAATCAAACACCAGCGAATCTTTAAACGGCATACCGCCGCCTATATCCAGCGTGTCTAAATGCGGGTTTACCTTTTTAAACTTGCAGTAGAGCGTTACATATTTCTCTAACTCGTTCCAGTAATATGGTGTATCAGAAATACCCGAATTAATAAAGAAATGCAGCAGTTTTACCTGGAAGTTGGGGTTGTCTTCAATTTTATTGTGATAAAAATCGATAACATCTTCCATACGAATACCTAAACGCGAAGTATAGAACTGCGAATCAGGCTGCTCTTCAGCCGCTATACGGATACCCAGGTTACATGGGGTATCCATCTCTATCTCGTCATCGTACAAGTTAAATTCCTCTTTGTTATCCAACACGGGGATGATGTTTTTAAAACCATCGTGCAGCATATCAATAATATATTGCTTGTACTGGTAAGTTTTAAAACCATTGCATATCACCGTCATGTCCTTGCTTAAAGCACCTTTTTTCTCCAGCGCGTCAATCATAGGCATATCAAAGGCCGACGATGTTTCCAGGTGGATCTCGTTTTTCAGCGCCTCTTCAACAATATGCTTAAAGTGCGAGCTTTTGGTGCAATAGCAATATTTATAACTGCCACGGTAGTTGTTTTTAACAATAGCCTGCTGGAACAACAATTTGGCCTGCTGTATTTTTTTAGAAATAATGGGCAGATAAGTGAAGCGCAATGGTGTACCATACGTTTCTATCATCTCCATTAAATTCAGGTCATGAAAATATAATTCATCTTCAATGATCTCGAAGCCATCCTGCGGAAAGCCAACACTAAGATCAAGAAACTCCTGGTAACTCTGCATCTAATAAAATTTTGGCAAAAATGTAATTTTAAAACGGAAAATACAGCTATTTGTTAGCGATTTTTTGTAGTGGCAAAGTAATTTGATGGATACAAACCCATCATCCATTAGATATTTACAATTTACAGCTCCCCGACTATACTGCTAATACCTATCTTAGCCTCATGAATATCCCAATTTACCAGGCCGACGCCTTTACTGATACCCTGTTTGGCGGCAACCCCGCCGCTATTTGTCCGCTGACTGAATGGCTCCCTGATGCTACCATGCAACAGATAGCTGTAGAGAACAACCTGGCCGAAACCGCCTTTTTTGTAAAGATCGATAACGGCTATAAACTGCGCTGGTTTACACCCGAATATGAGATTGACCTGTGCGGCCATGCTACCCTGGCTGCTGCGCATATCCTGTTCACCCAATTGGATTATGCGGAAGACACTATTCATTTTGAAACTGTAAAGGCCGGCGTGCTGACCGTAACCAAAAACGGCGATAAATACACGTTGGATTTTCCATCGCGCCCGCCTGAGCCAGCCACTATGCCACCTGGCTTAACTGAAGCACTGGGCATGAAAGAACCGCTGGAATTCCTGAAATCGCGCGATTATATACTGGTTTATGATAACGAGGATGACATACTTGCCTGCAAGCCTGATTTTGCCTTACTGGGCAAGTTTGATGTGGTCGGCATCATTATCACATCGCGGGGCAAGGAAGTGGATTTCGTTTCCCGTTTCTTCGCGCCATCGGCGGGGATACCTGAAGACCCGGTTACCGGCTCGGCACATTGCAACCTCATCCCTTACTGGGCCAGTAAACTGGGCAAAAATAAGTTACACGCCTACCAGCAATCGGCCCGCAAAGGCGAACTTTGGTGCGAACTAAAGGGCGACCGGGTACTGATGAGCGGCAAAGCGGTGACTTATCTTAAAGGAGAAATATTTATTTAGCTGAAAGCACAAAGCTTTATACTTTGGTCTTTCAGCTTTTTTTCCACACCCCATGTTATTAACTCACTTAAAACTCAAGCCAACAATTAACCGATAAGGTTGTATCTTTCGGGTTCAAATGGGATGGCGGGTCGTGCAAACAACCGTGAACTATCAACCATGAACCATGATCTACAAGAATGAAGCTAACTAAGTTAGAAATAAAAGGTTTTAAGAGTTTTGGGGATAAGATCGTCATCAATTTTGATGAGGGGGTTACCGCTGTTGTGGGGCCAAATGGCTGCGGCAAATCCAACGTGGTCGATTCTATCCGCTGGGTACTGGGCGAACAGAGCACGCGCGCCTTACGGTCGGAGAAGATGGAGAACATCATCTTCAACGGCAATAAAAGCCGTAAGCCCGCCAACCTGGCCGAGGTTTCCCTTACCTTCGATAATACGAAGAACATCCTCCCTACCGATTTTTCGCAGGTAACGCTTACCCGTAAACTTTATCGCAGCGGCGAGAGCGAATACCGCCTGAACGATGTACAATGCCGCCTGAAGGATATTACCGACCTTTTCCTGGATACCGGTATCGGCGCCGACTCCTACTCTATCATCGAACTAAAGATGATTGACGAGATCATCACGAATAAAGAAAACTCGCGCCGGGCACTATTCGAAGAGGCTTCGGGGATATCCAAATACAAACTGCGCAAAAAGCAAACCTTTAATAAGCTAAAAGATACGGAAGCCGACCTGGAACGTGTAGAGGACCTGCTTTTTGAAATTGAAAAAAACTTAAAAACCTTAGAGAATCAGGCCAAAAAAACCGAGCGATACTACAAACTGCGCGAACAGTATAAAACACTGAGTGTGATGCTGGCCTCGTTCAGGATATCGATGTTTAGTCAATCGCTTGCAGAAATTGAGGAACAGGAACAAAAACAAAAGGAGGGCAAAGCCGGTATACTCACCCAGATAGACACCCTGGAAGCCGACCTGCAAAAGCAAAAGCTGGACAGCCTGACCCGGGAGAAAAACCTATCGATCCAGCAAAAGGCCACTAACGAATATATAGCCAAAATACGCGCTTACGAAAGCGAAAAGAAGATAAAGAACGAACAGTTGCGCCATCAGCAGGATAAGGAAACGCGGCTGACAGAGGAACTGGAACGCGACCGTAACCAGCTAAACCACGTGCTGTACAACATCAAGCGCCTGAACGAGGAAAAGGTAACCGAAGAGGAATACCTGGAAACCATTAACCGCCGCGTAGCCGATTTGAAAGCCGCGGTTGACGAATTGCGTACTACTCAGGCCGAAGCTCGCAATGAGCTGAACGAGCTGACCAGCATTAACAACCGCCTGCAAAACCAGATATATAAAGCAGAAAAGGATTCGGAAATATTGCAGATACAGGAACAGGCGCTGGAACAGGAAAGTCTGCGCAATATGGAGGATGCGAGTGGCAAGGAGGTGGAACTATCGCACTTTAACACCGTACTGGCCGAACTGCAGCAACGCACCGAAACCTTTGAAAAGGAATTGCAGGTAGCTGCCGATAGCGAGAACAAGCTGCAGGAACAGATCAGCGCCACAGAGAACGAACTGACCAGCGTAAAGGAATCTATTATTGCCGAAAGCCGCCGGCTGGACGCTAAGCAAAACGAATATAACCTTACCAAAAGTTTAGTGGATAATTTGGAAGGCTTCCCGGAATCTATCCGCTTTTTAAAGAAGAACAGCGACTGGGGCAAAAATGCGCCGCTGTTTAGCGATGTACTATTTTGCCGTGAAGAATACCGGGTGGCTATTGAAAACTACCTGGAGCCGATGATGAACCACTATGTGGTGCAGAATTACGAGGACGCCATTAGCGCCATTAACCTGTTAAGCAATTCATCGCGCGGACGGGCCCAATTCTTTATATTAGATAATTATCCGCAAGAAAACTTCACCCCTGCCGTACACGGCGATTGGCTGCCTGCCTTGAGTGTGGTTGAGGTGGAGGCTAAATACCAGCCGCTGTGCAACCAACTGCTTAAAAACGTTTATTTGGTTGATGATAATGCCGATAAAGGTCTGGACAAACAAGCGCTGCCCGATGGTGTAGTGTTGCTGGGCAAAAGCGGCAAATTCAACAAAGCCAAGCTCACTATGGCAGGCGGCTCGGTTGGGTTGTTTGAGGGTAAGCGTATCGGTCGGGCTAAAAATTTAGAGAACTTATCTAAAGAGATAAAACAACTGGAAACCCAGGTTGGCAAGCTGAAGAACCGTTCGGAAGAATTACAGTCGACACTCGTAGCCTTGCGTGCCGAAGGCAAGGCCGACGAGATACGCCAGAAACAATTACAGCTAAACCAGCTGAATACCGAACTGGTTACCGTTAAAACCCGGCAGGAACAATACCAGGCCTTTATTGAGAACAGCCGCAATCGCAAGGAAGATATTGCCCGTAAAATTGCCAATATTAAAGAAGAAATGCTGGCATTGCAGCCCCAACTCGCCGAATTTAAAACCCAAAAGGAAATACAGGGCGAGCTGTTGCTTGAAAAACAGCAGGCCTTTAACGAATTAAACGAGCACCTCACCGTTCAATCTAATACTTATAACCAGGAGAATATCCGCTTTCACCAGCAGCAAAACAAAGTATCGGGGCTGATGAAGGACCTGGATTATCGTGAAACGCAGCAGGAAAGCCTGGAGGCACGGATAACGCAAAACAGTACCGAACTGGCTGTAGTGAAAAACACCATCCAGGAAATACTGAAACATGCCGACCACAGCGATGACGACCTGCTGGAAATGTATGCCCAGAAAGAAGAACTGGAAAAAGCCGCCCAGCAAGCTGAACAGGAATATTACGCCTGGAAAGGCCAGATCACCGAGGCGGAAAATACCGTATCTAACCTGCGCCGAAATAAGGATAATGTAGAACTGATAGAGGCAGAATTGCGCGATAAACGTACCAATTTGCGGGTTGACCTCAACTCGCTTAAGGAACGCCTTTCAGTAGAATTTAACATTGATATTGAGGAATTGCTGAATGCCGAGGTGCCTGAAGGTGAGGATGAGGACGACTTGCGTGAAAAGACAGATAAACTGAAACGCCAGCTGGACGATTTTGGCGCCATTAACCCAATGGCAGTTGAGGCTTATAACGAAATGAGCGAGCGTTACGAGTTTATCCAGGCGCAAAAGAAAGACCTGAACGAAGCAAAAGCATCGTTACTGGCCACTATACAGGAAATTGACGATACAGCTAAAGAGAAATTCATGGCGGCCTTCACCAGTGTGCGCGAGAACTTTATCCATGTTTTCCGTTCGCTGTTTAACGAGGAAGACAGCTGCGATCTGATCTTGAGCGATCCGCAGAACCCGCTGGAATCGGACATTGATATTATTGCCAAGCCTAAAGGCAAACGCCCGCTATCTATCAACCAGCTTTCGGGTGGCGAGAAAACCCTGACCGCTACGGCCATCCTATTCTCACTTTACCTGTTGAAGCCCGCCCCCTTCTGTATTTTTGATGAGGTGGACGCCCCGCTGGATGATACCAATATTGACAAGTTCAATAATATCATCCGCAAATTCAGCATCGATTCGCAATTCATTATCGTATCGCATAACAAGCGTACTATTGCCAGCACCGACGTTATTTACGGTGTTACCATGGTTGAACAGGGCGTATCGCGTGTAGTACCGGTAGATTTGCGGGAACTGGCGGATTGAGTTAGTGATTAGTTAATTAGTGATTAGGGATTAGTTTCACCACCAACGTCATTGCGAGGAGCGATAGCGATGTGGCAATCCCCGGCGTGCAGAGCCGCCCCTGCTTATCGGGGATTGCTACGCTACGCTCGCAATGGCGTGTTTGTATAACAAGAAAGGCCCGGTAAAAACCGGGCCTTTCTTGTTAACTAATCTCTAATTAACTAATCTCAATCATTACTTCAAGTGGTGCCTTTTCAATATCATACCGTTAAATTCCTTAGCGGTAGTTTTTTGAACGAATTCACTTGCCTGGTTTGTAGTGAGTGTATTGCCGGTGCTTTCCACCTGTAAATTAGCAGAAGTAAGGTAAACCCCTTTATTTACATAGTTAATGGCCTGCGCTAATAAGCCTTCGGTTACATCACCAAAATCTTTGGTCACATCATCGCTGGCTAATTTGCCGGGATAATCTGTTGAAGCCGGGGTCATACCTGAATAATAGCCGCCCTGCCCTGCCGAATTTTTGGTTTCAAACTCGGGGATATACATTTGATATTTGTTAATATCAATATCAAAAAAGCCTACCGGTTTACCGTAAGTTGTACCGCCAATTAACTGCACATTCATATAAGGGCGCAGGTTGTTAATGGTTAATTCACTGGCCGATGCTGTAGACTGGCTTACAATGAAAAACACCCTATTGATGTTTAGTGTGCCTTGCTTAGCAAACTTTTCGGTATTTGCCGTCGGCGAATAATCTATCTGACTATAGTTATACAGTTGGTTAGTAGCAGCATCACGGCGCACCTGGTTTTTAAGCAGGGTTTCTTTATTGGCTGCAAGCGTACTGTTATAATAAGCCGTATACATGGTACTTCCGTTGGCTGATGATGGCGCTATCAGGTTATCCAAAAACTCTGCAGTTTCCACGTAACCACCGCCATTATAACGCAAATCAACCACCAGGTCGGTAATACCTGCTGCAGTGAACGAGTTAAATGCAGTAGTTAAAGCCGACTGTGTGCTGCTAAGTGTTACAAAACTATTGAACACGATATAGCCTATTTTTTTACCTGTTGTGGTTGAATAATCTAACACCTTATAAGTAATAACCGGTTTAATGGTATAAGCTGCTGTTGCAAGGTTTACTGTAAAGGTAGTAGCATCCGGTTTTTTAAGCACCATAGTAATAGTACTGCTGGCGGTGTAGGCGTTTACTATAAAATTAACGTTGGCTGTAGTATAAGTAAGATCGGTATGCCCATTTATACTCATAATCTGATAACCGCGTTTTATTCCGGCCAAATCAGCCGGTGAACCCGAATAAACATATTTAATGCGCAGGTCGCCGGTAGTAGTATTATTATAAAAGGGGGCAAAACCAAAATCGCCGGTAACAGCGTTCAGTTTAGCCGAAGCGGAACCATCATCAATAAATGAATATTTAGCCTCGCCTGGGTTTGGCGAATAATATTCGTAAGGCTTGTTTGTTAGCGGGTTTATTTTGTATTGTGATATTTTAGTAACCTCGGTTTGTAGGGCTGCCAGATCGGTTGAACCTGAAATTGAACGCGGATTAAATGTGGCATAATCAGGGAGGCCGTCATTCCAGTAATAATCCTCTTTTGCATATAGGAAAACAGAATCGCGCATTAAATCGAGCGCAGTACCTGTAACAATCGGATCAGGGTTTTCATTAGCAGGGCTACTTTTTTTACATGCGGTAAAAAGGGTGAATAAAGCACCTGCACACAATAGAATTTTTTTCATTTTAATCGGGGTTAATAACATCATATACGTTACAACTTGTAAAATAGTGTGTTACAGTGCAAAGATATTAATAAATATTATTTAATATGACAAAAAATAAAGGCTAAGGAAAATCCCAGCCTTCATTTTCTGTTACATCACTCTCTTATTTTTTTACTTTTAGTCCTTTGTCCAGTATCATACCGTTAAAGCCATCCTGACCTATGGCGCGTTCGGCTGTTGTATTACCGCCATCTATGCTTTGCACTTTCAAAGCGGTGCCATAAGTACCCTGTTTTACATAATTCAGGGCATGTGCCAACAGGCCTTCTGTAGCATCACCAAAATCTTTGGTCAGGTCGTCTTTGTCATTAAAGCCCGGATAATCGGCACTCCCCGGAAGCATACCAGTGTAATACCCTCCCTGGTTAGCCGAGTTTTTTGTTTCAAATTCGGGTACGTATAATTGATATTTGTTTATGTTGATAGCAAAGAAACCAACCGGTTTGCCATAGCTGGTTGTCCCTATCAGTTTTACATCCATTTGCGACCGCAGGTTATTAATAGCCAGTTCACTGGCCGATGCTGTTGAACCGGTTACAATAAAAAATACTCTGGGAACTGCTAATGAGCCCTTTTTACTGAAATTTACCGCATTGCCGGCTACCGAATAATCAACCTGGCCATAATTATATAAGTTGTTATTAGCATCCCTGAAAAACTGTTTTTTCAGTAACTCTTCTTTCCCGCTTTGCAGTGTAGGGTTAAAAAAGGTATTATACATCAGGGTATTATTTTTAGCTGCAGGTACAATAAGGTTAGCCAAATATTCTGAGGTAGAAACATAACCGCCGCCGTTATAGCGAAGGTCGACCACCAAATCGGTTATACCATTTGTTGTGAAGTAGTTAAAAGCCTCGTCAAGTTTCGGCTGCGCGTTGGAGGGGGCTGTAAAGCTGTTAAATACAATATACCCTACTTTTTTACCGCCGCCTAAATCAAATATCTTATAAAGCAATACGGGGTTAACCGTATAGCTGGTTGAGTTTAAGGTAACACCATAAGTACTGCCATCGGCCTTTTTTAACGTGATAGACATTGGCGACGTACCCAAAGCATTTATAACAAAATTGTAATCGGCAGTTACGCTTAAGTCAAGGTTTGAACGGCCGTTAATAGTAACAATTTGTTCGCCGCGGTGTAAGCCTGCAACCCCGGCAGGGCCTGTGCTATATACATAACGCACCCTGAAATCGGTATTGCTGATGGCAGTAATAGCGAAACCAAAATCGGCCTTGGTGCCACCCAGGGCTGTGCTGGTTTGCCCGCCATCAATAAATGAGTATTTAGCCTGGCCGCCGCTATTAGCCACATATTCATAAGGTAAATTGGTAGCCGGGTTTATTTTGTATTGCGATATGATATTTACCTCGGCAGTAACCGAAGCCTGGTCTGTACTGCCTGCAATAGTACGCGGCTGAAAGGTAGCATAGTCAGGAAGGCCATCCGCCCAATAATAGGCTTCTTTACTATATAAAAAGATAGAATCTCTGATCAGATCGATTGTCGAGCCTGGTGCATCGGGGCCAACGGGGTCAACCTTATGTTTTTTACAGGCTGTAAAAGCACCTGCAAGCAATATCACGGCGAAGTATAGCGTTTTTTTCATATACACAACAGTTTATAAATAATCAGTTTAAACGTAAGCAACCAGCTGTAAGTTGCTTTTTATAAAGATATAAACTCTTCGGCATAAATAAAATCAATACCGCAGGCTTGCGCGCAAAGCGCATCGGTTTCATCGTTACCGGCCATTACCATTTCCCGGCGTTGCAGGTTATGGTCGTTTATCAGCTTCAATACCATATCCGGTTCGGGTTTAGGGGCTATTTCATCGGCGAAGTAACAAACCAGGTATTTTTCCAGCCCGTGCCACTCCACCTGTTTTAATTTATTTAGTTGTAATTCGGGGATTCCGTTGGTAACAATAAATATCTTCTTGCGGTCTACCACAATATCCTGTAGTAATTGCAGCATATCAGGGTAAAGCAACAGCTTTAAGGGCAGCTGCGCATTTTTATGCAGGTGTTCAAAATTAAAACGGTATTTTTCATCCAGCTTAAACTTTTCCTGAACGCGGTTAAACACGGCGCCGGCCCCCTCCTCTTCAAAGGTCTTTACCATCAGGTTCACCAGTACTTTGGCATCCAACAGCTCGGTATATTCTAAAAAGCCGGCAAATAGATAATACACCTGGTACAGGTAATCCTTTTCGGGATAAAGCACATTGTCCAGTTCAAAAATAAAAGCGGTTTTACGCGTATCTATATCGCTATATTTCATCGGCCGATAAAATAGTTATTCCATATTCGTTAAAAAGTGTGCCGGCTTCCTTTAATAAGCTCAGTTCGGCAGGCTGCAGCGCATAGATCTTCGCAATCTGATTATCCAGACTAAGCGTCAGCATCTTATGTGCGTACGATGAGTCATTAGGCGCCGGCAGGGCCAACATATTACCCGTTTTTAGCATAGTACCTGGCAGTTCGGCATAATCGCCCAGGATAGTATCGGGATTATTTAGCTTGTTTTTAAGCTGATAGGCTTGCGCCGACGCGGCAGATGTAATAAGTATTTTCAATTGATCAGGCTGTAATTAAACCATCTTTCATTATCACTTTACGGTCGGACAGATCGGACAGGTCTTCGTTATGGGTTACGATCACAAAGGTTTGGTCAAACTCCTTGCGCAGCCTTATAAACAACTCGTGCAAATCGCGCGCATTAGCCGAATCCAGGTTACCCGATGGTTCATCGGCAAATATCAGGTCGGGTTTATTTATCAGGGCACGGGCTACCGCCACGCGCTGCTGTTCGCCGCCCGAAAGCTGGTTTGGCTTGTGTGTAGCCCTGTCGCTTAACCCTAACATATCCAATAACTCCATAGCTCGCTTTTCGGCCTGGGCTTTGGGTGTACCGGCAATAAAAGCGGGGATACAAATATTCTCCAAAGCGTTAAACTCGGCCAGTAAATGGTGAAACTGGAAGATAAAACCTATTTTACGATTGCGAAAATTGCTTAATTGCTTACTATTCAGCTTACTTATCTCGTGCCCGTTAAAAAAAAGCTGACCAGAGTCTGGTTTATCCAGCGTGCCCATAATATTTAGCAGCGAGCTTTTACCTGCGCCCGATGCACCGACGATGGCCACAATCTCGCCCTTTTTAACTTCAAGGTCTACCCCCTTTAAAATATGCAGGTTCCCGTACGATTTATGGATAGCTGTAGCTTTAAGCATGCGGTAAAGTTAATAATTTGGCTGGATTTTAACTCACCCGGTCCACGCTGCACTAGACCTCCCTCTTTTCGCGTTCCGCGGAAAGAGAGATTTACTATCAAATAGTACTTCCCACCCTCCTTCAGCCAAAGGCGAAGAGAGGGTCGACGAGTGAAACGATGTCGGGGTGAATCACCTACAACTCCACCATAGCCTTTATTACCCCGTTGGCCGGATCAAGCCAGCTTTCAAACTGATCTTTAACTTCGTCGAACTTCACGCGGTGGGTAATATAATTAGTTGGGTCGACCAATCCTTTCTTCATGGATGCTATTACATGCTCAAAATCGGCACGGGTGGCATTGCGGCTGCTCATCAGGGTGGCTTCGCGTTTATGAAATTCGGGGTGGCTGATACTTATCTCGGCCTTTTGCAAACCTACCAGCACATACCTTGCGCCATGCGCCATATATTGAAAACCATTATTGATGGCCCGCAGGCTGCCTGTAGCGTCAATAACCACTGTAGGCATATCGCCGCCGGTTATGTCACTTAGCTTTTGCATCACGTCGTCGGTAGTAACGTTAATGATATGGTCAACTTTTAGCTTATCGCGACAAAAATCAAGGCGGCCCTGGTTCATATCCATAGCTATTACTTTGCCACCGGCTATGCGGGCAAATTCCATAGTACCTAAACCTATAGGCCCAGCGCCAATTACCAGCACATATTCGCCAGCCTCTACTCCTGCCCTCCGCACGCCATGGGCGCCAATGGCCAATGGTTCAACCAAAGCCAGCTCATCATAACTTAAACCTTCGCCATGCACTAACGCATACGATGGCACCGCCAAATATTCCACCATTCCACCATCTACATGCACACCACATACCTTAATACTGGCACAGCAATTGGGTTTGCCACTGCGGCAAGCAATGCACGTACCGCAATTAAAATATGGGATAAAAGTCACTGCTTCATTCTTTGTAAACCCTTCGGCGCCATTGGGTTCAACCAAATAGCCCGATAGTTCGTGCCCCAGTATACGCGGGTAACTAAAAAATGGCTGCGTACCTTCATAGGCGTGCAAATCGGTGCCGCAAATGCCTATCCGCTTAATACGGATCAAAGATTCTCTCGGTTGGGCAACCGCTGCTTCCTTCTCTTCATAGGCCAGTTTTCCCGGCTCTTCACAAACTAATACTTTCATCATTTTTTTAACGCCTATATATAAGCGTAATTTTTATTTATCAATCCTGTGGCTTTCATTTCATCCCAAAACGCTGCCGGGATCTGTACATCAGCCATTGCTATATTTCCTTTTACCCGGGCAGCATTGGTGGTACTTAAGGCTATGCTTTTTACCCCGGGCGCGTGCAGACCAAACGCTACACAGGCTTCAGCTGGTTTAATATCATATTTGCTGCACAAGGCAAAAAAGTCATCACGCCATTTAAACAGATCGGCGTGGGTCTCTTTATCCATCAGGTGATAATTGTAATAATCGCCCCCAATTAAAAAGCCCGCGTTAAACACTGCTGAGTTGATAATAGCCACACCTTTACGCTCCAGCTCTTCCATAAAGGCCACCAAATCATTCGGGTGACTGTGCACCGTCATGCTGTTAGCTATCATGGCCCAATCCAGTTCAATATCTTTTGATATCTGCTGTATCATCCGCCAGTCTTTCGAACCTACGCCTATCGCCGCTACCTCGCCCTGCTCCTTTAATTCACCAAGTGCCCGGTAAGCGCCCAGCACATCGCGGTAACGTTGTTGCCTGTCGCCTTCGCTTGTTGCCGCGACCAGGTATTCATCCGGGTCGTGTACCGATACCAGGTCAGCTTTATAGCCATTCAGCAATTCGTTACCCTGGCGGTAACAATCCAATATGCCATCGTAACTTATTTTTTGTACGGCGTCGAATTTCAGGTCGCGCCATACACCGGGCTCAAAGGTAGGCTCCGGCGTTTTTAATTCTGTCCTAACCCATCCCAGTTTGTTACTTATCAGTACATCTTCCTGTTTAACCCCCAGGCGCTTCAGGCATCTTCCTAACGACTCTAACGCCAACCCCGCGCCATATTTCCCCGCCGAATCAAACACTACCGGCTTCTGCGAATTGCTCACCACCTGTTCAACAATTTCGCATTTGGCATCGTCATCCATAGCTACATACAGGTTTCCCAGGCCACTGGTACCAAATATTACTTTGGGTAAATTAAGATTGGCGGATTTTTTTATCGTCATAATTGGAGGGTTAGCCTTCAAAATTAAATAAATATGTGTCGTAAATACATTTATAATAAAAATTCAATTGCATTAAAATAGCTTTTAAAACCGCATTGCGGTAATATTGTATTCATATTATGATGAAAATATTTCAGCAAGCGATACAACTGCGCGAACGTAAACGCGGGTTCCACCTTATTACAAACGAAATAACACACGCCTTGCCACAGATAGCAGAACTACAGGCAGGTATGTGCCAGGTGTTTATTAAACATACATCGGCATCGCTTACTATTAACGAGAACGCCGACCCCACCGTGCGCCAGGATTTTGAAATGTATTTTAACAAAACCGTACCCGAAAACGACCCCGATTACCGCCATGATGATGAAGGCCCCGACGATATGCCCGCCCACCTTAAAGCGGCCATGCTGGGCAGTTCGGTCACCATACCCATAACCAATGGCCGCCTGGCTTTAGGCACATGGCAAGGCATTTATTTATGCGAGCACCGCAACGATGGCGAGGCGCGTAAGCTAGTCATCACCGCCTGGGGAGCGTAATTTTGATGTGCAGATGATCCTTTAATGTGCATATTTGCACGTTATACCGCATTTGCATATCTGCATATTCGCACATCTGCACATCAAAACCATTTGTACATTTTATTATCTTCGCCATGTACATATGAATTTTCTAAAATACGCCAGTTTATTATTTATAACAGTCTTGGCTTTCACTGCCTGCCAGCAACCCAAACCACCGGCAGTAAAACCACCGCCTTCTTTTAAAAAAGTTTTTAATATTGATTATACCGAGGTGCGCCGCTACTTTAGCACAGGTTATAGTTTTAACGAGAAAGGTTACGAGCTTGACCCCAACTGGCGCTTCTCTATCCCTTCGGATGATTCAGTACACATCTACAACCCTAAACGGAAAATATTTGTAAACGCGCCGCTAATTTGGGACCACGATTCAGTTTTTAACATTGCCTGGGCTTATTTGCGCTTAAAAAAGTTAAGTAAAGACAGTATGATCTTCCAGGTACTGCGGGTGAGCGGCAAAGTGGTAGATAACGAAAACTCGAACGTTTATATGACGCTGTATGCTAATAACTATATTAAAAACGTACTGCACAAGGAGCCTTTAGCCATGCAGGTTTTCACCCGTAAGGATACCTTATTTATAAAACGCAAAGTGACCGAGGCAACGCTCGACCATAAAAAGGCCTTCGCCGCGCGTAATGTGGCACAGCTGATCAGCAGATCGCCATTAGTTACGGTTGAGCGTGTAGTTAACGATGACCGCGCCGATACCGACAACGATGGCCCGCCGATAGATTACCTGTCGCCGGAGTATAACATCACCATCCGTAAAGCTTACGATGATTTTAATTACTATTTCACCATTTATGTGGATGAAAAAGGGCAAATGAGTTTCGGTAAATCAATGGTGCCGCTTGATCCCGAATTTGCCGAATCGTACCCGCGGATAATGAAAGGAATTGTGAATGGCTACATGAAGGCTTATTTAAAAGTTATACCGGGCACCACCCTCGGCATGCCCCACACCAGCGAAGTGATTGTTTCTGTAAAGGGAACAAAAAGCTAATGTTAAGATTAGCAAGTCGAAGTTGGCAAAATCATGGTTTACACATTTTTGCCTAAAAAAATCATAATAACCTAATTATCAAATGGTTAATTAGAAAAATTACTCAGATTTTGTAAACCATGTAAACCATGATTTGGCGTGTCCGTTTTGTTAAGATTAGTATGCAAGCATAGAAATATCAATAAATCCAATAGCTTTGTGTTATCTACCGATCATTTATGCTGTCCGATAAAAATTTTGAGCTTAATGTAACTTCTGAAATAGGCGCGTTGCGTGCTTTGTTAATCCATAGTCCCGATAGTGGTTTGGGCAAAGTTGTGCCCAGCAAAGCGCAGGACTGGCTTTTTGAAGATATTGTGCACCTGGATACCATGCGCAAAAACGAGTATGACCATTACGTTAAGCTACTGATGTATTTCCTTGATCCGGATAAAATACAAGGCCGGTTAGATGAGATCAACTCGCGTACCAGCGAGCGTAACTTCTTTAAACCTGATAACGCCGGCTTCCATGCCTCCACCAAGGTGATCGAACTACAAACCTTGCTATCTGATATTTTAGAAGACGCCAGCATACGCGAAAAGCTGGTGGCCTCGGTTTGCGCCATCGAGGGCTGCACTTACCGCCTGCAGGAAAAACTGGTGGCAACCTCGCCGGTCGAGCTGGCTAAAATATTTATCTCGGGTGCATTAACAGATGATGAGATGATCTTCGCCCCTATCCCTAACCTTATTTTCTCGCGGGATATTGGCATTGTCATCAATAAACATATCCTCATCAATAAACCCGCTAAAAAAGCCCGCTCGCGCGAAACATTACTGGTGCGGTATATCTTCTTTAACCATCCGCTGTTCGCCGCTTATCGCGATAATATTTTAGAGATCCCTGAAACCGTTCAGCACTTTCTTCGCCCCGGCGAAGATACTGACGGAAAAACCACGCTGGAGGGCGGCGACGTAATGGTAGTTAGTCCGGGCCATGTTATTATTGGCTGCAGCGAACGCACCTCGGTAAGCGGCGCTAACGAGGCCATTAAACTGTTGTTTGAAAACAAGGTAGTAAGTAAGGTAACCATTGTAAAAATTCCGCACAAGCGCGATTATATGCACATTGACACTGTGTTCACACAAGTAAAACGCAATGTTTGGGTATTGCTTGGCACTTTAGGCAAAATGGAAATTGATGTGGAAACGGCTGAGCCTATTGCCTGGTTCGGCGATAAAAAATCGAAAGATAAAACCGAGATATTACAGTTTGAAGCCGGCAAGCAATCGCCACGCACGTTTAGCTGTATTGAAGATCTACTGAACGATATCAGTCGGAACGACCTGCATAGTACCGAGCCTACCAAATTCATATATTCGGGCAATGGCGTTTTTCCGTACGATTCGCGCGAGCAATGGACTGATTCGTGCAACTTGCTGGCTGTACGCGAAGGCGTAGTGCTGGGTTACGACCGTAACACCAAAACGGTGGAAGCTTTTAAAAAATCGGGCTTCAAAGTGATCAAAGTAGCCGACCTGTTACAGAAATTTGAACGTGAGGAACTGGATCCGCAGACGATGAAAGATACCCTGGTGCTTATGCCTTCGGCCGAGCTATCCCGTGCACGCGGTGGCTTCCATTGTATGAGCATGCCGATATTGAGAGACGGTATTTGAGGAAAGAATATAGAATCAGGAATCAAGTATTTTTCTTGACTCTTATCTCTTGATTTTCAATCTTTAGCAAAAACATTTTAAAACAACCGTGGTTATTCTTTTCAAACAAACCAATATTACCCCATGAAAAAAATAACAAGCTTATGTGTTGCGATGCTTTGCTTAATTAGCTTAGCCTTCGCCCAATCAAAAACTGTAGTAGCTAAAGATGAGGTGAAAACCAAAAAAACTACTACCATCCCGCAAAAGGTGCACAATGTATTTAGTAAGCACAAAAAATACAACGGCACTAAAACCAAACATGTTGTGAAGACAGCCAAAGTGAAAGCGTAATTATTTATTTTTAATATGAAAGATCCCGAAGGTGGTTTGTGCCATTTCCGGGATTTTTTGTTTAGTATTTTGTAGCTTCGTTTTATCCAATACCATTTTTTTATGAACGCATCGCAACACGCCAAAGCCGAAACGTTAAAAGCCCTGCACCAGCGCCCGGGCATATTTGTAATACCTAACCCCTGGGACGCAGGCTCGGCCAAAATGCTGGAAAGTTTAGGATTTGAAGCCTTGGCTACAACCAGTGCCGGGCTGGCTTATTCTTTAGCTAAACCCGATGGTGAAGGTGTAGTTAGCCGCAATGAAACCCTGGAAAATGCACGCGCCATTTGCGCGGCAACAAACTTACCAGTATCTGCCGATCTGGAAAATGGCTATGGCGATAGTCCGGAAGCTTGCGCAGAAACTATTTTATTAGCTGCACAGGTTGGGTTAGTAGGCGGTTCTATTGAAGACGCAACCGGGCGTGCGGATGATCCTATTTACGATTTTGATCTGTCGGTTGCGCGTGTAAAAGCAGCAGTTAAAGCTGCGCGCAGCCTGCCTTTCCATTTTACCCTGACTGCCCGCGCAGAAAACCTGATCCGCGGCCGGGTGGATCGCCCGACACTATCCGCCGTTTACAAGCCTATGCCGAAGCAGGCGCGGATGCATTGTTTGCCCCAGGCCTGAAAACACGTGAAGAAATTGAGGCTGTAGTGAAAGCCGTAGCGCCTAAGCCTGTAAATGTGGTGGTAGGTTTAGGTAGTTCATCCCTAACAGTAAATGATATGGCAGCGTTGGGTGTTAAACGCATTAGTTTAGGTTCGGCGCTGGCCCGTGCGGCTTATGGCAGTTTTATAAACGCAGCGAAAGAGATAAAGCAGCATGGCACATTTGACTTTACTAAAAATGCCGTACTATATGCCGAGATCAATAAGATGTTTGAGTGATCCGGCCCCCTTGCCCCTGCTGAATTTTTAGCATCTATAAGCAAGTCTGCAACTTGATTCTCAATTATACATGTGCAATCTCAAATAAATTCGGGATGACGGGCTGATTTTTTTAAATTACGCCGCCATGAATAAACTACCTACGCTGGTGTTGCTTATTGTTTGCCTGATCTCGTTCAAAGCTAAAGCGCAACAAGTACCCCCTACCCAGCTTGACGACGTTCGCCAGGAGTGCCGCAAGCTTTTATTATCTGACACAGCTTACGCGACAGAACAAAGCTTCCGTTTAACAGATGATATCCGTTACAATACGGATGCCGCAGGTTATTTTAAGGCCCTAACGCCCGAAGGTAATTGGAAAGATCTTGATTACAGCCGCGCCGATATCCCAAGTTCATGGCCGCCGGTATGGCACTTGTACCGGGTAATGCTGCTGTGCCGCCAATACTATAAGACTAACAACCCGCAATATTTGGAAGGTATTCATCGTGCCCTGGCTTTCTATATCAAAAACGATTTTAAGTGCAATAACTGGTGGCAAAATGAGATCAACGTACCTTATGTCTACAGCAGCATTATGCTGATGCTGGGAAAGGACGCAAATGCCGGTGAGATTGCTTATTTAGATAACATACAGGTTGGCCGCGAGCGCCAGCAAAAGAACCCGACCGGACAAAATAAAATATGGCAAAAAGATATTGAAGCCCGTATAGCACTGTTGCACCGCGACCAGGCCGCCTTTGCCACGGCTATCAACAGCATGCAATCGGTCATCACCCAGTCTACCGCCGAGGGTATACAAGCCGACAACTCATTTCAGCAACATGGCACAATGCTGCAGTTTGGCAACTATGGGCTGCATTTTATCAATAGCTTATTATTTTGGATAAGATTGACGGCAAATACGTCGTTTGCGTTTAGTAGTGATAAACAGCAGATCATTTTCAACTACTGCTCGGATGGTTTGCGGTGGACGGTGTTTAAAGGCGCCATGGATATTACCGCTATTGGGCGCCAAATACGCCCGGGTTTTGCAGAAAAGCGGGGCGCTAACTTGTATGATGATTTTAATTTGATCAAATCGTTCGATAATAATGCCTGCAAGTATTTTCTTGATGGTTTAAACCCCGCATCAAATTGTACACTTGCGGGCAACAAAGGCTTTTGGCGCAGCGATTATATGGTGCAAATGCAATCGGGCCAGTATATGATGAGTGTGAAGATGCACGGGCCGTTTGTAAAAAAGACAGAATCAATCAACGGCGAAAATTTATTAGGTGCCTACCTTAGTGATGGAGTAACACTTATCCAGCGCACTGGTAACGAGTATAAAAACATACAGGCCCTGTGGCGCTGGAATATGCTGTCCGGCACCACAACCGATACTACACTTGTAGTCACCGATGCCAAATTGTTGACCAGCAGTAATCAGTCCGGCTTTGTGGGGCAAATATCAAACGGGATAGTAGGCGCCAGCGCTATGTATTATAACCGAATGGAGGTAAGCGCTTATAAAAGTTATTTTTTTATTAACGATATGATGGTGGCCCTGGGCGCTGGTATCACATCGCCGCAAATAAAAAATGTGGTAACTACTGTTAACCAGCGTTATTACAATTACCGCACCGGCGGTAAACAACTAAAGGGCGAAGGCTGGATGTGGCAGGATGGCGTAGGCTATTTCTTCCCGGATAAAAGTACGGAGTTAAAAAGCATCATCAGTCGCCGCAAAGCAGATTGGGGAATGGTGGATAAACAGTCGGCCGGGAAAATTTCTATTGATTCTACCATTACCTGGTATATCGGCCACAACAATTCAGATAAGTACAGCTACATGATAAAACCCGCGTATGGGGTAGTGGCTACCCGCAAACTTGCTCCGCATTTGCCGGTGAAGATTATATCCAATACCAAAGATATCCAGGCCGTGCAATCGGCAGGGACTATTATCGTGGTATTTTACAAACCCGGGACATTGCATCTAACCGAAACCCAGCGCCTGCAAACCGACCAGCCTTGTATGCTTATATGCAAAGCCGGGCCGGCAGGTTACGAAGTTTGGGCATCAGATCCTACCCGAAAGTTAACAGTAGCTAATATTACGCTTAATAAAAAAAATGTACAAGCGCAGTTCCCCCAAGGGGAAATACTAGGATCAACGATAAAAGTTTTATAAATTTGGCTTGATATGACATCCGAAACATATATAGGGCTTGGGCGAATAACAGCCCTTATATCATTTTTAATCGGTACAACCATCTTATTTTTTTATTTCATCAGTCTATCTGCTGACTTTGCCTTCATTGGATTATTTTTCTTTATGATTGCAGGCCTTGTTAATATTGTTATACTTGTTCTGATACTTATTAACGCCATTGCCAATTCAAATTATCGCAAAAAGCTGCTTATCTCTGCCGGCCTTATGTTGATAAACATTCCCATTGTATTCTTCTATTTCTTTCTTGGCGGCTTAATAGCAAATACACTCCGCATCACTTTTAATAATAGTACCAAAGATATTCTTACCGATATTCGTATTAATGGCTGCAGTGCTAAACATATTGATAAATTAAATGCTGGGGAAAGTCAAACTATTTGGATGAAAATACCTGGTGATTGCGCGGTAAATATTGATTACCTGGAAAAAGGTGACCGCAAAAAAGCCGACGTTGCCACTTATATCACAAATGAAGGCGGGCAGCAGTTAGAATATAACATTGGCGGACAAAATGAGTCTTTTTGATTTATCAGCTTTTATTTTGTAACACTACTACCACATTGTAAAAAAATGTTAAATAAAGCGGCATATTTTACGTTATTGTCTTTATAACGCTATATTCAGCCATCCATTTTTCTGTTAAGTTACCAATGAATTATAAGAAAATTTTACCTGCTTTTATTTTACTGTTTTTTACCTGTCTTTCGGTTTTTGCACAGCGCGATACGTTGAGTTTAAAAACCATTATCGACAGATCGGTAAAGTACGCTAACGATTATCCAATAGAGAAGGTATATGTGCATTTTGATAAACCTTATTACGCTGCAGGAGATACCATTTGGCTAAAAACTTATCTTACAGCTGATATCCACCAGCCATCGCAAATAAGCAAGATTGTTTATATTGATATGTATAACGATCAGGATTCGTTAACGGCATCCATTAAACTGCCTGTGGTAAATGGTGTAGCGCCGGGAATGATCCCGCTGCCTGTACAATCATACAAGCAGGGCAATTACCGCTTGCGCGCCTATACTAACTGGAACCTGAATTTTGATGCCAACTACCTGTTCACCAAAGTAATAACAATTGGCAACCCCATTGATAAAGAAGTGTTGACCAACGTTAACTTTAGCGGTGGTACCAGTCCGCAGCAAGGCGTAACCGTTAAAATATTTTATAAAGATGCCAGCGGCAGGCCTTACGCAGATAAGAAAGTTAAATGGCGTACCGAGGCCAGTCATGATGAGACAGGCAAGGGCAGCGGCACCACAGATGCAAACGGTTATTTAACCATAACGCTGCCACCTACCCCCTCTATCACCCTGGGTGCTTCAACACTATTCACTACTTTAGATATCGGCACAAAAAACGTAACCAATATCTTCCCGTTAAAATCGGCCGCGACGGGTAAGGATGTACAGTTTTTTCCGGAAGGTGGACAGCTTATAGCCGGTATACCGGTTAAAGTAGCCATTAAAGCTATTAAAGCCGATGGTTTAGGTATTGAAGTAAAAGGCACCATTGTTGATAATCAGGGTCAAAGCGTTGCTACATTTGCATCGCAGCACCTAGGTATGGGCGCGTTTGCTTTTCAGCCAGAGGCGGGTAAAAGTTACAAAGCTAATGTCTCTTTTGCCGATGGCTCGCAGGGAAGCTATGATTTGCCACGCGTGCAAGCCAGCGGGATAACCCTGTTAGCTATAAATAACGATCCCGACAACCTGGCGGTGCGTATTACATGTAATGAAGTTTATCTTAATGCTAACCAGAATAAGAATTTTTACATTATAGGGTCGCAGGGCGGTTTTATTAAGTATGCCGCACAGCAACAGATAAACAAGCAGGTCTTTTCCGCCCCTATCCCAAAAACCAAATTTCAATCAGGTACTTTACAATTAACCTTGTTTGGGCCAAATGGCTACCCTGTGGCCGAACGCCTGGTATTCATTCAGCGTAACGATCTGCTAAACCTTGCCATAAATACCGACAAGCCGTTATACCTGCATAGGCAGCCCGTAAAAATGACGATAAGCGCTAAAAATGGGGCACTGCCGGCTGAAGCTAATTTATCGGTATCGGTAATAGATGAAAAGAAAGTACCCGTTGATGAGGATGCCGAAACCACGATTTTAACCAGTTTACTGCTTACATCCGACTTAAGGGGCTATGTAGAAAAACCAAATTATTACTTTAAAAAACCCGATGAAAAAACCGCTGCCGACCTGGACGTATTAATGATGACCCAAGGCTATCGCCGCTTTGTCTTCAGGGATGTATTAATGGGGAAAACGCCTAAAATAACCTTACTGCCCGAACAAGGTATCACTATATCGGGCACGCTGCGTAACCGTACAGGGTTACCCATTTTTAAAGGAAATGTACGCTTGCTGATACCTGATAAAAACTTTTCGGCGCAAACTGTCACCAATTCTGAGGGGCAATTTAAGTTTGAGAACGTAATGGTTAACGATTCGACCAAGGTGACTATTAATGCCCGTGATAACGTAAATTATAACAGCGTAATGCTACAAATAGACGGTGTAACCTACCCGTCGCCAACACGTATTATTAACCTGCCCGATGAACGTTTGAATATTGACAGTGCCATGCGCCCTTACCTTGAAAACAGTAAACGTGTTTATAATAATACACACCAACTGAAGGAAGTGGTAATTAAAGCAGCAGCAGCCCCACGAAGGCTTGGCCATCTTGATCAGTCGGCCCTAATTGGCTTAAGCCCCGAGCCAGACCATTTAATTGACGGCGAACGTTTTAAAGGCTGCACCTTTTTTGTAAGCTGCCTTCAAAGTATGGCTTTAGGCCTAACCTACATTGACAATATCTTTTATGTGACCAGGGATTATAACGCAGGTATTAGAAAACCGATGGAAGTATATATGGATGGTTTACAGGTAGATATGAATTACCTGCAAAGCGTTGTAGCCAGCGATGTGGAATCGGTAGAAATATTTTTTAAAGATGGCATGAGCGGTATAAACCAGCGTGACGGTACGGATGGTGTACTGGTTATCAATAAGAAAAAAGCGCCAAAAGGCATCCCAATGAAACTGGCCGATCTTCAAAAGTTACTTCCGCCGCCGTATCTGGTTGAATTTACACCGCATGGCTATACACCTGTAAAAGAGTTTTATTCGCCAAAATACAATCCTGCGCGCACAATCAATACCGGGGTAGATTTACGCAGCACCATATACTGGAACCCTAAAGTATTAACTGATAAAACAACCGGCAGCACGCTGTTACAATTCAATAACGCTGATGGTACCGGTAGCTACCGGGCGGTAGTTGAAGGTATAGATAAAGATGGTAATATTGGCCGCTTTATTTACCGATATAGAGTGCAATAGCATAAACTATTTATAAACTGCGAAGAGACGCCATAACCGGTGTCTCTTTTTTTGTATCATCTAACAAGGTCTCAATTTATGACATAAAATATACCAATTGGTATTTTACTATATATACATTTGTTGCGAATTTCACAACAGCCGACTCGCCGGCTATATTTATTTTTATTATTATACCAATTGGTATTTTTACTAATCAACATGAGCCCAATTCAAAGAAAATTATTAATGGTAACCGTTATAGGGGCGGCCATTATGGAACTGATAGACATTTCTATTGTTAATGTTGCTTTGTCCCACATGAGCGGCAACCTGGGCGCAACCATAGAGGATACCAGTTGGGTTATTACATCATATGCTATAGCCAATGTCATCATTATCCCTATCACCAGTTTCCTTACGGCTAATTTGGGCAGGCGTAACTATTATATCGGATCTATAGTTTTATTTACGTTTTGTTCGTTCATGTGTGGTAATGCCGAAAACATTTGGGTGCTGGTATTCTTCCGCTTTTTACAGGGTATTGGCGGTGGGGCGCTGTTATCGGTGTCGCAGGCTGTTATGTTTGAGTTATTCCCTAAAGAAAAACAGGGCATGGCTGCCGCGTTATTTGGGATAGGTGTATTCATCGGGCCAACCATTGGGCCTACCCTGGGTGGTTTTATTACCGAAAACTATTCGTGGCCCTGGATATTTTATATCAATATCCCCTTAGGTGCGGTCACTGCTATATTATGCTATTTTTTACTCACCGAACCTGCGATAAAACCAAAAGTTGCAGCGGTGGACTGGACAGGCATTGCGTTGTTAAGCATTGGTGTGGGCACGTTGCAAACCGTATTAGAACGTGGCCAAACCGAGGATTGGTTTGCCACAGGCTATATTACTTTGTTTACGGTTATTGCCATTATATCCTTAACAGCATTTATATTTTGGGAATTGCATATACCCAACCCGGTTGTAAACCTGCGCGTACTGAAAAGTAAAACGTTAAGCATATCCGCTATTTTAACTTTTGTAACTGGCTTGGGGATGTTCACCTCTATTTTTCTTACCCCGGTTATTGCGCAGCGTTTATTAGGTTTTACCCCTACCGAAAGCGGTTTGCTGTTATTGCCCGGTGCCATTCTGGCTTTGTTTGCGCTGATGTTTTCAGGGAAGCTTTTGCAAAAAGGGGTGTCGCCAATATATATTATCGCTTTTGGCTTCTTTATGTTTATGTATTTTAACTGGTGTATGAGCCGCATTAACCCCGATGTTTCGGCAGCGACCATCAGCCTTAATCTTGTTTTCAGGGCAATAGGAATGGCTTGCTTAACGGTACCATTAACATCACTGGCCGTATCATCGCTTGAACCTAAAGACATCCCGCAGGGAGCAGCTTTAAATAATATGATGCGGCAACTGGGCGGGTCGTTTGGCATATCGCTGGTAAATACTTATACCGCCCGGCGTTTTGCCCTGCACCGGGTAGACCTGATCACTAACATAACAGCAACAAACCCGCAAACCCTCAGCAGATTACAAGGTTATACCGGCTACTTTCAAACTAAAGGGGCCGGTTTAATTGAGGCTAAACAAAAAGCCATGGCGTTAATAGATATGTCGGTGGTTAAGCAATCGGCCTTATTAAGCTATCTTGATGCATTTTTGCTTATCGGGTTGCTTTTTGCATTTACATTGCCCCTATTGTTATTTGTTATTCGCCGTACTAAAGGCCCGGTAGTTGTCGTGTCCGATCATTAATTTTTTAAAACGTCAATACCTATTGGTATATTTACATATCATGGATAAATCATTATCAAAAGCCGAACGTACCCGGCGTTTTATTATTGAAACAACGGCCCCTATATTCAATACCAAAGGATACGAGGGTACTTCTATGTCGGATATTACGGAGGCGACCGGCTTAACCAAAGGCAGTATTTATGGAAACTTTGAGAATAAAGAGGCAGTAGCGTTGGCCGCCTTTGATCATAACTATGCCATCATCAAAAAAACAATTACCGATAAAATTGCCCAGTCACAAACTTATCATGATAAACTGATGGTTTATGCCACTGTGTACCACAGTTTTACCCGTCGGTCGGGTTTTGTAAAGGGTGGTTGCCCCATATTAAACACAGCCGTTGAAGCCGATGATACTAACCCCCTGTTGTGCGCAAAGGCGGCCAGCGCCATACAAAGCTGGCGCAATGCCATTATGAATTTAATAAAAGCGGGGGTAGCATCGGGCGAGTTTAAACAGGGTTTAGACCACGAGCAGATTGCTTTATCTATTATAGCACTTATTGAAGGCGGGGTAATGATATCTAAAGTTACGAATACACCAGCCAATTTAGATATTGTGTTAAAAACGGTAGCTGCGCTGATAGGTCAGTTAAAAAAATAGAGCCCCCCTCACAAGTTTGGAAAAATACCGGCATTTGTGGGGGCGTTTTTCTATATTAAATAGGGTTAACCATTCCTGAAAAATCCCTACATTTCCGCCGCTTAATTTATCATGATCAAAAAAGAGAATTATACAATTGCAGGCGCCGGCGGCCGTTTAATGCTGGCAGACCTTACTTATGACGATACCAGGTCGCGCGGGCCAATGATCATCTTCTCGCATGGGTTTAACGGTTTTAAAGATTGGGGCGCATACAACCTGATGGCCGATTATTTTGCCAGGCAAGGTTTCCGTTTCCTGAAATTCAATTACTCGCACAACGGCACCACGCCCGCTCAGCCGGTTAATTATGCCGACCTGATAGCCTATAGTGAAAACACCTTTAGTATAGAACTGGATGATCTGGGCCGTATAATAGATTTTGCCTGTAACGGCACCGCAATTCCCCGTGCGCAAAGTGTTACGCTGATGGGACATAGTATGGGTGGCGGTATTAGCATTATAAAAGCCGCCGAAGATAAACGCGTAAGTAATTTGGTCACCATGGCAGCCATAGCAGGCTTCCGGAATTTATGGTTGGAAGAGGACGAAGCGCAATGGCGTTTGCAAGGCGTTCAGTATTTTTTAAATGGGCGTACGGGTATGGAAATGCCCGTAAAATCGGGTTTACTGGATGACCTGGACCGCAACCCTGTACGATTAAATATAGCCGCCAAGGCCGCCGAAATAACCGTACCCTGGTTATTAGTTCACGGCGA
The DNA here is from genome assembly GCF_015221995.1 of Mucilaginibacter boryungensis. Classification (NCBI taxonomy): domain Bacteria; kingdom Pseudomonadati; phylum Bacteroidota; class Sphingobacteriia; order Sphingobacteriales; family Sphingobacteriaceae; genus Mucilaginibacter; species Mucilaginibacter boryungensis. The sequence goes on from NZ_JADFFM010000001.1 coordinate 2,398,830, forward strand.
TATGGATACTATTATACCACTAAACCATGCCCACCAGTTGAAAGCCGCGCAGCCTGCTGCTGAATTATTAGTGATCCAAAAGGCCGATCATGTCCTTAATACCGCTCACCCCTATCCATACAACACTTTAACCGTGGAAATGCAGGAGTTTTGCGACGCGACGGTTAAGTTTTTGCGTAACTAATTTGTGAAAGTAATATAAAGTATATAACCATATTTCGTTATTTGCGTTTACTTTCTAAAAATGTATATAGCTCATACCTGCAGATAGAATGACATTAAAAGGATCGATAAAGAAAGAAGGCAAATATTTAAACCCGATACCAACTACTGATGCGGGTTTTGCAAAACTAATACCAATACTGGTGGAATACGCCACCAATAAAGCCGAGAACACCCCTAAAATACCTTTAGGCCCGTTTAAAACAGATATATCGGTATACAACGCTGCTCCACTTAACGGTTTGCGCATTACCTGGTTTGGCCATTCCAGTTTACTGATTGAAATTGACGGTAAGCGTATATTGACCGATCCTGTTTGGAGTGACAGGGTATCGTTTTCGCAAAGCTTTGGGCCCAAACGCTTTTTTGCCCCGACGTTGCCACTGAAGGAATTACCACCGCTCGACGCCATTATTATATCGCACGATCATTATGACCACCTGGACAAGGGTACTATAAAGTTCTTTGCCGGCACTACTATTCCGTTTTATTGCTCGCTTGGGGTTGGCCAATACCTGGAAAAGTTTGGTATCATAAAAAACTATATCCATGAAATGGACTGGGGCGATAGCGTGATGATAGGCCACGATTGTGTGCTTACGGCCACACCTGCCCGCCATTTTTCAGGTCGTGGCATTATTAACCGTAACGAAACGCTATGGTCATCGTGGGTAATAAAGGGGCACACGCATAATATTTTCTTCGGGGCGGATTCGGGTTGGTTTAGCGGGTTTAATGATATAGGCGATGCCTTTGGCCCGTTTGATTTGACCATGTTAGAGATAGGCGCCTACGGCCAGCATTGGGCCGATATACACATGGGACCGGATAATGCCAGTAACGCGCATTTAGCATTGAAAGGCAAAGTAATGATGCCGATACACTGGGGCACGTTTAACCTGGCCCCGCATGCCTGGTACGAGCCTGTAGAATTGCTGCTGCAATATGCCAGGGAGAAAAAAATAGAGTTATTTCTGCCATCGCCGGGAACACCGACTGATGTGGACGGCGCATTCAATTCAGAATGGTGGAAGCAATTTTTGAGTTGATATAGATAACACACTTTTTGGCGAGCAGATACAAGGCATTCAACGCGGTATAAGTTAACATCCTACACGCCAGAGCCCCTGGACTCAGGATGTTACCCTACTTTTCTCACAGCTTGTACAGCGCCATATCACCCAGTGATTGATCACCAATACCCAATGGTTACAAAACATCCTTTAAGTGTTTATAATTTGATTTAACTGTATCCAGCACCTCTTCCATTTTACCGTTCAGCATAAGCTTGGTCATGGATAGCGCCATCCCCTTTACCTGTGCAAATTCAACCTTTGGAGGCATAGCCAGCGCGTTCGGGTCGGTCATAATATTTAATAATGCCGGGCCATTGTGGTCAAACGCTTCTTTAATTGCTTGCTTTACTTCATTCGGTTCCCTAACGGTTATCCCTTTAATACCCATTGCTATTGCGATAGCTGCAAAATCCGGGTCCACCATATCGGTTTGCCAGTCAGGTATCCCCGCAACTTCCATTTCCAGTTTCACCATACCTAACGAGCGGTTATTGAATATGACGATCTTCACGGGTAATTTATATTGTGCGATAGTAGCCAGATCGCCCAACAGCATGGATATGCCGCCATCCCCGCAAAGCGCAATAACCTGCCGGTCGGGGCAAGCTAACGCAGCGCCCATCGCCTGCGGCATAGCATTAGCCATGGAGCCATGATTAAAAGAACCCAGCATTTCACGCTTGCCGGTAGCATTAATATAGCGTGCGCCCCATACGCATGACATGCCGGTATCTACGGTAAAAATGGCATCGTGGGTAGCCAACTCATCTATCGCGGCAGCAACAAATTCGGGATGGATGAGATTAGTTTCACCGTTATCATCCACATAGGTTTGCATATTTTCTTTAACCCCTGCATAAAATTCCAGTTCCTCATGCAGGAAGCTGTCGTCTGTTTTTTGTTTGACAAAGGGTAAAAGCGCTTCCAGCGTGTCTTTTACCGTGCCCTGTAAACCCATAGTTACTTTAGCGCGGCGCCCAATATTCGCAGGGTTAGTATCTAACTGCACTATTTCGCATTCGGTTGGCATAAATGGCGTGTATGGAAAATCGGTACCCAGTAAAAGCAGCAAATCGCAATTGTGCATACTATGAAATGCGGATGGCAGGCCAAGCAAACCAGTCATGCCTACCTCGTTAGGGTTATCATACTGGATACTCATTTTACCCCGGAAGGAATAGCCTACCGGTGCATGTACCTTTTGTGATAATGCCACCACCTCATCATGCGCGTCCTTAGCGCCAATACCGGCAAAAATGGTGACTTTATTGTGTTTATTAATCAGGCTGGCTAATTGCTTCAAATCGGCATCAGTAGGCAACATCCTGGCCGTTGGGTTAAACACCTGCATAGCGGTGCTAATTTCTTCGGCATCCATACTTGTTACGTCGCCGGGAAGTCCTACCACTGCTACCCCTTTTTTGTGCAAAGCGGCTTGTATGGCTGTTTGTACCATTCGCGGTAACTGTTTGGGCGTTGTGGCAATTTGATTATAATGGCTGCAATCGGCAAAGAGTTTAATAGTGTTGGTTTCCTGGAAATATTCGGTACCAAATTCAAACGATGCACAGGTGGAGGCAATGGCCAGTACCGGCGCACCCGAGCGGTGGGCATCGTACAAACCATTTATTAAATGCACATGCCCCGGTCCGCTGCTGCCAGCGCAACAGGCCAAACCCGATAACTGTGCCTCGGCGCCCGCGGCGTAGGCCCCCGCTTCCTCGTGGCGTACGTGTATCCATTGTATGCTGCCTTCGCGGCGCACCGCATCGTTCACCTCATTTAAACTATCGCCGGTAACGGCATATATCCTTTTTATACCGGCATTCACCAGCATTTCTACTAATTGGTCGGCCACTGTTTTTGCCATGGTAATTGATGTAATATTCTTATTAAGCAACACGTGTGGCTTTTTAAAGTTTGTATATTAGTATAAATACCTGTGCCATGAAAAGCGTTATTGTAATTGTAGCCTATAAACCAAAACCCGGCAAAGCAGATGCTTTAAATGGATTAGTAAAAACTCACGTGTCCCGCCTGCGAAAAGAGGGTTTGGTTACACATCGCGAACCAATATTATTGAAAGCCGCGGATGGCACAGTGATAGAGATGTTTGAATGGCTTAGCCAGGAGGCTATACAGCAAGCACACCGTAACGAGGAAGTACATAAAATGTGGGCAGAGTTTGCCGAGGTATGCGATTACATCCCGTTAAGCGAACTACCCGAAACCAAGGGTTTATTTGCTGAGTTTTCGCCTTTAAACCATACTACATAAAATGCAAATTCTCGCCCTTCAGGCGTTTTTGCATTTCCTGCTTATAATTGCGACCAACAGGAAGTTCGTGTCCGTTTATTTCTACACTGTACGAGTAAAAGGAATTAATGCGCGAAAGCGCGACGATGAAGGAACGATGGATGCGTACAAACTTTTTTTCGGGCAACATTTCTTCCAGCAGGCTGATCTTTTGTTTGCTGATGCAGGCATTATCTGTAGTAATCACCTTTACATAATCGCGCAGGCTTTCTATCCATAAAATATCATTCACATTTATTTTAACGGTTTTGCGTTCTACTTTAAGATACAGAAAAGCTTCTGTGTCCCCTATCGGCTTTTCGTGCCCTATTACTGCTGTTGCCTTATGCTCGGTTAGTTGGTAAACTTTGTCAATGGCCCGCAAAAAGCGGTCGAAAGAGATTGGCTTCAGCAAATAATCAACCGCATTCAGTTCAAAACCATCCAAAGCATATTCGCTGTAAGCAGTAGTGAAGATCACTTTGGGTGGGCTTTTCAGGCTTTTTAGCAAATCGGTACCATTCATTCCCGGCATTTTAATATCAAGGAACATTAGATCAACCGGTTTTTGCTGCAATAATTGAAACGCTTGTATGGCATTATTGCATTTACTTACCAATTCCATGTTATTGAAGTTAGCCAGATAATTTTCTATCACTTCAATAGCGTGCGGTTCATCATCAACTATTAGTACGCGTAGTTTCATGCGTTTACCAATGGGGTTACAGGATGTGTTTGAAGCTTTAGTTCTAATATAGCCAAAAAGGCATCCTCGTCGTCCATAATTTTCAGTTTATGCGTTGCCGGATAAAGCAGGTTAAGCCTTTTCTGCAAATTGGTTAACCCAATATGCCCAATATATTTTTCCGCATCAGTGGTTGTCATATCGGGTTTGCTGTTTGATACCTTCAAGCGTAAATCGTCCTCTTCTATATAAAGGTTAATGTTTATCCAGGCCTGCCCTATCTTTTCACTTGTGCCATGTTTAAACGCATTTTCAATTAATGGCAGCATTAGCAGCGGTGCTATCATTTTATGGTCGGGATTGCCGTAAATATTGAAGGTAAGATCGAGCCTGTCCTCGTACCGTAATTTTTCCAGACTGATAAATTGTTGAAGCATCAGTATCTCCTTACTAAGCGGCACACTATCGGTATTACATTCATAAAGCATATATCTTAACAGGCCCGATAAACCCAGCACCACCTGCGGCGATTTTGGCGAATTATTAAGTGTAAGCGCATATAGATTATTCAGCGTATTGAATAAGAAATGTGGATGTACTTGTCCTTTCAGCCCATTCAATTCTGCCTGCAGGGCGGCCTGCTTACGCTCGTACCATAATTTAAACAATTTTATTACCACCGCAAACCATACCACAAGGTTAACTGCTTTAAGTGCGTTAATAAAATATAACGGGCTGCTTAACTTTTGCCAAAATGTTTGCTTGCTGATCTCTATATAATCCCAATCTATATCACGCACATTTTTGATAGTGTACGGAACCACTATCCATATATCAATTAACCGGCTAATAACGGTAATAAAAAATATAAGCACTATTAAATATAAGGCGAATTTCAGATACCGGGCAGTTAATAGGTAAACGGGGATTAGCCAGTAAGCAATGGCATAAAAATAGGCCATGTGTATCGGCACATAAAACAGGTTGTTTCGTGCCGCTACCAGGTATGTGCTTTTAATGGCATATATAATGGTAAAAAAAGCGAATACCACTATCCAGAAAGCAACATGCAAGGTTAAACGCCCTACTTTCATTCCCCCAAACTGCAAACTGTTATTCATATAGCTAAGCTACAAATATCAACCTCAAATACCGGCATCTGCACTCCGCTTATCGACTAACAGCAAGCTTTTGCAGACTAACTGCACTAAATCTTTACATATAACCGGTTTTTAAATGACGAATGCATCTTGTAAACCTATTGATGTGATTGATATGTGTATGCCTACAGACTGCCTGCTATGCTATTTAATACACACGGGGCGCTATAGTTTAGCTCTCAATAAATATCAAAATGTATGAAAAAGATAATCCTAACACTCGTAATTCTCACTATGGCTGCTCAGAGCAGTGTTGCGCAAAATAAACCGTCAACTACCGGTAGCTGGGTGATAGAAAGTAATGTAAGGCAGCCCAAAACGCAAACCGTTAAATTTTACGGTAATAACAACCAATTACTTTATAGCGAAACTATTAACAAACGTTTAAATATTAATCGTAAAAAAATAAGGCAAAACCTGGATAAGGTGCTGGATTCTCTAACTGGCAAGAAAGATTATGCACAAAACCGGGCTATACTGGCAGCAATATTTAAACTGAAGAGATAGGCTTATATATAATTCTTTGTGCCGCTTTGCATATATCACAATAGTTGAAAGGGGTTTTAGTTATTGTGTAGACTGCAGAAGGTGCGGAGAATTATAGATAGCATGAAATTAGTCTGGTTTAAACCCCGTCTAAAAAGTCATTATAAGATATCCTGCGCTCAACTTACAGTAGTATTTAAACTGGTTCTATCCAGTTACCGTCTTCGCGGATGATATTGATCAATTCATCCAAAGCTTTATCCGAAGTCACGTTTTTTTTCACCACCTCTTTGCTGCGGTATAGCGTAACCTTTCCGGGGCCGGAACCGACATAACCATAGTCAGCATCGGCCATTTCGCCTGGGCCATTCACGATGCAACCCATAATGCCAATTTTCAATCCTTTCAGGTGACTGGTGCGACTGCGGATCATTTGCGTGGTCTCCATTAAATCGAACAGTGTACGCCCACAGCTTGGGCATGAAATATATTCAGTTTTTGAGATACGCGAACGCGTAGCCTGCAATATCCCAAAAGCGGTTGACGTAATAACTTCCGGGGCAATCTCCGGCGCATCTATCCAGATACCTTCACCAAAACCATCCACCAGTAAAGCGCCTAAATCGGTAGCGGCGTAAAGTTGTAATTGAGTCTGAAGTCTAAAGTCTAAAGTCTCAATCGCATCTTCCGACTTAAGACCATCGACTAATGACTTATAATTCCTTCTCACTATCACCGGCACATCCAGGCCCATTTCTTCCAGTTTAAAGAAGAAAGCACGCTGATCGGCCATGCCGTGGGCTTCGTTGGTTTCCAGCACAAATACCAGTGATTTGTCCAGTTGCAGGGCACCAAAATCATCGGTATCCAAATCGGCATGGGTAATGCGCACCAGGTTCAGGGCTGATGAACGGTCAGCGTCCGCAGCTATATATTCTTGTAATGTGAATAGCGGATGGCATTGCACTTTATCGGCTAATTTTAACCAAGTGTTGTAATTATATAATTGCTTAAGGTTGCCGGGCATGCTGAACGATGGCAACTCATCGGCCAGGTAAACAAAATCTACAGATTGCTCGCCCATGTTATACTTATCCAATATTGGCGAATACAGGTAACCGGCAGCGTTCAGCACTGCGGGGTCTTTCAGATTTGCTTTAGAAAGATCAAGTACGACCCTCGGCACCATATGCCCGCCTATAAAAGCGTTAGATTCGTAAGTTACGCGTTTTTTATATTCGTAAGGGCTAAAAGCTGAAGGCTGAAAGCTGAAAGCAGTTTCTTCGGCTTTTTGCTTTTCGCTTTCCGCTTTGCGCTGAGTATAGCGATTCACCAGCGCAATAGCCACCGGTGCTTCGGCTTCAGGTTCTTCGGTTAGGGATACACGGACGGTATCGCCCAGGCCATCTTCCAGCAGGGTACCAATACCTACGGCAGATTTAATGCGGCCGTCCTCGCCATCGCCTGCCTCGGTTACCCCCAGGTGCAGCGGATAATTCATGCCTTCGGCTACCATGGTTTGCACCAGTAAGCGGTAGGCCTGCACCATTACCTGCGGATTGCTGCTCTTCATGCTCACTACCAACTGGTAATAATTCATAGCCTCGCACATGCGTATAAACTCCATAGCCGATTCCACCATCCCCTGCGGGGTATCGCCATAACGGCTCATGATCCTGTCGCTTAACGACCCATGATTAGTACCAATACGCATAGCGGTACCATATTCTTTAGAGATTTTCACCAGCGGTGAGAATTTCTGGAAGATGCGGTCAAGTTCGCCCTGGTATTCGGCATCGGTATAAGTTAGCTGGTCAAATTTCTTTTTATCGGCGTAGTTGCCGGGGTTAACCCGCACTTTTTCTACAATCCGGGCAGCCACTTCGGCAGCATTAGGCGTAAAATGGATATCAGCCACCAAAGGGGTGGTATAACCACGGGCACGCAATTGTTTCTTTATCTCCGCTAAGTTTTGTGCTTCTTTAATACTGGGCGCGGTAATACGCACATATTCGCAGCCGGCCTCAATCATGCGGATGCTTTGCTCCACCGTACCTACAGTGTCCATGGTATCGGTCGTAGTCATACTTTGTATGCGGATAGGGTTATTCCCACCCAGCGGCACATCGCCAATGGCAACCTCGCGGGTAACGAACCGGGAATAATCAGTCAGCGAATTACAATATTGACCGGGCAACAGCTTTATAGCATCAGCATTCATATATTATGGAATAGCTTTATTGAGGGCAAATTTACTAATAAATTTCCCTATGTCATTCTGAACGGAGTGAAGAATCTCACTGCGCCATGTTATCAGTTAACGTCAAACTCCTCCGGATCGCTTAAAATGACAGGTCTTTCCGCATCAGCACATCACACTGCAAATCATTACCCAGCATAAAATCGTGACTGCCGAATATTTCGAAACCGTTTTGCTGATAAAATTTGATGGCGCGATGGTTCTTATCCCACACCCCTAACCAGAGGTATTCCAATTGATTTTCGATAGCCGTTTGCACGGCAAAATCCATTAGTTGTTTGCCTATTTGTTTGCCCTGGTGATCTTTACTGACGTAGATCCGCTCAATTTCAAGAGAAGTATCGTCCTGCAGGTCGGACTGCGTCGGGCCACGGTTTAGTTTGGTGTAGCCTGCTACTTCCCCGTTAAGCAAAGCAAAATAAAAAGCTGATGAAGGGTTATTGATCTCGTCCTGAAGGTTTGCTTTAGTTAGTTTATTATCTACGTAAGCGTAAATGTCTTCAGGCTTGTTCAGGTGAAAGAATGCATCTAAAAAGGTTTGCCTGCTGAAATCTAATAATTTATCAAGATGCGTAGGGTCGACTTTCCTAATAGTAATTTGCTCCATTTACTCAAACTGCGATTTTAAGCGTTCTAACCGGTCTATCATTACATTTAGCTTTTCCTGCTCGTTCATAAAAATGCGGCGTTTCAAATAAAATGTACAGAATAATAACCAGGCGCCTGTTGTACCGTAAATCATTATTTTGCCATATAACGGAAACGTAGCCAGTACCTCATAAAAATAAAGCAGCAAGCCTAAACTAATAAGTAATACGTAGATATAATAGAACCAGCCTGCAATTTTTGCCCGTTGCTTTTGGTATTCGTGCAGGGTAATTAGGTATTCGGTTGGGTTAACGGTAGCATCATGCCGGTTAAGGATACGGTAATGCCTGATGATGAGCGTAAAATACATTAGCATACACACCATCATAATGGAGATACCTGCATAAGTAACCCACGAATTAAACACCAGGAAAAACATTACGGCAAATGAATTAATAAGTACGGCAACCATGGCCACAATACTCCAGCGCAGCTTGCCTGCCAAACTGTTTACATCTTTTTTTACCTGCTTCAGCACGTTATCCACTGAAAGCTTGTCGTGAACAGGCTGCTCCTGCCACACCGACATTAGGTGATCAAAGTCTTTCATGGTGGTTATATAATTCGGTTAACTTCTGTTTAATACGGTGAATTTTCACCCTCAGGTTGCCTTCAGATATCCCTGATATCTCGGCAATTTCGGGGTATGGCAATTCGTCCAGCACCATTGTAATAATAATCCTCTCGCTCTCTTCCAACTTCGATATACATTTATACAATAAAGCTACTTGTTCGTTTTTCTCAGAAAACTCTTCGGCGCGGGTTTCTGCTATTGTTTCAGTTAGTTCGTCCTTAGCCTGGCGTTTTTCAGATCGTAAATAGGTTAGACAAGTGTTAACAGCAATGCGATATATCCAGGTTGATATCATGGCCTGGTTTCGAAACTTATCCAGGTTTTGCCAAACTTTTAAAAATGTCTCCTGCAAAAGGTCGTTCGCGGCATCATTATCGCCGGTATAACCTAAGCACAAATGAAAAATCTTTTTCGAGTTAGCTTCAAATATATTCCTGAAGGCTACTTCCTTATTGGCCACTATGCTGTTAATTTATGGGTTTGATGTTTCGCCGCGGCAAATGTTACAAATTTTTTTGAATGAGTGAAAGATTAAATGAGTGTATGAGTGAATGTAAAAATCCTTTTGGCCGGGTTCCATCATTCACCCATTCAAAACTCACTCATTCACTCATTATCTAAAGGGTATACTCCAACTTATTAAACCAAGGCAGTTTATCATCGGCGGCATTCAGCAGTTGGTTGTAATCGTTCAGGTAATCAAACTGCATATCTTCGTGCAACTTACTTATCAGTTTACCAATTTTCTCCACCTGCCGTATCAGAATGGTACGCAACGGCTTGTAACTTACCCGCCGGTCTACATATTCCAGGTAATTATGGCAAAAGCTTATCAGTAATGTTATTTCGACATTTTTGGAACCTGAAAAACGCGAGAGCTTAGTAACCATGCGTAGTATCTTCCGCAACACTTTAGCCGCATCGTAAGCCCGCGATGGCATGATATAAAACATCATCCCCACCTCGTATTTGGATTGCTCTATAAAAGCAATTTCATCATTAGCTAAAAACAACAAGTAGGCCAATAATTCCTTATTCTCCTTTTTATGGCGTGCTAAGCGCAGCACCAGTTCGGCCAGTTGCGGGGCGCTTAAATGCTGTATTTCTTTTTTAATATCCTGTAAGCCATATGCTTCTATCGCCATAAATTCTTTTTGCAGGTAAACGTAACAAGTGGTTCAAATATCACTCCAAATATTGTATTTTTAGTAACGCTTTAGGACATATTAAAATCACAATTAAACAATATAACAATTATCATTAATTATGTTAGTAACAACCAGTACAAGTTTAGAAGGTTACAAGGTGACCGATCATTTAGGTATTGTCCGGGGTATCACCGTACGTTCACGCGGCATAGGCGGTAACTTTTTAGGCGGGTTGCAAACCCTTGTAGGTGGCCGTAACAGTGTTTATACCGATCTGTGCGAACAATCGCGCCAGGAGGCTTACGAGTTGTTGATGCTGCATGCCCAGCAAGTTGGCGCCAATGCGGTGATTAATATGCGTTACGATGCCAACGAGGTTATGCAGGGTGTAACCGAAGTTTTGGCTTATGGCACAGCTGTAAAAGTAGAGAAAGTATAGCGTTTAGCTAATCGGAGATTAGTTAAAGCAGCCCTTAACTTAGTGTATCCGAAACACTAAAATCGGGTATTATTTGTGTAATTGACAGCTACTTGTAATTCAATTGCAAATTCGTAGTTTCGCACCCTATTTGTAAACTCCCGATGCTAAAAAACAAACTAACACTCTTTATTTTCATAGCGCTTGTTGTGGGCGTTATTACAGGTTACCTATATAATCTTAGCGTTATCGATCAGTATAACCAAAAGATAACCACCGCCGACGCCAACATTAAAGCTATTGACACCAAACTGGTGGAGATGAAGGACACCACTGTGGCCGATTTTAAAACGCTTAAAACCCAGCGTGCTGCCGAGGTAAAGGTAAAAAAGGAAAACGACGGCATCCGCGAGGATAAGCTGGAAGGGTTTACCATCCTGAGTGATATTTTTCTGCGATTGATAAAAATGATCGTCGCCCCGCTGGTGTTTACCACATTGGTAGTGGGCGTAGCCAAAGTTGGCGACATTAAAGCTGTGGGCCGCATTGGGGGCAAAACGCTGCTATGGTTTTTAAGCGCTACGCTGATATCGCTTTTACTGGGTATGCTGCTGGTAAACTTGTTTAAGCCCGGCATTGCCATGCACATTCCCCTGCCCGATAGCCATTTGGGTACCGAGATCAAAAAAACCGCTCTTTCTCTTAAAGATTTCATCAGTCATGTGGTACCGCGCAGCTTTACCGAGGCTATGGCTAATAATGAGATATTGCAAATTGTTATCTTTTCTATATTCTTTGGCGTAGCTACTGCCGCCATTGGCAAACAAGGTGATATTGTAGTGAAGGCCATGGATGCCATTGCACATGTTATACTAAAAATTACAGGTTATGTAATGAACCTGGCCCCCATTGCGGTGTTTGGTGCCATTACCGCGGTTGTGGCTAAACAGGGTTTGGGTATCCTCTCCACCTATGCCATATTTATCGGCGAATTCTATTTGTCGATATTCCTGCTGTGGCTCATCATTATTTTTGCGGGATACCTGGTATTGCGTAAACGGGCATTTAACCTGGTTAGTAATATTAAGGATGCTATTTTGGTAGCTTTCAGTACATCAACCAGTGAAGCCGCTTATCCGCGCGTACTTATCGAACTTGAAAAATTTGGCTGTAATAACAAAATTGTAAGCTTTGTGCTGCCATTGGGCTATTCGTTTAACCTGGATGGGTCGATGATGTATATGACCTTCGCTTCCATTTTCCTGGCGCAATCATACGGGGTACATTTATCCGTTACTCAACAGATCACCATGTTATTAATATTAATGCTGACCAGCAAAGGTATTGCCGGTGTGCCGCGTGCATCGCTGGTGGTTATTGCAGGCACTATTGCTATGTTCGGCATCCCGGAAGCCGGTTTAGGCCTGCTGATTGGTATTGACCCACTATTGGATATGGGCCGTTCGGCAACCAACGTTTTAGGCAACGCTATGGCTACCGCGGTAGTAAGCAAATGGGAAGGCGAATTGGGCGAACCGAAGGAATTAGATACAGATATATAGTAATTTTAGATTTCGGACTTTCGATTTCGGATTTAGAATTACCTTTGTCCGCTGAACTGGTTTAAACTAATGACCAGTGACAAATGACTAACAAATGAGCAACACTAACAAAAAGATATTCCTTACATTAAGCATTACCGTACCGTTTTTGCTGTATTGCATTTATTATTATGGTATTATGATCAAAAACGCGCCTTATAAATTCGCGGAGTTTGATCACATCAGTATCCAGTACGGCACCGGCGATAGCTTGCTGAACAAATACAATTCAAAAACAGCCGACTACCAGTTTTTGAATAAGCGCGACTCGCTTATCAAGAAAAAACTGCATTTAAAACACAACGATTTGCTATACCTGCACCGCAAGGCCGCCGAGCTGGGTTTTTGGGATTTTCCGCGTAACGAAACATTTACTGGTGACACTACTAAAACCAGTAACCCAAAAGTGCCCCGTTATATTATAGAATTTGGCTACAAACGCAAAACCAAGCGGGTGATATTTGACGCCAACTTTGACGGGAACCCCAAATTAAAGGACGCTAATATGCAGTTGATCAAAGAGATATTGGGTGTGATAAATACGGCCGATGAAAATTTGACTAAGTAGGTAAAAAAACCGAAAGCCGGAAATTAGATTGCATACGTCATGCCGAACTTGTTTCGGCATCCCATATGCAAACATATTACAGGTCAGATGAGATCCTGAACAAGTTCAGGATGATGATTATGCTCACTTTCAGTTTAGTCTTACTTTCGGGCTTTCTACCTACCAGACTTTCTGACTAAATAAAAAAACTATTGTTTATCAAAAAGCAAACCTCTATATTTGCACCTCGAAATTTTTAAAAACAAATAACTAATTAACAATGTACGCAATAGTAAGTATAGCCGGACAGCAATTTAAAGTTGCTAAAGACCAGCAGATCTTTGTACACCGCTTACAGGGAGATGAAGGCGCTAGTATTGAATTTGACAGTGTGTTATTAGCAGAGAACGAAGGTAAATTCAAATTAGGTTCTGATTTGAAAGGCGCTAAAGTATCAGCTACGATCATGTCGCATTTAAAGGGTGATAAAGTAATCATCTTCAAAAAGAAAAGAAGAAAAGGTTACAAAAAGAAAAATGGTCACCGCCAGCAGTTCACTAAAATCCAGATCACTGGCATTACGTTATAATTCCTAAGTTTAAACTCGATCCCGAAGTAAATCCGGGATCATAAAGACATAAAAAATGGCACACAAAAAAGGGGCCGGTAGTTCACGGAACGGTCGCGAGTCACATAGTAAACGTTTAGGTATCAAAATTTTTGGTGGTCAGCCAGCAATTGCAGGTAACATCATCGTGCGTCAGCGTGGTACCAAACACAATCCGGGCCTAAACGTAGGTATCGGTAAAGATCATACCCTGTTTGCATTAACAGAAGGTGTGGTAACCTTTAAAAAGAAAGCTGATAACCGTTCATACGTATCAGTTCTTCCTTTCGAAACTGCACCAGTTGTTGAAACTGCTGCACCAGCACCTAAAGTAAAAGAAGAAACTAAAGCTAAAGCAGCTCCTAAAACTAAGGCTGAAGCAGCACCTGCCGAAGAAGCCCCTGCAAAAAAAGCGCCTAAAGCTAAAGCCGAGCCAAAAGCAAAGCCAGCTAAGGAAACTGAAGAAGAGGCAGCACCTGCTGAATAATTGGTTTTACTGCGATATTGAAAGCCTGTGTTTTTAACACAGGCTTTTTTTATGCCTGCTATATCTGTCCTATTTAGAAAACCATCTTTTGGGCCGAAAAGAAAAATACACCAGTAGGATTACATAAAAGCTCTCCTTCGCAACCAGGGAAATCACTTTTAAAAAAAGCATCGTATAATTTGAGGCTAAAGCCATCTTATAATTCGCTTATCCGTTGGCTGAAGCCAATGGCAATAAAAATAAGGTGAAATTTCATTGCCGTCCCATTTATGGGTGGTTACAGGCAAAGTGAAAAGGCTTTAGCCTCAAAAACAGATTGAAATTTAAACGCGATTTCCCTCCTTCTTAATCACTGGAAATAACATATTGGCAGAAATATAGTAGATTTACAGCATGAGCATCCCGCTTAAACAAAAGATACAGGAAAAAATAACCACGCTGCCCGAACTTAAAAAATTGGTTAGTTTTTGGCAGGCGGGCGGCGAAAAAGTGGTGTTTACTAACGGTGTTTTCGATCTGCTGCACACCGGGCATATCACCTACCTGGCCGATGCCGCATCGCTGGGTACAAAGTTAATTATCGGTTTAAATTCCGACGCCTCGGTTAAGCGTTTGAACAAAGGCCCCGAACGGCCTGTTAATGATCAGGACAGTCGCGCTTTATTGCTTGCCGCTATGCTTTTTATTGACGCTGTAGTAATTTTTGACGAGGACACCCCCCTAAATTTGATCACTACCCTGATGCCGGATGTACTGGCCAAAGGGGGCGATTATACAGTTGATACCATTGTGGGCGCTAAAGAGGTAATGGCAAATGGCGGTGAGGTTAAGGTGATTAGCTTTGTGGATGGTTTTTCTTCGACAGCTATTATCCGTAAAATAAAAGACGCACAATAATAAAATGAAGATACTGGTTATCCGCTTTAGCTCGATGGGTGATATTATTTATACTACTCCTGTTGTGAGGTGCTTAAAACAGTTGCCCGGTGTTGAAGTGCATTTTTTAACCAAACCAGCATTTAAATATATTTACGACAATAACCCCTATCTCGATAAGCTGCTTTTACTTAAAGAAAGCCTGTCGGATACCATTGAAGTAATAAAAGCCGAGCATTACGATTATATAATTGATTTGCATAGCAACCTGCGTACAGCCATTATTAAGCTGCGCACAGGTATCAAATCATCAACCTACAATAAACAGCGCATTAGCAAATGGTTAAGTTTAAAGTTTAAACTAAAGCTGGTTAAGCCGGTACACCTTGTAGATCGTTATCTTAAAACGGTTAAGTTTTTAGGCGTAGTGAACGATAATTTGCCGATAGATTACTATCTGAAAAAAAATCACCGGTTAAACAAATTGCTGCCTGCATCGCACCAGCAGTTTATCGCTTTTGTAATTGGCGCTACCCATTTTACCAAGCGTATGCCCAATGAAAAAGTGATCAGTATTTGTAAAAAACTGAGCCTACCGGTAGTGCTTTTAGGCGGTAATGACGTTAAAGCAAACGGCGATGAAATTGTAGAAGCTATTGGCCCCTATGTGTACAATGCCTGCGGGATTACAACGTTAGATGAATCGGTTTTCCTGGTTCAAAAAGCAGAAAAAGTAATTGGCTTTGATACCGGCCTAACGCATATTGCCGAAGCATTTAATAAGCCCATTGTTTCAATTTGGGGCAGTACCATACCCGAATTATTGGGCGTACAGCCATATATGGTTAAACAAAGCTTAGTGGCGGGTGTTGAATTACCTTGCAGGCCGTGCTCAAAATTTGGCCAGGCCGCATGCCCTCTTGGGCATTTTAAGTGTATGTATGATATTGATGAAAACAGTATTGTTAATTTTGTAAATAGTTAGTACCCCTATATAATTTCAGATGAAAAGACTGATCAATATTATAGCTATCATTTTTCTGGTTCAAGGCTTGGCCCATGCACAGAAACGGAAAATTGAATACGGTTTCAGAATTGGGGGCGGGTTAGCCATCCAAAGTATTGATAATAACAACATTTTATCAAACAATTCCATTCGTGCTTTTAATGCTAACATAGTAGTCAGCTTTCCTATCTTGAAATATTACTATTTACGTACCAGCTTAGGCATAGCTAATAAAGGCACTGTTATCACAGAAGATGCCCTTACCACTACCAATAAAATAATGTATTACGAGCTGCCTGTTAATATCATGCGCAAATACAGTATACCTACATTAGGCAAAATTATAGCGGGAGTCGGCGGATATTTCGCGATGGGCGACCGGGGTACTTTAACTTACGAGACACCAAACAGTAGTACATCTAACTATGTTAGTTTTGGAAACGATAACGATTTTTTAAAGTATGATGCAGGCATAAACCTGATAACAGGGCTTGAACTTAACAACCACTTAACTTTTAATTTAGGGTATGATCTGGGCCTGGTGAATATCGCGTCGCAGCCACTAAAAGATTCAGGCTATAAAAGCATATATAACCGTCAGTTTTCTATCACCCTGGGGTTATCTTTTTAAATTATCTAACGTATACATGCCCGATGAAAAAGTTATTATTAATTAGACATGCAAAGGCCGGCAGTCATAATATGAAAGATTTTGACCGCCCTTTAACCGAGAAAGGCATGCACGATGCCGCGTTCATGGCCGGTCAGCTTAAAAAAGCAGAACTGATACCCGAATATATTGTTACCAGCCCATCCCTGCGTACTAAAACTACTGCCAATATATTTGCCAGACTATTATCTGTAAAAAAAACCTTTGATAACAAGCATATATACGAGGCGAGTACGCGCGAACTATTAACTACAATTAACCACTTACCCGAAGAGTATAGTTTTATAGCGATAGTAGGCCATAACCCGGGTATAAGCCAGGTATTATATGAACTTACCGGCGAAATGCGCGATATGCCGCCTGCTGCCGCAGCCCTGATAGGTTTTGATTTTGATGAATGGGAAATGGTGCATACCGATACCGGAAAACTGGCCTGGTACGATTCGCCCAAGGAACATTAATAAGCAGAACTTAAGCTAATCAGCTATTCTTATTTTAAGTTATTTTGGCTGCTTGTAAAAAAGAAGTAATTTGGCATATACATGAATACTAAAAGCCTAAGCCTTATAATTATTTTATGTGTCGTTTCCGGCATAATCGACATTGCTTGCGCACAACAACAATCATTTTATATAAATTATAATGGCCAGTTACTATCATCTGCCGATAGCGCGGATTACATTCGTATAATTAAAGCGCCGGATGATGCATCAAATCTTTTTAACATTTTTGAATTTTATCCTGACGGGCAAAAAAAGCTCATTGGTAAATCAGCCAAAGTTGACCCGTATAATTTGGACGGCCCATGCGTAAGTTATTACAGAAATGGGTTTAGAAAAAGGGTGGTTAACTATAGCAGCGGCTTAATGGTGGGCGAGGAATATTTATACTTTCCCAATGGTGTGCTGTATACCGTAAAAAGTTATAGTAAACCTAAAGTAGACATTTATACCCGCATACCTATCCAGGACGTTAAAATTATTAGTTGCAATGATTCTTTAAATACATCACTGGTAGTGGAAGGCAAAGGTCATTACCGGGGATATGATCCCGAATTTAAATATATATGCGAAGAAGGCGACGTACTTAATGGAAATAAAATTGCAGAATGGCACGGGGAAGACCGTGCATATGGCTTAAAATTTACAGAGAATTATACAGCCAATGGCAAGATCGAAAACGCTACCTCGGTAACAGCCGATGGCAAGACCTATGCATACAAGCAACGAGAAGTAAGTCCTCAGTTTGCAGGCGGTGTGGACTCTTTTAATGATTACGTGAGAAGAAACTTAGTTGCAGGCACAATTGTGAGGGGTGCTGTATTTGTTACTTTTACCGTTGAAAAAGATGGTAATCCAAGCGGTATAGTGTTGAAAGACAAAGCTAACGAATTTATTATTGAGGCTATTAAGGTTGTAAAAAACTCGCCGAAGTGGATGCCCGCAACCCATTTTGGTGTCCCTGTTGCCCGCAGATTAACGATACCAGTATTTTTTAACCAGGTGTACTAATTAGTAATACTTTATATTTAAGAGTAATAACTAATTGACCATATAAGTCTTCCCCGGTAACGAGCGGATAAAGCCCTGCATTTCCATATTTAGCAAATTCATAGCCAGCTGACTGGTTGGCATATTGATGCGTAAAGACAAATCATCAATAGCTAAAGGCACTTTGTTTTGACGGATGGCTTCAAATATTAACTGTTCAGCACTTGATAGGTCGATGGGGAGCATGAGTTGCTCAACCTGTTTGGCGTCGTCTTTCTTTTCCCATCCCATAATATAAGCCAGATCGGCCATGCATGATAGTAAAGCAGCCTTATTATTCCGGATCAGGAAGTTACATCCTTCAGAGAATTCGTCGTTTATACGTCCAGGGAAAGCAAAAACGTCCCGGTTATATGAATTGGCAATTTCGGCCGTGATAAGTGCACCGCCCTTTATACTGGCTTCCACCACAATAGTTGCATCGGCCATACCGGCTACAATGCGATTGCGTGCAGGGAAATTAGCAGGATGGGCTGCCACGCCTGAAGGATATTCAGTCAGCACTCCCCCATCTGCCAGCATTTTATTGGCCAGGGTACGGTTTTGAGCGGGATACATACTATCGAACCCATGTCCCAACACACCTACCGTTGGTATATTAAATTTCAGGCTTTCTTTGTGCGCGGCGGTATCAATACCGTAGGCCAGTCCACTCACTATAAGCACGTTGTATTGCTGTAATTCCTCAATCAGGTCGTGACATAGCCGCTTACCATAGTCGGTAGCATTACGTGTACCAACTATACTTATGACTTTCGGCATGTTTAAGTCACCATTGCCTTTACTATATAATAACAATGGCGCATCTTCGCAACTTTTCAGGCGTTTAGGATACCGGCTATCGGTATAAAACACGGCCTCCACTTTGTTCCGTTCCATAAACTCCAATTCCTGCTCGGCACGCATCAGTGGCGATTCCAGATCGGCCAGGAAAAATTCCACCCGTTTATCGTTAATACCGGGAATGTTTTTCAGTTTGGCGGGCGATGTTTTAAACAATGTTTCCGCATCGCCGGTGTACGCTAACATAGCACGCGCAGATGAAGGGCCAATTCCTTTAATAAATGTAAGGGCAACCTGGTGTAATAACGACATATGGTTACGAATATATAAAACCCATAGCAAATGCTAAAATAATTAGGAAAATTGCGGCTCAATAATTTTCAGGCTTTTTCAGCGTATATATATTATCACAACAAAACCAGCACCATGAAAATCATCAGCAAAAAAGAAAACGGTTTAGCAAAACTTTTCGTTACACTCCCACTCGGCGCAGCGTTAAGTTTTGTTACTACAGTAGCTATGGCACAGCAACCGCCGGCCCCCGGCAATCCTCCACCACCGCCGCCTTCACCTAAAGAATTGTTCGATAAAGTGAACCCTTTTAAAAAGAGCAAAAAAGAAACAAAAACCGATAAAAATTCAAAAGAAAAAGTAAATAGTGCAAAATCAGGTTCACTGCCAACGCCGCCGCCACCAAATCCGATAGATCTGTTTAAAAAAAAGAAGCCAGCGAACTAAAATACAAACGCCCAGGTAAATCGGGGCGTTTATCATTATTCGGCTTTAGCAAACCCAACGGTATCTCTATAATACTGTGGTGATATAGCCACGTTACTTTTAAAAAAACGGCTAAAGTAAAATTCATCGTTAAAGCCAAGTTCGTATGCTATAGTTTTAACGGGTTTTGAAGTAAGATATAATTCACGCTTAGCTTCTATAATAATACGCTCGGCAATTAAACCGGATAGGGTTTTATTAAAGTGTGCTTTACTAATGCGGTTTAAAGCCCTTGTGGATATATTTAACATATCCGAATATTCGCTGGGACTGTGCTTTATTCTATAATGTTCTTCAATTGCATGTTTAAGCGTTTTTAATATAAATGGCTCATTGGCCATTTTCAATTCAGCTATTCCCTGGTTTATTTTAATACGGGATGCGCTGATAAGCAATATTTTCAGGTAGGAAACCAATAATTCATACTGGGCCAATGCGGCGTTCTGCATTTCAGTTTTTAGCTGATCAACCAGCAACAACAATTGCTGTACTTCTGTATCAACTAATTGTATTACTGGCGTTTCGTATATATTATTAAACAACACGCCATTGCAAGCCACTTCCTGCTGATGTTTGTGGATGCAAAAAAAATCGGGGTGAAAGTTAATAAGTACACCTTTAAAAACACCTGTGGTATTGATCATAAATGGTTGGTAGATGCCGAAACACATTAAATTGCCATCATAAAAATTATAATCCGAAAAGTCTGCCCGTACTTTACCCTCTCCTTCTAAAACTAATATAATAGTGTAATAATTATAATTTTTAAGCTGTTTAAAGTAGGAGGCGTCATCAAATATAAACACCTTAAAAGCCAGTTTTTTGGTTTGAGGATCAATAAGCGTATATGAAGTTTGTGCTGTCAAGGCGTGATTTATTTATCGAATTAAAACAATTTTCTTTCGCTAACGGCAATTTCCAGGTCATTTATACTGGCAAAGCGTTTCCGCATTAAGCCGTTATCGTCAAACTCCCAAAGTTCGTTTCCATAACTGCGATACCATTGCCCGGTTTTATCATGCCATTCATATTCAAACCTAACAGCCATCCTATTTTCCCGAAACCCCCACAATTCTTTTTTAAGCTTGTAATCTAATTCTTTTTCCCACTTGCACTGTAAAAAAACTTTTACTTCTTCGCGCCCGTTAATAAATTCTACCCGGTTACGCCATTCGGTATCAACGGTATAGGCTAAACAAACTTTTTCGGGGTCGCGTGTATTCCATGTATCTTCGGCTAATTGTACTTTTTCTAACGCCGTCTCCATAGTAAATGGCGGCAAAGGTAATTTTTTGTCCATTGTATCATATTAAAAGGATGGGTAATTATTCTACCCATCTAAAGGTTGTCTGTTTTATTTTATAACAGCGGTGGCTACCAGCTCCTCGCCAGGGAAATCGACAGTGACATTTGCAGCATTATTAAAGTAATTGGTAAATATGTTTAAACCAACATGTGCAATAATTTCGGCTATGTTAGCATCGGTGTAACCGGCATTTTTTAACAGACTAACATCGGTTTCGTTAACCAATCCCTTTTTTGCTACTATCGTCCTGCAAAAGGTAAGCGCCGTTTGTATTTTAAGGTCTTCTGATAGTCCCACGCGTGCATTGGTTAAAGATGTATCATCAATATGTGCCAGGTTTTTACCTATAAAGCTGTGTGCCGCGTTGCAATAATTACAGCCATTTGCATTGGCAACAGTAAGGGCTATCAATCCTCCAAGTTTAATACCTATACTGCTTTTGCCCAAAGCTGCATTAAAAGCCAGGTAGCCATTTAATACTGCCGGCGAATTTCCCATGGTGCGCATCATATTGGGCACCATACCCAGTTTTTGTTGTATTTCATTAAATAATTCTTTTGATTCCCCTTTAGTTGTTTCCGGATCAAGTGCGATTAAACGTTGCATTGTGTGTTGTTTTTAATTGTTTGAATTAACAGTACAAAGTTGCAGCTGCTGCACCGCAGCCAACATGGATTATAGTAGCTTATACATGGATAATTGGGACATGCTTTGGAGATAATAAGCTCCGGATTTGCTCCCTTATTAGTCTTATAAAATAAGACATTGATTATCAAGGTTTAAATTAAAATCAAAAGAAACTACAAAAATAGTTTGCAAACTATAAAAATAGTTTATACCTTCATTCAAAGTAAACTATAAAAATAGTTCGGAATGAAAAAAATTAAAGAACTAACCAAAGCCGAAGAACAGGTAATGCAAATACTATGGCAATTAGGCGAAGCCATTGTAAAAGACATTATTGAGAAGATACCCGACCCTAAACCAGCCTATAATACGGTATCTACCGTGGTGCGGGTGCTGGAAGGAAAGGGGTTTATCGATCATAAATCGTACGGAAACTCGCATGTGTATTTCGCTACTGTGCCTGAAGCAGATTATAAGAAGTTCACCTTTGATAAAATGATGACCAATTACTTCAGCAATTCGTACCAAAGCCTGGTTTCATTTTTAGTAAAAGAGAAAGACCTGAGCATTGAGGAACTGCAGGAGTTAACTCAATTGGCCGAAAAACTTAAAAACAAAAAGCAATGAACTGGATAAATTACCTGTTAGAAGCCAACCTGTATATGGTGCTTTTTTATGCGGCTTACCGTTTGCTGTTGCACCGCGATACGTATTACCAGCTTAACCGCATTTATTTGATAGCGACGTCGTTATTGAGCTTGGCTATACCACTGGTGCAAATAGGCGTGTTAAAGCCCGCACCTGTTACACTACCACCAGTTTTAGTTTCTGTGCCCTACCCGGTAGCGTTTGATAACATCCCGGTAGAACATACCATAGCAGTGCCTACGTTGACGATAAACTATTTTGTATTAGTTTATAGCCTTTGTGCTTTGGCAATGGCTGTGGCATTAGTACTACGGATATATCAATTAATAAAAATGGCCCGAAATGGCAGCAAACGTATTAACAATCAATATAAGATCATTGAACTGGAAGATGATGACCGTGCTTTTTCTTTCTTCGGGTATCTGTTCATTGGTAAAAAGTTGGCTTCATCAAGCACTATTATTCAGCATGAACTGGTACATATCCGTCAAAAACACAGTATGGACATTATGTATTTCGAATTGCTGAAAATTATTTGCTGGTTTAATCCGGCGGTTTACCTGATGCAGAACAGCGTTAAAGAAGTACACGAATATCTGGCCGATAACTATTTAGCCAATCACGGCCAGGATGTGAACCACTACACCGACTTCCTGATCAGCAACGCTTATGGCTTGCCTGAAATGGCCATGGCCAATAATTTCTTCAACAAAAACCTATTAAAAAACCGGATTATGATGTTACACCAAAAAAGATCAGGCAGTTTGGCAAGGCTGAAGTACCTGGTAGCCCTACCCCTGCTGGCCGGCATGCTTTGCCTGTCCACACTGGGGTTCACCAAAAATTATTCTATGATTGACCTGGCGCCGGCGAAAGCTGTTACCCATGCTAACGCACCAGCAATGAATCAAAACAAATCTAAGCTCCCGATCACCTTGCCTGATAAATCGGTGCAACCGCAAACCCCTAAAATGCCACCTCCTCCTCCTCCGCTTACCGGCACAACAAGAACTGGTTATAAATATAATCAAGAAGGCTTTGTAAGTAATGGTAAAACCGATTTTAAAGTAAGCATTACCGAAAAGAATGGCAAGGTGGTTGATTATTATAAAAGTAAAGCAACACCGGCCGTATTGAAAATGCTAAGCATGAAATATGGCTATACTTTTCCCAGTGCAGATAAGATTAAGTTTCCGCAACCGATAGTTGCGCCTGATAAACCATTAAAACCAGGTAAAGTTAGGTTTCCGCAGCCTGTGGCTGTGCCTGATAAACCAGGATATGACACTATCGGTCGAACCGCATTCGAGCCATTTTATAAAGAACTGGCGCGCAACATCAGGTATCCTACTGAAGCACGTGATAATAACCAGCAAGGCCATGTGTTTGTAATATTCAATGTTGACGATAACAACAAACCTTACAACTTTTTAATTGCGCGTGGCCTAAGCGTTGTTATGAATAATGAAGTAATAAGAGTACTGGCTAACTGTACTTTACCCGCAACTGTTAGAAAAGATGTTAATTATACTATTCCAATTTCATTCTCTATACAAGATAAAACGACTGGCAAATGGCTGGATAATGCACCTGCAACCAACATAGAAACAAACCCTGCTATAAACAAAGCGCATAGATCGCTTGGTTATAAAACTAACTTAGCTTTGAATGAAGTAGTGATTACAAGTTACAAGTAAAAAGCAAAGCCCGGATGAGGGTTGCCCTCGTCCGGCTTCTGGTTGATTTGTACGCTAAGCGCCTAACCTTTAACATATATCACCTGCTTGGTTTCAAAAAACTCTTCGGTAAAGTAATCCTTTAAATAATACTGCTTAGCTACTAAATTAGAATCCTTTATTTCCTGTGTAAGATCGCCCCCTTTTAGGTATAGGATACCATTGGACAGCGTATTTTTTGAATCTTTATTGAACTTACCTCTCACCCACGGATAAAAATCTTTAAGTTGGGTAACCGCGCGCGATACTACAAAATCAAATTTACCGGGGATGTTTTCGGCACGCTCATGTGTAGCGGTTACATTATTCAGGCCTAAAGCTTTTGCAACCTCCTGCACTACTTTTATCTTTTTACCAATGGAATCAACCAGGTGGAATTGCGTCTCAGGAAACATGATAGCCAACGGTATGCCCGGAAAACCGCCCCCAGTGCCTACGTCCATTACACGTTCGCCGGGTAAAAAACGCATCACTTTGGCAATCCCCAGCGAATGCAGTACGTGGCGCTCAGGCAGCAATTCAATATCTTTGCGGGATACCACATTGATCTGATCGTTCCAATGCTGGTACAGGGCAGGTAATTGCCCGTATTGCTGCAATTGTTGTTCGGATAGTTCGGGAAAGTATTTTTGAATCAGGGTATCAGATCTCATCTTTATTGATGTGGCTAACAATACTGCCCAGTAGATAGCGGGCTTTAAACAACTGGCCTTTTACTGTCCCTATAGGCAAATCAAGCTGTTGGGCTATTTCCTCGTACGATAGTTCATCGAAATACCGCAAGGTAATTAACCTGCGATAACGCGGCGGCAAACTATCAATCAGCGATTTTAGCTCCTGTGTTTGCTGATTTTTTATCCAGCTTTCTTCAGGGTTTAAAACATCAGCAGCTATTTGTAGCGTACGCTCCTCGCCGTCATCGTCCATCAAACCATTTAGCGACATGGTGTTCAGTTTCTTTTTACGAATAAAATCGATGCAATTATTGGTAGCTACCCTAAACAGCCAGGTACTAAAAGCATGGCTTGGCTGGTATTTATCTAATTTTTCAAAGGCCTTGCCAAAGGTTTCAACAGTAAGGTCCATAGCGTCCTCTTTATTATTCACCATTTTAAGTGCCATAAAGTAAATAGCATCCTTATACCGGTGCATCAAATCGGCATAGGCTCGCTGATCCCCATTCATGGCCTTTTGCACCAGCTGGAAATCATTCTTTGCATTCTCGGTGAAATTGTTGTTTACTTCCATTGGGTAGTTTTAATAAAGGTCCCAATAAGGCCAAATATGTTTAAATAAAAATAATATAACAGGTCTAAAAACGGCAGGTATAGCAGCAAGTCTTTAGCCTTTAACTTTTTAAATATGCTGGTATAAAAAAACAGCTGCAGCCCTAAACGTAATACGAACAAACCTAATGCCAGCAATGGTTCAATGTTAAAAATGAGTGATATGATCAGCAATACATAGTAAAAAAAGCCGCTCAGTGCATCAACGGTAAGCATACGCCTGTGCCGGTTTCTATACAACTTCCCCACCCCCATGTGGCGTTTTTTCTGACGGTACCAGCCTGATAATGTGGTTTTAGCCTGGCTATAGGTAAATGCTTCCTTATCAATCTCTATCCGCACGTTAGTTGAAGTAGCGTTTTGGTTCACAAACAAATCGTCATCGCCGGATAATACGTGCATGTGCGATGCAAACCCTTTTGATTTAAAGAACAAGGTTTTGGTATAAGCCATATTGCGGCCAATCCCCATATAAGCATCATGGGTTAAGGCCGCCGATAAATAGTTCATCCCGGTTTTTAGTGTTTCAAAACGGATAAAAGTATTCATTAACCCGCCTTCACGCTTATACGGAGAATACCCCAGTATAAGTTCGGTTTCGGCAGTAAAATTTCTTGTCATTAACCGTATCCACTGGTCGCTTGATGGTACACAGTCCGCATCGGTGAATAAAAGATGCTCATTTGCAGCTGCTTTTATCCCAAGTGTTAAAGCAAATTTTTTTCCTGTTTTAAACCGGTCATGTTCTGTAATGGTCACCACTTTTAACCGCGGGTAACTGTTTTGCATTTCCATCAGGATAATGTCTGAACCGTCAGATGAACAATCGTTAATTACAACAACTTCAAAATCGGGATAATCCTGCGATAAAATGGATGGTAAAAACTGGCTTAGATTTTGAGCCTCGTTGCGCGCCGCGATAACTACTGATACAGGGATAGAATCGCCCGCCTCATCGCGCGGTGGTATTTTATAGCCGGCAAGCTTGCTGTATTTCGCAATTAAAAAATATAACTGGAGAATAAAGCATAGCTGAAAAACGATAAATAGCGCGAGGTGTATATAAGTTTCCAATACTGAGTTAAGTGAACGTGCAAAATTGTTAAAAATGCTTGAATTTACCTTACAATATATGTAAATAATGTTTAGTTAAACAAAGCGCTTTATTTGCTAATTTTGCCGTCCGATAATGAAATTTACTTTAACAGCACAGGACAAGTCTTCCAAAGCACGCGCCGGCGAGATCGAAACCGATCACGGCACTATACAAACTCCTATTTTCATGCCTGTAGGCACGGCTGGAACAGTTAAAGCCGTTCATCAGCGCGAGCTTATGCAGGACATTGAAGCACAGATCATCCTGGGGAATACGTACCATTTATATTTAAGACCTGGTTTAAATACCATTGAACAAGCCGGTGGCTTACATAAGTTTAATGGTTGGGATAGGCCTATTTTAACAGATAGCGGGGGTTACCAGGTATATTCGTTAACCGATGTCAGGAAGATAAAAGAAGAAGGCGTAACATTTCGTTCGCACATAGATGGATCGAAACATTTATTCACGCCGGAAAACGTAATGGATACGCAGCGTACCATTGGTGCCGATATTATTATGGCCTTTGATGAATGTACGCCTTACCCCTGCGAATACCACTATGCCCGCCGCTCTATTGAGATGACGCACCGCTGGCTTAAACGATGCTGCGACCGTTTTGACAGTACAGAACCTAAGTACGGTTACAGCCAAACCCTGTTCCCTATTGTGCAGGGTTCGGTTTATAAAGACCTGCGCATAAAATCAGCCGAAGTAATTGCTTCTTTTGAGCGGGAAGGCAATGCCATAGGCGGTCTTTCTGTTGGCGAACCAGCCGAAGAAATGTATGCCATGACAGAAATTGTATGCGATATATTACCGCAGCAAAAACCACGTTATTTAATGGGCGTGGGTACACCGGTAAATATATTAGAGAATATTGCGTTGGGAATTGATATGTTTGATTGTGTAATGCCTACCCGCAATGCCCGCAACGGCATGCTTTTTACCCGCGATGGCATTATTAATATCCGTAACGAGAAATGGAAGAATGATTTTTCGCCTATTGAGGCGGATAGTGATTTGTGGGTAGATACACAGCATACCAAAGCTTACCTGCGCCATTTAGTGGCATCGGGCGAGATTTTGGGTGCACAGATAGCCAGTTTACATAACCTGCATTTTTACTTGTGGCTGGTTAAACAGGCCCGCGAAAAAATTATCAGCGGCGAGTTTTACGAATGGAAGAAAACAATGGTTAACCGCTTAGGGCAGAGATTATAATGACATCCTTTTTTAAGAAACACTTCAAGGTTATTGACAGGTATATCATAGGGAAATACCTGGGCACGTTTGCTTTTACCCTGGGTATTTTTGTGGTGATAACCGTAGTGTTTGATATATCTGAAAGGCTGGATAATTTTTTAAAAGGCAAGGCCCCTATTCATGATATCGTTTTTCAGTACTATGCGGGCTTCGTACCTTTTTACCTGAACATGCTATCGCCGCTTATTAATTTCTTAGCGGTAATATTTTTCACGGCAAAAATGGCCAATCAAACCGAAGTGGTGCCTATACTAAGCGGCAAAGTTAGTTTTAACCGTTATTTACGTCCATATTTCATTTCATCAACCATCGTATTTATTATTTCGTTTTTTGCCAACGTTTTCCTTATCCCTTATACCAACAGGTTAAAAAACACCTTCGAGAATACTTATTTTAACGATGTTGACCCAACTCGCAGCGAAACACATATCCAGCTGGATAAGAATACTTTCGTATACCTGCAATCGTATGATGAGGTTACTCACGCCGGTTTTAATTTTATACTTGAAAAATTTAACGGCGATGAGCTACGTGAAAAACTTACAGCCCCGCGCATTAATTACGATTCGGTTAAACATATATGGTCATTACCCACCTACACTGTTAGGTATGTGAACGGACTTGACGAAAAGTTGGTTACCCTGGCCAATAAAGATACCGTGCTGGATATGCGTCCGACTGATTTTGTAGTACGCGACAATGTGTACATGGCCATATCTACCAAAGAACTGCATAAGAATATCATCAAAGAGCAGATACGCGGCACAGGCGCTTTAATAGACATGCAATACGAGGAATACCGACGTTTTGTATACCCGTTTGCTACGTATGTATTAACCCTGATAGGCGTATCCATATCATCCCGCAAGGTACGCGGGGGTATAGGCTTACCTTTGGGAATAGGCATATTTTTATGCTTCACCTATATTGTGGTTGATAAATTTGCCATTGTATTCTCTATTAAAGGGGGTATGCCGCCTATTATTACGGTATTTATGCCTAATGTTTTGTTTGGTATACTGGGCTACTATTTACTTTTAAAAGCGCCAAAATAATGCCTGAGCACTCCAGTCCTGCAGGTATCAATAAAAACCTGGTCATCCTTCACTTTACAGTTTTTATATGGGGGTTTACCAGTATATTAGGTAAGCTTATTTCAGTGTCTGCAGTATCGCTGGTATGGTACCGTGTACTCATCGCCTTTATCAGCTTATTCCTTTATTTTAAATTTAACCGTACCGATATCAAGGTTAGCAGGCAATCGTTTTTACGGTTGTTTTTTACCGGCGCTTTAGTGGGCGGCCACTGGATATTATTCTTCCAGGCCATCAAATCATCCACTGTCCCGGTAACGCTGGTATGCCTTTCGTCCATGACTTTGTTTACTGCTTTCTTTGAACCATTGTTCAATAAAAAGAAGATATCCAAACTGGAGATCCTGGCCGGTATCCTTATAATCATCGGCATCCTTATCATTTTTAAATTTGAGACCCGGTACACTAAGGGTATTATTTTCGGCTTGTTAAGTGCCGCTTTTGCCAGCCTTTTCGGCATTATAAACTCTAAGCAGGTTAAAGTAATTGCCGCCCCGGTAATTGCATTTTACGAATTAATGGGCGCCCTTTGCTGGATCACTATCTTCATTTTCGCCACGACAGGTTTTACTAAAAGCATGGCTTTGCACACCAGTGATGTGGCTTACCTGGTATTACTGGGAACCATTTGCACTTCATTGGCTTACGTTGCAGGGGTATCTGTAATGCGTGAGATATCGGCTTTTAAAGTTGCACTCATTACCAATCTCGAGCCGGTTTATGGTATCCTGATGTCGTTCATTTTCTTTGGCGAGAACGATAAAATGAAGCTTGGGTTTTGGGTTGGCGCACTGATAATTTTGTCCACCATCTTCCTGTTTCCGGTTGCTCAAAAACGTATTGTACAATATAAATCGCGTTAACCCCCGCCCCAATAGGGGAGCTATCCTCAAATAATTTACAACTTTATTTTTTGGTATCCGTATACAATTGCAGTGGTTGTATAGTTTCACGATGTGAAAATCCGTCAAGTTTACAGTGTGCCTTAGTGTATTTAATTAATTGTAAACACGTTAACTTGTCAGTAAATTACTAAGTAGAACGATTATTAATTAACATCTTAGTAATCAATAAATTAAGTACGATCAAGCTAGTGGGTAATTATTGTATATAATTACCCATACCCCGTATAACTTATTTAAATAAGTAATTAAAAATCAATTAATTAACATAAAAACTAAAAGTAAAACTTAATATTAATACCTATGATATTAATGCAATATACTAAATAATTTAGCAAGCGTGGATTTTACCGATATTTTATAAATATAAATCACTAATAAACAGTAGATTAATATCATAATGTATAAGTTAAACATTAGATACTTCATAACGCTAATCTTAAGCACGTCTTAGTGTAAATAAATTTATAATCAATATGCTTGCCACCTACTCCATTTAAAAATCAAACATGCGCAGCTCACCTAAAAAATTGGCGCCAATTTTCAGGTGTTCAATTTTAAAAATGGGTCATGGATAGGCCTTTGATAGTCGTTAATAAAAAACCCTACCCTCTTTATTTTATTAGACATTTTAAAACCTGATATTAGAGGCAAACCATAAACTGAAAAACTACTATGAGATTAAAGACCATCTTTATTATTGTCATTACCATTTTACTTACCATTGTTATTATGCAAAACAATGCGCCGGTAACTTTTAAAGTGCTGTTCTTTTCGTTTTACACCTCGAAATTAATGATGATGCTTTGGGTAGCATTGGCCGCGTTTATTATTGGCTACCTGGTTGGTCGCCCTAAAGTGAAGAAGTTTAGTAACGATTACGGTCACGGTTATGACGAGCGCGACGAGAATACTCATGAAGGGTTAAACCAGCCGCAGAAAAATACACTAAGTGACGAAGACAGGGATTATATTAGTGAGGATTAGCACCACGCATGTGCGTCATGCCGAATTTGTTTCGGCATCCCATAAGATGAGTTAACAGAATGATTACTTTGCATGTGAGATGCCGAAACAAGTTCGGCATGACGATTTGATTAGATATTATAAAAAACCTGGTTATCTTTCTCCAATACTGACAAATCAGGGCGTGTGGCGAATATGCCAAATACTGAAGCCCCGCTCCCGCTCATACTGGCATATAATGCGCCAGCGTCATACAGGGCGGCCTTTACCCCTCTTATTTCAGGATGGTTCTTAAATACCGACTCTTCAAAATCATTTTTGATGATATACTTCCACTCTTTCACCGGGAACCCTATATGGCCCTGTAAAGGGCCCTCAGCGGGCTTTGGGCTTACACCGCGATAAGCCTCCGCGGTGGATACATGTGCAGGTGGCATCACCAGCACTAAATGATAAGTGGACAGATCGAGACTCACGGGCTCAAACTCATCCCCCTTTCCAAATGCGTATACCGGCTTGCTTTCAATAAAGAAGGCGCAATCCGCGCCCAATTGCCGGGCGTAGCCGCGCATCTGTTCCGCACTCAATCCTAAATTAAAATACTGGTTCAGTAATTTGATGAAAAAAGCAGCATCGGCCGAGCCACCGCCCAGCCCCGCACCTATTGGGATATGTTTATGAAGATGAATATCTACAGGCGGCAGGTCGAAGTCTTTTTTCAGCAGATCGTACCCTTTCAGGCACAGGTTATCCGTTATCTTGCCGGGAATATCCAGGCCAGATGCATTAAAGGTCACCTGATCGCTTTTAATAATTTCCAGCGCATCGTAAATCTTGATGGGATAAAAAACTGTTTCCAGGTTATGGTAACCGTCGGGTCGGCGACTGGTGATGTTTAAGCCTATATTTATTTTAGCGTTTGGAAATGCGATCATAATTCTCTTAACAACGGCCTGTATTTTTGCACATCCGTAGGATACCAAAAATAGATTATTTTTCTTTGCAGATGGTATTGATTGATTACTCATTCAATAATTCACTCATTCAATAATTGAAATGAAACAATATTTAGACCTGATGCGCCACGTACTGGATAACGGCGCCCAAAAGCACGACCGTACCGGCACCGGCACCATCAGCGTGTTTGGCTACCAGATGCGCTTTAACCTGAAGGACGGCTTTCCGCTGGTAACCACCAAGAAACTACACTTGAAATCTATTATACATGAATTGATATGGTTTTTAAGTGGTGACACCAATATCAAATACCTTAAGGATAATGGTGTAAAAATTTGGGATGAGTGGGCCGATGCCAATGGCAATCTTGGCCCTGTTTACGGTTATCAATGGCGGTCGTGGCCTACGCCTGATGGCCGCCATATCGATCAGATCACCCAGGTGGTAAACCAATTGAAAAACAATCCTGATTCGCGCCGCATTATGGTTTCGGCCTGGAATGTGGGTGATGTTGAGCACATGGCCCTTCCGCCATGCCACAGCTTATTCCAGTTTTATGTGGAGCCCGCAAACCCGCTAAAAGGTGAAACAAAGGGTAAACTTTCCTGCCAGCTTTACCAGCGCAGTGCCGATATATTTTTGGGCGTGCCGTTCAACATCGCCTCGTATGCGCTGCTAACCATGATGATGGCCCAGGTATGCGATCTGGATTATGGCGACTTCGTCCACACATTCGGCGATGCGCATCTGTACAATAACCATATTGAACAGGCCAACCTGCAACTAAGCCGCGAACCACGTCCGTTGCCTACAATGAAGATCAACCCTGATGTGAAAGACATCTTCGCCTTCAGGTTTGAAGATTTCACGCTTGAGAATTACGATCCATGGCCGCATATTAAGGGAGCGGTAGCGGTATAATATTACACAACACCATCTGTCATTTCGAACCGTAGGGAGAAATCTTCTGCACGCAGCCGGTCTTCACGTAAAAGATTTCTCCTTCCTCATTCGAAATGACATGATGTTTATACATTCGCAATTATGACAATCTCCGCCGTAGTAGCTATCTCCGAAAACAATGCCATAGGCAAAAACAACCAATTACTTTGGCATTTGCCCAATGATCTGAAACATTTTAAGCAGATCACCAGCGGGCATACCGTGATAATGGGGCGTAAAACTTACGACTCAGTTGGCCGTCCGTTGCCTAACCGCCGCAATATTGTGGTCACCCGTCAGCAAATAGAAATACCGGGGTGCGAGATAGTAAACTCGGTTGATGAGGCCATTGCTTTATGCGAAGGCGAGGAAGAGGTATTTATTGTTGGCGGCGCCGAGATATACAAACTGGCTATGCCCAAAACGGATAAGATATATTTAACCATTGTACACCAGGCATTTGAAGCCGACGCTTTCTTTCCGCAAATAGATGATAACGAGTGGGTGGCAATTGAAAGGGAAGACCACGGAACTGATGAAAAGCATAGCATCCCCTATTCATTTATCACACTACAGCGCCGCTAACATTTTCTGTCATCAAATTGTTTTAATTTAAAATTTTTGGGTTGCGAAATTTTATTAGATTTGCCGTCTTATTTAAAAAGGCTATAAACTAAATATATACATACAACAATAACAATGCAAGGTAAAGGGGTTATTAAATTTTTCGCCATCATACTGGCTATTTCATGCTTGTACCAGCTCTCGTTTACTTGGGTAACCAAGAAGGTTGAGAAAGATGCCGAAGTTTATTCAAAGGGTAACGAACAAAAAAAGAAAGCCTACCTGGATTCTATTTCAGGCCAGCCAGTGTACCCGTTATTTAACCATACCTACCAATACTGTAAAAACAAGGAGCTTGCTCTGGGTTTGGACTTAAAGGGTGGTATGAACGTTACAATGCAGATCGCATTAGGCGACCTGATCAAAACATTAGCTAACAACAACACAGATCCTGATTTTAACAGGGCACTGAGTAATGCCAGCCTTGATGCAAAAACCAGCCCGGCTAATTATATCAACCTGTTTATGGATGAATATAAAAAGATTAGCCCTAACGGTAAACTGGCCCCTATTTTCGCCACAAAAGAAAATGCCGGTCACATTAAGTTTGATGCTTCAAACAGCGAAGTTGAATCTTTCCTGAAAGATCAGGCCAATACCGCTGTTACGCAATCATTCAACATTTTGCGTACCCGTATAGATAAATTTGGTGTAACACAGCCAAATATTCAACTGCAAACTGGCACCAACCGTATTTTGGTTGAATTACCGGGCGTAACCGATAAAGAACGCGTGCGTAAACTGTTACAAGGTTCGGCTAAGCTGGAATTTTACGAGACTTACGAAAACCAGGAGGTTTACCAGTTACTTACTAATATCAACACCCTGTTGGCGGCCAAAAATAAAGCTGCGGGTAAAGGTAAAGACACTACAAAAGCGGTTGCTGCTGTAACCCCTGACGCTAAAAAAGATACTGCGAAAACAGCAGGCTCATTATTAAGCAAGGTTAAAAAAGAAGCTGGCACTGCTAAAGACACTTCATCGTTAAAAGGCAGATTAAAAGCTGAAGCAGAGAACCCGTTATTTGCTAAAATGACACCTGCTTATTCATCAGGCGCCAATGGACAGCCATCAGGATTACGCCCGGGCCCAACTGTTGGCTATGCTTCAGAAAAAGATACCGCCGCTGTTGACGCTTATCTGGCTATGCCTGAAGTTAAAGCTGTATTGCCACAAAACCTGAAATTGGTTTGGGGTATTAAACCAATAGAAAAAAGCAAAACTTTTGAATTATACGCCATCAAATTATCTGGCGCTACCAATGGCCCGGTATTAACCGGCGGTGTTATTACCGATGCCAACTCGGACATTAACCCGCAAACCGGTACTTACGAGGTTACCATGGATATGAACAGCGAAGGTGCACAAACCTGGGCACGTGTAACTGCTGCTGCCGCAGGTAACCCTAAAGATGAAACCGACAACCGTTCTATAGCCATTGTGTTAGATGATAACGTAGTTTCTGCCCCACGTGTAAGTAACGAGATCACTGGCGGCCGCTCCTCTATCAGTGGTAGCTTCACTATGGAAGAAACCAAGGATTTGGCCAACATTTTGAAAGCAGGCCGTTTACCGGCACCGGCACGTATTGTGTCTGAAGAAGTGGTGGGCCCGTCATTAGGTCAGGAATCTATCAACCACGGTTTGGCTTCAAGTATTGCCGGTTTGGTTGTGGTATTAATATTCATGGTTGCTTACTACAACCGTGCAGGTACTATTGCGGTAGTGGCCGTAATTGTTAACGTATTCTTCCTGATGGGTGTATTAACCAGCTTAGGCGCTGTGTTAACGCTTGATGGTATAGCCGGTATTATCCTGATACTCGGTATAGCAGTTGATGCCAACGTACTGATATATGAACGCGTGCGCGAAGAAATGGCGCATGGCAAATCTATCCGTTTAGCAGTTGCCGATGGTTTTAAACACGCTTTACCTTCAATTCTTGACTCTAACATCAGTACCTTCCTTACCGGTTTAATTTTATTCTCGTTCGGTTCGGGCCCTA
Organism: Mucilaginibacter boryungensis; assembly: GCF_015221995.1. Classification (NCBI taxonomy): domain Bacteria; kingdom Pseudomonadati; phylum Bacteroidota; class Sphingobacteriia; order Sphingobacteriales; family Sphingobacteriaceae; genus Mucilaginibacter; species Mucilaginibacter boryungensis. The sequence continues at coordinate 2,434,161 of NZ_JADFFM010000001.1, forward strand.
TCTTAGGCTTCGCCACAACGCTGATGATCGGTATTGTTACTTCCCTGTTCTGCTCGTTATTGATCTCGAGGTTAATATTTGAATGGATGCTGGGTAAAGGTTGGGATATTAAATTTAGCAACCCATGGAGTTCACATACCTTTAAAAACGCGAATTACGCGTTTGTTAAAAACCGTTTCAAGTTTTACGCCTTGTCAGGTACGTTTATCCTATTAGGTTTAATCTCTATGTTTACCCGCGGTTTCAACTACGGTGTAGATTTCCAGGGCGGCCGTACTTATGAAGTAAGGTTTGACAAAACTGTTTCTACACAAGCTATCCGCGATGCGGTTGACGCCGATTTTGGCCAGGGTAAAACCGAGGTTAAAACCTTTGGCAGCGATAACCAGATACGTGTAACCACCAATTATTTAATTGAAGACCAGTCGCAAACTGTTGACAATAAAGTGGAGACCGATTTACGCAAAGCAATGTCTAACGTTAACCCTAAATTTAATATCATTGGTCAGCAAAAAGTAGGCCCAACCATAGCTAACGACTTAAAAACATCGGCTATATGGACTGTAGTTTTCGCTATCATCGTAATTTCAGGCTATATCCTTATCCGTTTCCGCAAATGGCAGTTTAGCTTAGGTGCGATGATCGCTACCGCGCATGATGCCTTACTGGTACTTTCATTCTTCTCGATATTTAAGGATATGTTACCATTCTCGCTGGATATCGACCAGAAATTCATCGCGGCCATTTTGACAGTAATTGGTTATTCAATTAACGATACCGTGGTTGTATTCGACCGTATCCGTGAGTTCCTTAACCTGCACCATTCAAAAACCGACGATCCGAAAACGGTAATTAACCAAGCTATTAATAGTACTTTAAGCCGTACCATTATTACCGCGTTAACTGTAATATTCGTATTGTTAGTACTGTTTATCTTCGGTGGCGATGTACTGCGCGGCTTCTCGTTCGCGTTGTTGATAGGTGTTACCTTTGGTACCTACTCGTCAATTTGTGTTGCTACACCAGTTATCATTGACTTTGGTAAAAAAGATTTGAAATAAGAAAGTAATTTCTATCAATATTCAAGGCTCCAAAGAACATTTGGAGCCTTTTTTGTTATACATAAAAGCCAAAGGCACAAAGCTATCGCTATACGTCATTGCGAGGTACGAAGCAATCTCCAAGCTACGCGAAGAAGATTTAAATTCTAACCTTTGGGTGTAAAGATTGCTTCGTACCTCGCAATGACGCTTGTTTAAAACTTAATCAATCTAAAAGCTTTAAGCTTAAAACTATGGAAACATCAACCAAAACCAATTTTCCTTTAGTAGTTATTATCGGCGCTGGCTTCGGCGGACTTGAGGTTGCCAAAGGCCTTGCCGATAAGCCAGTAGAAGTACTAATGCTGGATAAGCATAACTACCATGTGTTTCAGCCGTTGCTTTACCAGGTAGCAACTGGCAGCCTGGAGGCAGAGTCTATCGCTTTTTCTGTCCGCAAAAATTTTAGCAGTCAAAAGAATTTCCGTTTTCGCATTGCCGAGGTGATGGGCTTGAATGCTGAAACTAAAACCCTGGATACCACTATTGGCGGTATTAAATACGATTACCTGGTAATAGCTACCGGCTCGACCACCAACTTTTTTGGCAACAAGCAAATCGAAAAGTTTGCCATGCCTATGAAAAGTATCCCCGAGGCGCTTAACCTGCGCTACCTGGTGCTGCAAAACCTGGAAGAAGCGGTATTGTTAAAAACCCGTGAAGAACGCGAGCCTTACCTGAACTTTGTATTGGTAGGCGCCGGCCCTACCGGTGTAGAATTGGCCGGGGCTTTAGCCGAACTGCGGAACCACGTACTTACTAAGGATTATCCCGAATTGGACAAAGAACACATGCGGGTTTACCTTGTTGATTTTATGCCTAAGGTTTTAGGGCCATTTTCAGAGCAAGCATCCGCAAAAGCAAAGGATTTCCTGGTGAAAATGGGGGTTGATGTATTGCTGAATAAAAAAGTGGAAAGCTACGATGGTGAAGTGATCAAGTTTGAAGACGGGCAAACTATCCGCACACGTAATGTCATCTGGTCGGCAGGTGTAATGGGTGTTATCCCCAAAGGTGTGCCCGAAGGCAGTATTATACGCGGCAACCGCATTCAAACAGATGCTATAAACCGTGTTGAAGGCGCCGAAAATATATTCGCTATTGGTGATGTGGCCGCTGTAATTACTGAAGAAACACCAAAAGGTCATCCAGGCGTGGCACAGGTAGCTATTCAACAAGGCAAACAGGTAGCCAAAAATATAGTACACATTATTAAGGGCGAACCAACCGAGCCCTTCAAATACTTCGACAAAGGATCGTTAGCAACTATTGGCCGTAACAAGGCCGTCGCCGATTTGGGTAAGATAAAATTCCAGGGATTTTTTGCCTGGCTGATATGGATGTTTGTGCACCTGGTATCGCTGCTGGGTTTCCGTAATAAGATTATCGTATTTATTAACTGGATAGGCAGTTACATTAATTACAATGGCGGCACACGGTTGATTATTCGTAGGTTTGTACGTGACAATGTACCGGCAGATGCCAGGCACCTGCCCAAAACCGAATCATGAGCCAAATTAAATTGACCGAATGCCCCCGCGATGCCATGCAGGGCCTGCACGATTTTGCACCGACCGACGTTAAAGCCCATTATATTAACCTGCTTTTAAAATGCGGTTTTGATACTATTGACTTTGGCAGTTTTGTATCGCCCAAAGCTATCCCACAGATGCAGGACACGGCCGCGGTGCTGGATAAACTGGATATGGGCAGCACCCAATCAAAACTATTGGCTATTATAGCCAATTACAGGGGCGCTGAAGAAGCCGCACAGCACGAAGCCATCACTTACCTCGGCTTTCCTTTTTCTATCTCTGAGACGTTCCAAATGCGTAATACCAATAGCACTATTGATGCATCGTTCGATGTGGTAAAGAAAATGCAGGAACTATGCGTAAAAAAGAATAAAAACTTACTGGTTTATTTATCTATGGGCTTTGGAAACCCTTACGGCGATATCTGGAACACCGAACTGGTTTTAAGCTGGGCCGAAAAATTGATAGCCGAAGGCATTAATGATATTTCATTAGCCGATACCATTGGCATGGCCAGCCCCGAACAGATTAGAGAATTATATCCTCTGCTAACAAATGCCTTTCCAGGTATCAATTTCGGCATACACCTGCACTCTACCCCCGATAGCTGGTTTGAAAAAATAGATGCCGCTTACCAAAGCAATTGTCGCCACTTCGATACTGCCCTGAAAGGCTATGGCGGTTGCCCTATGGCTAAAGACGACCTTACAGGCAATATCGCCACCGAAAACGTATTGAGTTACCTTGACGAGAAAGGGATTGACACAGGTGTTAATATGGCGTATTTTACTGAAGCGATGTCATATTCAGGGCGGGTGTTTGGCTAACCAGCCACTGTCCCAATCACGTCATTGCGAATGATAGCGTGGCAATCCCCGATAAGCAGAGCGGCTCTGTAAATCGGGGATTGCTACGTCGCTACGCTCCTCACAATGACGCGTCGGTTTTTACTTCTTCACCATCTTAAAATGCTTTATCCCCGCTTCTTCAAACTCATCGCCTTCGGTGGCGAAACCGCATTTTAGATATAGCGGTACGGCGGGTGTTTGCGCATGCAGATAAACATAAGTTGCCTCCAAAGGCAAGTCGGCAAGTACAGCTTTAACAAGCTCCTGCCCTATTCCCAGGCCCCTGTAAGGCTTCAAAACAGCAAAGCGTTCCAGCTTTATACCTTTGTCTGTTTGCCGCCACCTGGAGGCTGCTACGGGTTTACCGTTTATGGTAGCAAGGAAGTGATTAGATACTTCTTCATTTTCCCGTTCCAGTTCAGGCGGACAACCCTGTTCGTTAACAAAAACCTCGGTACGGATTGCAAAAGCTTTTTCCAGGTCGGGTTGGTTATTTATCTTTTTTACTTGAATCTTTCTTTGTTCGGGCATCGTTATAATGCTTCTTGTTTTTATAGCCGGCTAATTTAATATTATGGTTTTCATCTGCTGCATCAATTGAATGAGTGCACGTTAAATCATCTTCCATTTGGGCCAATGCATATAGCCGTACATAATATTTATGCAAATGGTCAAGTTCATCTTCGGTCAGGTCTTCAATATCAACCATGCGGTTACTTGCCCCCTGATGCGATGCTAATAGTTCATTCAGTTTTAAATGTATAGCCTTTGAATCTTTATTCTGCGATTTTTGTATCAGGAACACCATTAAAAAAGTAACAATTGTAGTACCGGTGTTTATAATTAACTGCCAGGTGTTTGAATAATTAAAAATCGGGCCGGTTATAATCCAAACAAGTATGATCAGGGAAGCGATAATAAATGCGGCAGAACTGCCTGTTGCTATAGTTGCCCAATTGGCAAACCGTTCGAAAAAGTTCTTTTTTGCTTTATTTGGTATAACAGCCATAGGATATAATTTAAATAAATTGAATATAAACTAAAAACGTCAGTACAACAAAGTACCGACGTTTTTGTGATGTTGAAAAATAACTTATAGCTTACTATTTACATCAAGACAATTTAAGTCCTCAAAAGCAACCTTCAGGCGTTTTACAAAATTCTCTTCGCCTTTGCGCAGCCACACGCGTGGGTCATAATATTTTTTGTTTGGCGAATCCTCGCCATCCGGGCTGCCAATTTGCGATTGCAGGTATCCTTCTTTAGATTGGTAGTAATCTTTAATGCCTTCCCAGAAAGCCCATTGCATATCAGTATCAATGTTCATTTTAATAGCACCGTAGGATATAGCCTCGCGGATCTCCTCCTGGCTTGAACCCGAACCACCATGGAATACAAAATTGATCGGTTTCTCAGCGCTCAGGTTAAATTTCTTCTTCACATATTCCTGCGAGTTATGCAGGATAACGGGCTGCAGTTTAACATTACCCGGTTTGTAAACCCCATGCACATTACCAAAAGCAGCAGCTACCGTAAAGCGCGGACTAACTTTCATCAGGTGTTCGTAGGAATAAGAAACTTCTTCGGGTTGGGTATATAAACGTGAACTATCTACATCGCTGTTATCAACGCCGTCTTCTTCACCCCCAGTTACGCCCAGTTCAATCTCCAGTGTCATACCCATTTTGGCCATGCGCTCCAGGTATTTGGCAGATATTTCAATATTTTCTTCAATAGGTTCTTCAGAAAGGTCCAGCATGTGCGATGAGAACAGCGGCTTGCCGGTTTCAGCAAAATGTTTCTCACCGTAATCTAACAAACCATCAATCCATGGTAATAACTTTTTAGCGGCGTGGTCTGTATGCAATATCACAGCTATGCCATAATGCTCGGCTAATAAATGCACGTGCTTGGCGGCAGATACACCACCCAAAATGCAAGCTTGCAGCTTTGAATTATCAATTGATTTACCGGCATAGAATTGCGCCCCGCCATTTGATAATTGGATAATTACCGGCGATTTCACAGCAGCGGCAGTTTCCATAACCGCGTTGATGGTGTTAGTACCAATAACGTTTACAGCCGGTAGCGCAAATTGGTGCTTTTTGGCTATTTCAAACAGTTCCTGCACCTGGTCGCCATGCAGTACACCTTTATAGTTTTTTAAATCCATGGAATATAATTTTGATGTCCGAAGTTATAAATTTTCTATACAAAAAAGCACTTTTAAAGATATTAGTGTAAAAAATACACCAAGTATTGGTCGTTGGCAATTTAACCTGCTATTTTTAATTAGTTATTTTCCAACATACCGGGTGGAAAATACAAACACTCAATTAAATTTTTTGTTTCTTTGCAAACACATTGAACGAAGAAGAAACAAATATGTCGTGGTTTAAAAGGGAACTTAAGGGAATAATTACGTCTACTGAAGAAAAGAAGGAAGCACCTGACGGTATCTGGAACAAATGCCCTAACTGCAAAAAGCCCCTGCATTATTCAGAACAAGTTGAGAACCAATATGTTTGCCACTATTGCGGTTACCATATCCGTATAGGTTCAAAAGAATATTTTTCCATTTTATTTGATAACAACGAGTTTACCGAACTGTTCCCGAACCTTACATCGGGCGACCCACTGAACTTTACCGATACCAAAAAATACACCGACAGGCTGAAAGACACCATCAAAAAAACCGGGCTGAACGATGCTATCCGCGCCGCTTACGGTAAAATTGACGGACAGGATATTGTTATTGCCTGCATGGATTTCAATTTTATTGGCGGCTCTATGGGTTCGGTTGTAGGTGAAAAGATAGCCCGGTCGATTGATCACAGTATCGCTACCAAAGCCCCATTCCTGATGATATCCAAATCGGGCGGTGCACGTATGATGGAAGCGGCGTTTTCACTAATGCAAATGGCTAAAACATCGGCCAAGCTGGCTTTACTGGCGCAAGCTAAAGTTCCGTATATCTCTTTATTAACCGACCCTACTACCGGTGGTGTAACCGCATCATACGCTATGCTGGGCGACATCAACATTGCTGAACCCGGCTCGCTGATAGGTTTTGCTGGTCCGCGGGTTATTAAAGAGACCATTAAAAAAGACTTACCTAAAGGTTTCCAAACTGCCGAATTTGTGCAGGAACACGGTTTCCTTGATTTTATAGTAGACCGCCGTGAAATGAAGGAGAAATTAGCTTCGTTTATAAAGATGATGAATAATTAGGTGAAAAGTCCGAAAGATATTATATAAAACAGAAACGGCCCGAGTAATTCGGGCCGTTTCTGTTTTATAGCTCCTCTCCCCTGGAGAGGGTTGGGGTGAGGCTTTCTACTCCGCCGTTTTCGATATCATTGCCGGGGCTAATGCTTTTTTATTCACCAGTATAGAGATAGTATTGATAGTAAAATATGGCATGCTCACATAAATATAACCCTCATACGGGCCAGCTTTGCCCCACGAGTTTTTCACGATGAAATATTCGTTGCCTTTTTCGTCTTTAGCCAGGCCGGTGATCTGCATCAGGTGATCGTCCTGAGTAACCTGTTTATCAAACAGCTCCTGGCGAATCTTTGCTGTGGGCTTGCCTTCAGTAAACGAGGCAAAATCTTTCGCGTCAACTTTACCGTTTGTCCATTTAGCATAACCTACATTTTGCCTGAAACCGGTATTGCTTACATCGGCATCCCAGGCAATGGTATATCCTTTCTGGATAGCCTGTTTAACTGTACTGATAAATTCATCAAGCGGCAGGTTATAAAACATGTTGCTGTTATAGTTATCAGGCACCTCCATAGCGAAGGTGGTATAATAAGGATGATGGGTAAATGACGTTAGCCCGATATAATCTGATAATTTTAATGATACATTTTGCGCGGCGTAACTTTTAGGCGTATACTCTTTACCATTATAGGTAAATTTTACCGGTGGTGTCCCTAAATAACTGCCTAAAATGGCTTTAAAACCATTTTCCCAATTCGACGGAATGGTATCCTGGTTCTTTTTCAGTATATCATCCAGGTACCCTTTCAGTTTGCCTTCCATTTCGCCGTCTTTGTTCAATACATTGTCCTTACCAACACCCGGGTAAATATTCTGCGGCATAGCACCGTAAGTATTGGTGCAATAGATCATGTCCTGCTGGATACCACCTTCGGTAAAACGGGTATTGCCGCGGCGGCGGATATACTTCTCGGCTTTATCTATATACAGGCTGTAAACGGTAAATACTTCTGAAAGATCGGTTTCTGGCTGCTGTTTAAATAACAATTCACTCTCAGCCAGTGCCGTGCTTGAAAAACACCAGCATGTGCCGGACATTCCCTGGTTCTTAACCGGCGTTGCTGCATTATTTTTTATTACCGTAAACTTTGGCGACTGGGCGAACGCGCTCCCCGCCAATATTAAGGCGGCAAATAACAAAGAAGGTTTCATGAGCTAATTTTTGTATGATCAAATATAAAAAATTAGCCCGTTAAAAAACAAGCGGCCCATTTTGGGCCGCTTGTTTTATCCTGAGTGTTCATTCTGATTCTTACTCTTGAATCTTAACGCTTGTTTCTCTCCTAAGTTCCTAAACCTACAGTGCCATCCAGTGCACCGCCGCCCTCTACATTCTGGTCAGGTAAATCGGCTAAACTGCCATCCTTGTTCAGTACATTAAATGGTATATCTTTATTAGGGCCATTGGTTTCAAGGCTGCCTTTTTCAAGCTGTCCCTTGCTGTCAATTTCAAACCCGGGCGTGGCCCCTTCAGCTTGTTCCTTTGGCCATTTGTTGTTGTCACGGTCTTGACCGGGACTGTTATTTTCGATATTCATAACTATTCCTCCTTAAATTTAAATAAGCCCCTCTCTCTGGAGCGGGGTTGGGGTGAGGCTCTCTCTTAAATACCTTCAGTACCAGGCTCGTGGCCTACCATACGGCCGGTGGTGCGGCCATGATTACCGGGGGTAAAATCTGTAGTAGCCCTGCCTTCTGACGGAAACTCTTTTTCGCGTGTCGGACTTACATCATTTTGTTCACTGTACGATGCATCGTTACCATCATCGTGCTGCTGCACTTCCTGCTGCTGTGAATAGCCTTGCTGTTCCCTGTCGGCCTGCTCACGTTCAGGCATTTCGTTAGCATTTTGCTGTTGTTCCTGTTCAGGGTTTTCGTCCGGGCGTGACCAATTGGTTGATCCGGTCCCGTTATTATTGTTAGTTTCCATAGGTTTTTAATTTTAATTGTTAATTAATAAACCCATCGAATCACGTAATTGTTTTAACGGAAATATTGTATGTTTAAAAAGGATAAAGTAAAAATGCATTTCGACCGTAGGGAGAAATCTTATACACGCGACTAATAAAATGTATAAGATTTTTTCCCTTCGGTAAAGAGAGTAGTTCTCCTCGTACCTCGTTCGAAATGACACAGAGAAGGATGAAATTATGATGCTTACGCATTCACCAAACAAATATCTTTTACCTTGGCTACGGTAAAATCAATCTCCTCTTTAGTGGTATATTTTGAGAATGAAAACCGCACCGACGGCCTTTCCGGACTTGCACCGATAGCGGTAAGCACGTGCGAGCCTATGTTACTGCCTGAACTGCAGGCGCTCCCGCCCGACGCCGAAATACCGGCAATATCCAGGTTAAACAACAGCATATCACCCATATCCATTGCGGGGAAGGATACGTTAAGAACGGTGTAGAGGCTTTTATCTTCGTCGGTTTCGCCGTTAAAAGCAATACCCGGTACGTTTTCTTCCAGTTGCTGCTTCATGTACGATTTCAAGCCCTGGATATGATCTTTATGGATATCCATTTCGGTATAACATATATCCAGCGCTTTGGCTAAACCGGCAATGCCATAAATATTTTCGGTACCGCCACGCATATTACGTTCCTGCGCGCCGCCATATATCATGGGCTTTATTTTAACCTTGTGGTTCACATATAAAAAACCTACCCCTTTTGGTCCGTGGAATTTATGCGCCGCGCAGGCAATAAAATGCACTTTCAGTTTACCCAGATCGTGCGGATAATGCCCCATGGTTTGCACGGCATCGCAATGAAAAATGGCATCATATTTCTCGCAGATGTCCCCTACGCGCTCAATATCAGTAAGGGTACCCAATTCGTTATTGGCATGCATCAGGGATACAAAGGTACGCCCCTGGTTTTGCAACATTTCTTCCAACTGTTCATAGTTAATGTTGCCTTTGCTATCCACATCAACAAACTTCAGGTTGATGATCCCTGCACGTTCCATAGCTTCCAGGGTATGGATCACCGCGTGATGTTCTAACTTGCTGGTGATAGCAAACTTCAGCCCAAGATCAACAATACCACACCTGATGGCTGTATTATCGGCTTCAGTACCGCCTGACGTAAAAAATATTTCGGCTGGCGAGGTATGCAATAAGTTTGCGACTGTTTTGCGGGCCTTCTCTATCAGTGAGCGGGCTTCGCGGCCATGCGCGTGAATTGATGATGGGTTACCAAAATGATTTTCCATCACTTTGTAAATTTCTTGCAACACTGCGGGATCCATCGGGGTCGTGGCAGCGTTATCTAAGTATACGCGCATGTTTTATGGGTTTTTAGTTAGCATCCCATAGGTCTTAAGCTGCTTAATGCTTCGGATTTGCGGTCCGGACTTTCTGACTAACTGAGTTTTAGAATTTCTTTTATATCGTTAATAATTTTATTAGCAAGGTTATTAGCTACCGTTTCAGAATTCCCTTCAGAGTATATCCTGATAATTGGTTCTGTGTTAGAGCGACGCAAATGTACCCATTCTTTATCAAATTCTATCTTCAGCCCATCGATTGTGGTATGCGGCTGACTTTTATATTTTTCCTCTACCTTCAGCAGTAGCGCGTCTATATCCATTTCCGGTGTCAGCGTTATTTTATTTTTCGAGATAAAATAGTTAGGATAGCTGCTTTTTAACACCGAAACAGGTTTACCAAATTTGGCCAGGTGCGTTAAAAATAAAGCTATACCGGCCAGCGCGTCGCGCCCGTAGTGCAATTCAGGATAAATTACCCCGCCGTTGCCTTCGCCGCCGATAATAGCGTTGGTGGCCTTCATTTGGTTTACTACGTTCACCTCTCCTACGGCCGCTGCATTGTATTCGCCACCAGCACGTTCGGTCACATCGCGCAAAGCACGGGTTGATGACAGGTTAGATACCGTATTTCCTTTTTGGTTTTTCAGTATATAATCGGCTACAGCTACCAGGGTATATTCCTCGCCAAACATATTACCATCCTCACATACAAAACACAGGCGGTCTACATCCGGGTCAACCGCTATACCCAAATCGGCATTTTTGCTTAATACTTCCTTAGATAAAGCCGTCAAATTCTCGGGCAGTGGTTCGGGGTTATGCGGAAAATAACCATCTGGCTCGCAATATAATTTATGGACGGTATTTACCCCTAAGGCGTTTAGCAATGCCGGCACAAATATGCCGCCAGTAGAGTTCACGCAATCAATAACTACCTTGAAATTTGCTTTAGTAATAGCATCCACATCAACTAAAGGTAAAGCCAGTATCTGGTCTATATGCTTTTTAAGATAGGTATCATCCTGTTTAACAGTACCCAGGTCGTTCACATCAGCATAAATAAAATCGCTGCGTTCTGCAATATCCAGCACTTCTTTACCATCAGCGTCGCTGATAAACTCTCCGTCGGCATTCAATAATTTAAGGGCATTCCATTGCTTAGGGTTGTGGCTGGCCGTAAGTATAATACCGCCGGCCGCGTTCTCTAACGGAACAGCCACTTCTACTGTTGGAGTTGTGGACAGCCCCAGGTCTACCACATCAATACCAAGACCTTGCAGGGTACCTATTACCAGGTTGTTCACCATAGTGCCCGATAAACGGGCGTCGCGGCCAACAACGATTTTCCTGATCCCCGATTTTTTAACGGCCCAGCTGCCATAAGCCGATGTAAATTTAACTATATCAAGTGGTGTTAAGCCATCGCCGGCAGCACCGCCTATTGTACCTCTAATTCCTGAGATTGATTTTATGAGTGTCAAAGTATAATTGTTTTAGTCGCCAAAAATAAAAAATATTGCCCGCATGGCACTGTATTATTTTGAATGTTTGCGGCTTTGAGTTCTCGTGGCGTTTGGCTAAAGCCATAATATTCATTATTCATGTCCGTCATTTAAAAGGAACGGCATAATTTAGCTAAATCCAGCTAATTTCATTGCCGTTGGCTTCAGGCAACGGATAGCAACATTTACAAAGGGCTTTAGCCAAATCACAATTCGCCTCAATTTATCGTTATATTTGGGCCAATCTATAGTAAAGCATGCCCGATTATTTATTACAGCTTGACCGTAAGCTGTTTTATTTCTTCAACCATACCCTATCCAACCGGTTTTTCGATTGGATTATGCCTTTTTTGCGGTACCCGCAGTTTTGGATACCGGTGTATGTGTTTATCCTAATATTTTGCCTGGCGCGTTATAAAAAGCAAGGCGTAATTATCCTGTTGCTGTTGGTGGCCACATTTGCTGTGTCCGATTATACCAGCGCGCATATAGCCAAACCCTTAGTAAAACGCCTGCGGCCATGTAACGATCCGGCTATGGCGCAAACCATCATCAGGCGGGTTGATTGCGGCACAGGCTATAGTTTTCCCTCATCGCACGCCAGTAACCATTTTGCTATAGCGGTTTTCCTGATAGCGGTTTTCCATAAACGTTGGAAATGGATTTGGTTTTGGTGTTTACTATGGGCTGTTTTGGTTTGCTTTGCACAACTATATGTAGGCGTGCACTACCCCATTGATATTTTAACGGGCGCTGTTTACGGCACCCTGGTGGGTTACTTGTTTGGTTCGGTTATAAAAAGAAAATTTGTCCCTGATTTTTAATGGCAGCCTGGAAAGTTATTATCCTTTTTTTAGCCGCGTTTGGCGGTGGTATCTCTGTTTTTTTATTTAAAGGCGGCAACCATAAGCAGTTAAAGCTGGTGCTTTCCTTTAGCGGGGCTTATCTGTTTGGAATTACTGTACTGCACTTAATACCCGATGCTTACCATGGTAACGATAACCTGGTTGGGGTATTTATCCTGATAGGTTTCCTGTTCCAGATCGTTTTAGAGCAGTTTTCAGACGGTATTGAACATGGGCATATCCACACCCATTCGCATGCCCTGGGCCAGGCAGTTTTTCCACTGGGCATAATGGTAAGCCTTTGCCTGCACGCGTTTTTAGAAGGCATGCCTTTAGCCGAAGGCCAGCAAGACCAACTGGTGTTTGGTATTGCCCTGCACCACATCCCGGCGGC